>JAGNZB010000032.1 GCA_017984655.1 Candidatus Altimarinota bacterium
CACATCACCAACTTCGACTTCTGCGCCGATGTAGATAATGCCGGATTCATCCAAACGACCAAGCATGCGCTCGGAAAGATTTGAAATATCCTTGGTAATTTCTTCAGGTCCGAGCTTGGTATCACGTACGTCGATTGGGTAATCTTCGATATGAATAGAAGAATAACAATCACGACGGATTACATTTTCTGAAATCAGGATCGCATCCTCGAAGTTGCCACCTTGCCATGGCATGTAAGCCACGAGAAGATTGCGACCCAATGCAAGCTCACCTTTTTCTGTAGCTGCACCATCGGCGATGACGTCACCCTTGGCTACTTTCTGATTCTTGTCGACGATAGGGCGTTGGTGAATACAAGTACCTTGGTTTGATCGAGAGAAATTGTGGAGTTCGTAGGTTGTTTTCTTACCTGAGTCAGTGATGATCGTAATCATACTGGCGTCGACATAAGAAACAGTACCACCTTCTTCAGCGACAAGTACCTGGCGAGAGTTGACAGCAGCGATACCTTCCATACCGGTACCGACGACTGGAGATTCTGGATTGATCAAAGAAACCGCTTGGCGTTGCATGTTGGAACCCATCAATGCACGAGCTCCTTCATCATGCTCAACGAAAGGAATCAAAGAGGTAGAGACAGATACCACCTGTTTTGGTGAGATGTCGATATGGGTAAGGTCTTTGATATGGTAGAAGGCAGCTTCACCATCTTTACGTGCTGATACGCGATTTTCTGTAAATTCACCAACATCATTTACTGGTAGATTTGCTTGCGCAATGATGAAAGCAGTCTCTTCATCCGCATCATAATATTGAACTTCATCAGTCACATAAGGACGAACAGCGATCTCGTTGACGTCTTTGAGTTTCTTCAAAATTGCTAATTCTTTTTCACCAATAACGGTGCGGTCTGCGATCAATACTTTGCCTTTTGCATCAACAATCTCTTCACCGATGCTGTGGCCAAGCAATTTCTCTGTGCCATTCTTCATGGTTTGAGAGATTTTGCGGTAAGCTGTTTCAATGAAACCATGTGCATTGATTTTGGCATAGGTAGAGAGCTGCACAACGAGACCGATATTTGGTCCTTCTGGGGTAGCGATCGGACAGATACGACCGTAATGAGTACGATGCACGTCACGGACATCAAATGAGGCACGTTCACGAGTGAGTCCTCCTGGACCAGTAGCAGAGAGACGACGTTTGTGTTCTAGTTCTGACAATGGATTGGTCTGGTCCATGAATTGTGACAATTGTGAACTCGCGAAGAATTCACGCATCGCAGCGATAATTGGACGAGAGTTGATCAATTGGGTTGGAACCACAGTCTCAAGATCTAGGACCGTCATACGATCCTTACAGATACGTTCTGTACGCAAGAGACCGACGCGGAATTTGTTTTGACCCAATTCTCCCACTGGACGAACACGACGATTACCTAAATGGTCGATATCATCTTCCTCGGCATCAGGAGTGTTGTTGAGTCGGATAATTTCTTTGATGATCATGACGAGGTCTTCGATCTGGAAGACTCGGTGCTCACGATCAATTGGAGTCTCGACACCAAGACGTTTGTTGATTTTATAACGGCCAACACGACCAATGTCATAATGACGGTAGTCAAAGAACATAGTCTCAATCAATGACTTGGCGTTCTCTGATGTAGCCAAATCTCCTGGACGAATACGTTTGTAGACAGCTTGAAGACCTTCTTCTTCGTCAGCTGTGGGATCACGTTCCAATGTTGCTAGTATGTAGTCAGTATCTCCTGTGACTGCGTCTTTGAAGAGGTCGATAATTTGTTTGTCTTTGCCATAACCAAGAGCACGTAAGAATGCGGTAATTGGCACCTTTCGTTTGCGGTCGACTTTGACCGTGATCACGCCTCGCTTGCCGGTCTCGATCTCGAGCCAAGCACCACGATTTGGAATAATCTTGGCACCAAAGAGGCCTGTGGCATCGTCTTTGGTAAAGATCACACCTGGAGAGCGCACGATCTGACTGATCACAACACGTTCGACACCATTGATAATAAAGGTGCCTCGAGGGGTCATGATTGGCAAATTGCCCAAGAACACTTCTTGTTCTTTGACTTCACCAGTAACTTTGTTGATTAATTGCACTTGGCAGCGCAGTGGCGCTTCAAAAGTAATATTCTTTTCCTTGGCGATTTTCTCGTCATATTTTGGTTTGTCCAAAGTATGTTTGAGGAAGTGGAGCTCAAGATTCTTGCTGGTAAAATCCTGAATTGGACTAATTTCATCCAATAATTCAGAAATACCTTCGTCAAGAAACCAGTTGTAAGAGTCTAATTGTACTTCAATCAGGTTTGGCAATGGCAAAATATCCATTTTTTGATTGAAATATCTACGGGGAGTGGCCTTGACCATAAGATATAGAGGGTAGACTTAGGAGATGTAGTTCGAAAATTTGCTGATCATATTGCTGTTTTTTGCCACAGACAACCGCCAGCACAGAAATGCCATATGAATATAATGGTTGACTGGAGTACTGTCAACAAAAAGTGACCTCTCTATGCACATTGGGGTGACTAGGGGTGGTATACTACTTGGAATACCAAAAACCAAAACATATGTTGCGTCCCCCAATCCGTGCCAGTGTAAGTGTCATTGCTACAGTAAGCTTATTGCTTCTAGAAGCTGTACACACGCCAACCCTGGCTCATGCTGATGAGAATACTGTACCCTTAGTCTCCAGCCTAGGATGTGTAGTGACGGCTTATTATCAACCTGTTCCTGGGCAGGCGAATTATATTCGTGGTGATTTTGCAGCTGATGTGGCACTCAATGGTGATGATATCACCGCCAATGGTAAGAAAGTGTCCCTTGGTACAGTGGCGGCTCCACCTCAGTATCCTTTTGGTACCATAGTAGATATTGGTGGTTTTGGTGTCGGACAGGTGTCAGATCGTGGGGGAGCGATCAAGGGGAATCGTTTTGATATCTGGGTTGGTAAAGGTGAGGAAGGTTTGGCTCGTGCTACCAACTGGGGTAAGCGAACTACGCAATGTACTGTGTACCTTCCTGGTAGTGAGGTGCCAGCTGAAGTAACTGCCCGCATTGGTACCTACAATCTGCCTAGTGCTACATTGCCAGCGAATTATTGGGAAAAGAAACAATCAGCGGGCAGAAAAAACCTTAGTCTTGGGGACACTGATGATGATGTCGGGCTCCTGATCGAGTCTTTACAAAATGCTGGCTATGCATTGAAGGCCAGCAAGAACTTTGATCAATCGGTCAACGATGCAGTGATTGATTTCCAAATCAAGAAAAATATTATCAAAACGAAATCAGATAGTGTTGCCGGTATTGTTGGGCCAAAGACATGGCAAGCGCTACTCGCCAAACAAACTCAGCCACTTGATCAACCTCAAACTGATATCGATGTACCATTTAGTGATGATTCTAAGACGCCTACTACCAAGCCAACTACTTCTACAAACAGTGGTAGCGTGATCAATCTTGCTTTGGCTTATGGCGCAGAAGGTGAAGAGGTCTCTCGTCTCCAACAAAATCTTCGTCTTCTCGGGTATTTTGATAACCCAACAATTACTGGGTACTTCGGTGATGCCACCAAGGCTGCCATTATTCGCTTCCAAATTGCTGAAGGACTGATCGTCGACCAAAAAGATGCTCATGCAGGAGAGTTTGATGACACCACTCGAAAACAAATGATGTCAGTGTTATTTGGTCAGACCACTACAATGCCTGCTCCAGCGACTATCTTGAAGCGCGGTAGTAAGGGGGTGTCAGTAACTACATTGCAAGAGAACTTGGAGAAGCTTGGTCTCTATAATGGACCTCACACTGATTTCTTTGGTGAGCAGACCGAATCTGCTGTGAAACAGTTTCAAGAGAAATACAATGTCACCGTAACTTCACCAGAGCTCAGTGGTGTGGTCGATCGTAGAACAGCGGATCGTCTTGATCAAGCAATGGGGCTCGATATCTCACTTAGTCCTGCATTTACTCGTTATCTTGAGTCATTCAGTTTAGTCAGTGGACGTTTGGTAGCAGATGATTAAATTCTAAGTCTAATCGTTGGTTTACAAAAAAGAGGCTGTGATATTTCACTAGCCTCTTTTTGAATTTGGAAGAAAACTATAGTCCCAAGATTGAGATCGCGTCAGTAGGTTCAGTAATCTCAGTACTGCTATTGAGGTTGTTCAGCTTCAAGGTGATGTCGATCGTCCCGGTACCAATCTGCATCTCACTTGATGGCTCGAAATGCAGTGACATTGCTACTGGAAACTGGTTCTCATCGATCCAGAAATCAGCATGACCATTGAAGGTCGTTGGTAGCATCTCACCCCAACGAGTGGTTGGCATACTATCTGAAGAGAATCGGTAATGGTTCAAAAGCCGGATGCCATTTTTTTCGCTACCAATAAACTCAGTACTGCTGATTGCTTCAGCCATCATATTGAGGTCGTCCTTTGATAAGAAGCCACCCATGCTAGTCATGTCACCGCTATCTGGTGATGTCAACCACTTGCCCAAGTATTGTTCCATTGAGCTAAGCTCAGGTGGTAGTGCTTCGAGTGCCTCGCCTGTAGCTAGTAATTGATTGATACGAATATACATAGCTCGTTTGAGAATCAACTCTCCACTAGCGACAAGTGAGCCTGTAGCATTGTCTGCTGAGCCATTGAGGCTGATTTGTACTTCTTGTTGATTGTCTGGAGTAATGTTGAATTTGCCATCACCATGTAAGTTGAGGCGAATATCTTGTGCTGTACTTGGCACATCTTGAAGAGATGCCCTGATGCCGAAGTTGAAGCTGGCACTACAGATGTGGATCTCAGGATCACAAGCCTCTGGTTCCCATGAGAATGGCATTGAATCTTCCTCACTATACCAGTCATCAGTATTCTCATCGCTAGAATAATAGTCAGTGGTATCCTCATCCCAACTATAATCAGAAGAATAATAATCAGTAGTATCTTCTTCTGTCTCAGTTTCCTCTAAGAGACTACAGAGAATGTAAGCATGTTCGAATTGACGATATTCAACATCGCACCACTGGCCTTTGGTATCACGCACATAGATGCTCTGACCAGCGGAGAGATTGCCAATAAGCTTACCTTCCATGCTCGCTTGAGCACGAATATTTGATGTTACTTTTGCTTGGTATAATGCAATATCCATGTCGCTACTTGTCGCTGCCAAGGCTTGAGGGACGAACAAACTACTTGCCAACAAGAAAGAAAGGAATTTTTTCATAGGTAAAATAAATCAGCAGTAGCATAGGTGGCACTACTGCTGACGTCAATGAGTGGGAAAAGGGGAGGCGGATTAAGCAACGTTATCGATGATCGCCTGAGCAACAGTATTGGCGATACGAGCATCGAGGACGCTTGGAATAATATATTCAGGGTTGAGCTCCGCATCACTAACACAACTAGCGATTGCTTTGGCTGCAGCTAGTTTGATCCGGTCATCGACTTTCTTTGTGCGAGTAGCCAGTAAGCCCTTGAAGACACCTGGGAATACGAGGACATTGTTGATCTGATTGGGGAAGTCACTTCTCCCTGTGCCGACAATGTATGCTCCCGCAGCTTTTGCTTCGTCTGGCATAATTTCAGGTACGGGATTGGCCATAGCAATGATGGCGGGTTTGGAGGCCATCAGTTTTACTTGTTCGCCTGTCAGTGCTCCTGCTACTGACAATCCAATAAATAGATCAGCTCCTCGTACTGCTTCAGTGAGTCCTCCAGTTCTTCTCTCTGGGTTCGTTCGTTCGGCAACTTCACGTTTCTCACTATTGAGATCACTGCGATCTAGGCTAATGATGCCTTTGGAATCACAGACAGTAATGTTCTTGATGCCGTAGCTGAGTAGTAATCTCGTTGTTCCCAGTCCAGCAGCACCAGCTCCATTGACGACAACTTTTAGTTCGTCAGCCTTTTTTCCAGTGATTCTCAAGATGTTGATTACTCCTGCTAGAGTGACGATCGCTGTTGCATGTTGGTCGTCATGAAAAACAGGAATGTCGAGTGCTTCACTCAAGCGACGTTCGATTTCAAAGCACTGTGGAGCAGCAATATCTTCCAAGTTAATGCCGCCGAATGTTGGTGCTATCGCCATCACAGCCTGAATAATGCCTTCAGTATCCTGTGTGCTCAGTACGATCGGATAAGCATCAACACCACCGAATTCCTTGAACAAAATACATTTACCTTCCATTACTGGTAGAGCGCCATAAGGACCAATATTACCCAGACCAAGTACAGCAGAACCATCAGAAACGACAGCAATGGTGTTGCCTTTGATCGTATATTCATACGCTTCCTCAGGGTGTTTGCCGAGATGAGAGGAGACAGCACCAACACCTGGAGTGTAGGCCAGGCTCAAGTCAGTGCGAGTGAGCATCGGTCCAAATTTGCTATAGATACCTAGTTTGCCTTGAGCTTTTTTGTGCTTCAGAAGTGACTCTTGATTGTAGTCCATAAGTAGATTGTAAGTAGCAAGATTCTAGAGCTTTTTGGGGGAAAAGTAAAAACTGGAAGTGTGTGGTTCTGGTATCATAATCTGTCGTAAAATACGGCGGAGAGTTTCATAAATTAATGTCACTTTGGCATTTTGTTGTACTATTGTGACCATTAATTACGCAAACCGACTAGGCTTTCTTTGGAGAATACAATGTTTCATGTTTAATTTTGGTTACTATTCTGCTAGAGTAGTGTGTCTTCCCAACTACTATGGAAAAACTTTGTTTACGTGATGTATCTAGTCCTGCTTTAAGCTGCCGCAATCTATTGGCCGTAATTTTGACTATGTCGGTAGGGTGTGCTGAGGTTGGGGGTGTTTCATCTAGTGATATTGGTGTTGATACAGCGGTGCGGTCGGCGAGTGATTGGCGGCCTCTTCGAAATTTGCCACTAGCTCTAGATAGCTCTACCAGTCCTTCTTTGCGTGAGACGGTCGATCTTGATGTTCCAGATTATGCTAATGAAGAGGCGTTTGATGCTGCGACTATTGGGAGGTCGGATGCTGCGATCACTGAATAGCTTTACAAGGTTCTTGATAGAATATCCTGCCAAAATACCACGGTATCTTGCTGTTGGCTTTCATACTCCTGGACTGTTGATTTGGTGATCTCATCAGTCTTGCTGCTGTAGCTCATTAATGAGCTAGGGACTTGGGCACTTTGGGCGAAGATATAGCTATGGAAGCGCATGGCGATCATGAAGCTACAAGATGCAACGATGGCGTACACTGATTCGATGGTTTGTGCAGTACTGATTTCTATGGGGAGTGAGTAATGGATTTTTAGCTTTGTCCTTAAGGATTTCATAATTTCGCGATCGTCTGGTTGATGAAAGGCGAAAGGTATCAAAAGGATTTGCTTGATTGGTTGGGTTTGCATGACTTGATCGATCGTCTCATGCAGTAACTTTTCTAATTGTTCTAGTGAGTACCGATGGCTTTCTCGAATATTGATGCCCAGTGTTCCTTCTACTTGAGATTGTGACGGCGCTGGTAATGAACCCCAGACTGGATCAGGTACTACCGTGATCTCTTTATGCGTGTATTGTTTTACCAAATCTACCGAAGCTTGATCACGTACGGTAATCGTATGTGCTCTTTTCAAAATCCCTTTGAGCCAAAAAGATGATGATTGGTTTTGAATTGGTCCCATACCAACTGACCAAATTAAAATTGGTTTCTTGAGTAACTTCAGTAGTACTGTTCGTAACCACCAAATGAACAGGGGATTAAGACCTTTTTGGCCGACTTCATGATCATGAAAAATCCCACCGCCACCAATGATGACCCAGTGGGATGATCGTAATAACTCAATGCTTTTGCTCCAGGTGCCATCGCGCCATTGCCGCCAGAAGCTACGGAGACCACTGGCAATCATGGGGTGATGGATTTGATAACTTGTATGTTGCGCGGCTACTGCTTGAGTGTCGTGTGTGAACAATACTAATTCACAAGTGGGATCCACTTCACGCAACATTTTGGCAATGCCATCGGCAATTGCTTCATCTCCGATATTGGACCGACCATAGCTGCCGAGAACTGCGAAGCGCATGAGAAATATCAATGTATCACCATAGTACGGACTCTTGATGTTTTAGTAAATTTACCTATGCTGATTTTGATATATATTACCCTCATCTTTATGGCTACTTCATCTAGCCGCAAGTGGATTGTTCTAGTTTCTGTACTAGTGGGACTAGTAGTGATTGCTGGTGGCAGCGTTGCTGCTTATACGTACTTGTTGGCACCACCAATAGTATTGGGGGATGAATTGGCGCTTGGCCAAGTACAGAAAATCGACACGAATGCTACTATCAAAATTCCATTTTCTCGTGCTATGGATCGAGCATCAGTTGAGAAGGCTTTTCACATCTCACCTGATGTCAGTGGTGCGTTTCATTGGGAGGACAATACCTTGGTCTACACACCAGAGCAATCACAGTTGAAGCATAAACAACAGTATCGAGTATGGATCGATGCTACTGCTCAGGATATGCTTCGGAAGAAACTCCAGACGCCATTCTATCAACAGTTCGAAGTAGCTGGTCCAATCCAAGTCTTGATGACATTACCAAAAGACCAATCAGATAGTATCGATACACCCATTACTGTCGTTTTTGATCGGCCTATGATTCCAGTCACGACCGTAGCTGGTAGTGAAAACTTGGGACTACCATTGCAATTTACACCCAATTTGTCTGGTACATATAAGTGGCTAGGGTCAAACACCGTGCAGTTTACACCGACCAATATTCTGGAGGCGACTACTTACAATGTTACTGTACCAAAGGGAATTACTGATCTCTATGGCAATGCGTTAGCTAGTGATGTTACCTGGCAATTTGATACGCCACATCCTCAGATCCTCTACACATTCCCTGGTAATCAATTTGAAAAAGCCGGTCCCAATACCGAGGTTGTGGTCCGCTTCAACCAAGCAGTCGATCAGATCTCATTGGAACAAAACATTCAATGGCAAGTGAAGGACAAAGCAGAAAAAGTACCTTTCACTGCTCGTCTCGAAGAGAGTGGTAAGAAAGCAATTTTGACCCCAAATCAACCTTTGGCTTGGGCGACTACCTTTGAAGTTTTGGTGAAGAAAGAGGTCAAATCTGCAGAAGGCACCAAGACTCTTGATGCTCCGTTGGAATGGACTTTTGTGACAGTGGGCAAGCCTGTGATTACGTCTAGTGTCCCAACAGAAGGAAAAGTAGTGCCCGCTAGTTATGGAGTACAGATCAACTTCTCCAATCCGATGAAGAATGAATCAGTTGAACAGTGGGTCACTATCGAACCAAAAGTGGAAAATCTTTATATTGATTTCAACCAATATACTAGTGATGTTAGCATGAATATCAGTGGTCGATTTTTGCCATCGACAAAGTACAAAGTTACTTTGAGTAAGGAGTGGCCAGATCAGTTCAATCAGAAACTTGGGAATGATTTTGTGCTCAATTTCGAAACTGAACAAACTACTCCAGATTTAGCTTTTGTGGGTAGACAGCGTTTTGGTCTGCTTGATGGTTATCATCAACCGTTGACGCAAGCTCTCCAATTGATCAATGTTCGTAAAGCGAAGGTGGAGTTGTCTCAACTCACTCGCAATCAAATCTGGTCGTATTTCAGCAATCAATATGGTGCTGATGTGACTACTCCAGGAAGATTACTCGGTTCTTGGACTGTTGATTCACCCAGCCCTTTGAACCAAGTAGTCAAATTGCCTGTACCGTTGAATGGAAAGGTGACGACTTCAGGTGTATATGTAATGGATATTTCTTCTTCTGAGACTAACCAAAGGGGTAGCCAAGTTTTTGCTGTGAGTAAGACTGCTTTGACGCTCAAGACAACACCAACGCAGGTGATGGTGTGGGCTACTGATCTGAAATCTGGTTTGCCTGTCAGTGAGATGAGTATTGAGACATTGGCAGCAGGCAAGGTGATTGCCACTGGTAAGACTGATGCCAATGGTTTAGTAGCTATGCCTGTAAAAGTTTTTGCCGAGAATCTCTATGAACCAGTTCTGGTCATTGGTACCAAGGGTGACGATCTTGCTGTGACTGGTAACTCTTATGAATGGAGTCAGGGTATTTCAGCTTGGCAGTTCAATATCAATGAAGGTTGGTTGGAGAATATGCGTTCTTACGTACATACCGATAGGCCACTCTATACCCCTGGACAAGATGTTTTCCTCAAGGCAATTTTGCGTCAAGAAAAAGATCATCGTTATCAGCTCCTTCCTACTGGCACCAAGGTAGAGACCAAAGTGATCGATGCCAATGGTGACGAGATCTATAGTAGAGATCTGACCACAGATGCGCTGTCGACTATTAGTGACACCTTGACCTTAGCTTCTACAGCTCCAGTTGGTCAGTACTATGTCAATATTCGAGTCAACAATGAATCAAGCTCAGTGGGTTTTATGGTGCAAGAGTTCAAGAAGCCACTATTCAAACTAGAGCTCACTCCTGATCACAAAGATTATCTCCAAGGTGACAAGGCGACACTGACGCTTGATGCTCAATATTTCTTCGGTGCTGCATTGTCTCAAGCAGTAGTAAACTATCGAGTGACGGCTGATGACTATTACTTCTCTCGTTATCAAGATGGTTACTACAACTTCGGTGACTATAGCAATCAGTGTTTCTACTGTGATGCCCGTGGTCAGACTGGTAAGAGCTGGACAGAGGGTGAGGGCCGAACTGATGCCAATGGTAAATTGACCTTCAGTATTCCTACTGCTTTCCATGATCAAAAGGAATCTCAGTTGCTCTATGTTGATGTGGAAGTAGAAGATCCTACTACGCATCAGGTCGTGACTACCTCAACACAGTTCATTGTCCACAAAGCTGATGTCTACGTTGGTATTACTAACGAAAGCTACTTGGCTCAAGCTGGTGAAAAGATGTCATTCCCTCTTATCACTACTACTATTCAAGGAGATCCACTACCCAATATTTCAGGTTCAGTAGCTCTCTATCGTCGTGAGTATCAGTCTATCCGTAAAAAAGGTGTTGATGGATTTTTCTATTACGACACTTCTTTCAAGGATACGGAGATCAAGAAAAATAGTTTTACTACTGGGGCTGATGGCAAGACAATAGCGAGCTTCACTGCTACGGATGGTGGTGAATATCATATCGTTGCTACTGTCAAAGACTATAAACAGCATGAAAGCCAAGCTGCTACTGACATCTCAGTGGCGACCAATCAATATATCAACTGGGGAAGAGACAATAATAATCGCATGGAGATCATTCCTGATCAAAAGTCTTATGTGGTTGGAGACACAGCAAAGTTGATTCTCAAATCGCCATTCGAAGGTGTGAAGGCACTACTGACTGTAGAGCGAAATGACATCATCGAGTCCAAGATTATTGATATTCCGAGTACAGCGACTACGATCGATCTGCCGCTCAAGGATCTTTATCTCCCCAATGTATTTGTCTCTATTACAGCGGTGAAAGGCTATGGCAATGATAGTGTTCCTGCTTTCCGTCAGGGCTACATCAATCTCCGTATTGATAATCTGCCGCGCTCGCTCAAGGTTACACTGCAGCCCAACAAAACTGTTTATGCTCCAAAGGACACTGTGCAGCTAGATGTGACAGTCACTGATCAGGCAGGCAAGCCTGTGGCGGGGGATTTTGCCCTTTCTGTTGTTGACGAAAGTCTCTTGGCTCTGACAGGTGAGAAACCTGATGATATTTTGGAGAGATTCTTTGGCCAGCGCTCTATCTTGGTCAAGACATTTGCTAGCTTGGTGACACTGAATGAACAAATTGATGTGAAGACCGGTGGTGGTGCCAAGGGTGGAGATGGTAGTGGTCGTGCCCTGCGTCGTGGTAACTTCAAGGATACTGCTTACTTCAATGCCCATGTCGTCACTGACGCCAATGGTAAGGCTGTAGTCAACTTCACATTGCCAGACAATATCACTACTTGGCAGATGTGGTTGGTTGGTGCTGATGCTAGTACCAATGTTGGTAGTCAGACTATTCATGTGATCAGTCAGAAACAAGTATTTGCCGAACCACTTTTGCCTCGGTTTGCCATCCAAGGAGATGATCTCTCACTCGGTGCGGTGATTCACAATCTCAATGCTACTGGTATCTCAGCAAAGGTGACATTGAAGAGTGATCAATTGAGCATTGCTACTAGTGAGCAAACTGTTTCAGTAGCTAATGCTGGCAAAGCTCCATTGTACTGGACTACCAAGATTCCTGAAGGTATTGATGAAGTTACTTTGGTCTACACTGTGGATGCGGGGCAGTGGCAAGATGAAGTTGTGAAGGTAATTCCTGTATACCCATGGTGGAGCAAACAAACAGTTGCTTTCGGCGGTATGCTCAAGGATAAGGTCCTCGAAGAAATTGTCTTGCCAGCCGGTACTATCAAACAAAATGGAGCATTGAAGCTGACCATTAGTAATAATCTCTTTACTGACCAGTCCAATATTCTACCAGTGAAGTCTCCTGCTGATTTGTGGGATGATACTAATGATCAGTCTAGTGTACTCGTCATTGCTAGTTTGACTACAGCTCTCAGTAAGATGACCAATCAAGATTCGTCCAATGTGTGGACCAACAATGTCCGTCAAAGTCTCCAGTCACTGTATAGTATGCAAAGAGGTGATGGTGGTTGGGGATATGGTCGATACGATAG
>JAGNZB010000033.1 GCA_017984655.1 Candidatus Altimarinota bacterium
GCCCATATCAAATCGATAACCTTTGGCTTCAAAAACACTCGCGCGTCCACCAACCATTTCATTTTTTTCAAGCACAGTCACTGCGAATCCCTTCTTGGCTAGTAAGTTGGCGGTCGCAAGACCACCGATGCCACTACCAATAATTACTACTCTTTTCATAAATAATTTCTATTTAGCCAAATAAGCTTTTCTTTCATCAGGGGAGAACCTTTCAATTGCATAACGCAAACTTGTTCGTGGTAACTGGTGGCGGTATTGATTGAGGAACTTTACCAACACAGTTTTTTCTTTTTTGCCCACTTCACGAAGCATCCAACCCATTGCCTTGTGGATCAGGTCATGTTTGTCTTTGATCAATGCTTGGCAGACTACTAATGTGGGTTGAAACTCACCTTTGAGAATGAAATAGTGCGTGCTGACGATGGCGATCCGACGTTCCCACAATGAAGATGACTGGCTGAGTAAGCGTAGGACATCATGATTCTCAGGGTGTTCGCCGAGGTACTCACCGACAATCTTTCGCGCACTGAGGTCGACTAAGTCCCAGTTATTGATCCATTCCGTAGAGCACATATAAAAAGCAAAGATGCTCTGGCGATCCAAAGCACTACCGTGAGCGTACTGGTAACACAATATCATCAAGGCAATCGCCCGTTCTTCATGCCACTTTGATTGCATGAGCTCGGTGATTTCTTCATGTGTGAGATCACTATATTGTTTGGCAAGTTTTCTCAATACTGGCACTCTGATACCAAGGAACAAGTCTCCTTCACCATATTCTCCTGGTCCAGTGCGAAAGAAGCGTTGGGCAAAGGTAGCAGCTTGAGGGTCTTTGAGCTTTTGAATCTCGGTTTTGAGTTGGCGAAGAGGCATAAGGGGAAATCAATAAGGTGACTATATATTAGCTCACCATCGCCTGAGCAAGTAACCATATTTTTTCAGTCTTCGACGTCCGTGCCCGACCGGCATAGACATTGTAGTGCTGATCTTCGATTTTCTTCAAAATAGCGGCATACAAGCGACTGGCCACCTTGACTGCCAACTGACCGTGAGGGTGTAGCATCATAATCCCCTTCTCAGCTTCCAGGTACAGCTCACGTGCCCTAGCTATTTGCCACTTGAGCATATGAATGAATGCATCATTGCAAACTCTGGAGTGAATAGTGGTGGGGTCGATCTGAAATAACTGGAGCTCGCTTTGGGGTATGTAGATGCGCTGGCGCTGCTGCCAATCTTCATCAATGTCGCGGAGAAAGTTGGTGAGTTGCATGGCATAGCCCAACTTTTCAGCATAGCGCAAGGCTTCAGCGTTGCTGAAACCAATAATATAGGTCAGCATCAAGCCCACTACAGCAGCTGACCCATACATGTACTGCTCAAGCTCTTTATAGGTGGCATAGGTGGATTTCTCCGTATCCTGAAGCATTGCCTGAAAGAAAGATTCACTATAGTGATAAGGAATATGGTACTGATGAAAAATCACTTGTGCTGCATACAATACTGGGTGCTCACTAGTTTGTTGTTGGTAGGCATCTTGCCATTGTTTTTGGTGGGCCAATAATTGTGATCGTGCCACACTGGTATCATGGCAATTGTCGACGATCTCGTCAGGGAGGCGAAAAAAAGCATAGAGGACATGCACGGCGTCACGGATGTCTGGGGGAAATAACTTGGTGGCAAAATAGTAACTAGTGCCATGTTGTTTGTTGATCAGTTTTGCTTGAGCAACTCCTTCGAGATAGCGGGGATCAGTACTCATGTTAGGCTTGGCGATTACGAATATAAGCTATCATGGAGAGCAAAGCTGACTGACTTGGCCTATTCCAAGATCTGACCAACCCCTCAGCCTGGTCGAAATAGTGAGTCATTTGTTGCTGGGCATAATTGACAGCCCCGCTATTGTTGAACATCAGCCTCAACTCTTGTTGCTGAGCTTGAGTAATTGGTTTTCCCCAATACTGGTGCAACAAGTACTGCTCAGGGGGAGTGCCATGATCCAAAATGTATTGTGTATAATAGGTATGTTGATGAGCAGCAAGATCCGAAAAAGTACTTTTGCCTAGAGCTGACTCTTCATTGAGAAGATCAAATAGATCATCTTGGATCTGAAAGGCTAGGCCCAATGCAGTGCCGATATTTCTGCACGCTTCGTAGTCAGATTGTGCCCCATCGGCAAGGGCGACGCCTAGTTGCAATGGGTAAATGAAGCTATAGCTAGCAGTTTTGAGCAGCATCTTTTGTTGTAACTCTGCTTCACTGACGGTACTGCGGGTCGTAAGATCGACATCAATCATCTGACCAATAACCAGCTCGTCAATCATTTTCATTACTATTGGCAGCACCTGTCCTGTGGTCGCCAAGGGGACAAGTACTTGATATACCCAGCCAAACAGCATATCGCCAGCTAAGACTGCTTGGCTCGCAGCCACATGGTCTAGGTCACCATGACGATTATCTGTTTGTAGTCTTTGTTTGGCAAAGACATGCGTGGTGGTAATCCCCCGCCTTTCATGGCCATGATCCATCCAATCATCATGAATGAGACTGAAGGTGTGTAGCAATTCCAGTGCAATACCCAACTGGATAATTGCATGATGATCGTGGCCACCCAGAGCCTGGTAAACTAGGTAGCAGAGATAAGGGCGAACACGTTTGCCTCTACTAGTGATCAGTTTGCAGCTATGAATTACTTGATCACGAACAAAAGGAACTGTCGTCAGCTCAATAATGTCGGCCATTTTGTGCTCGCACCAAGACTGAAGCTCTTGATTGAATTGCTTCTGAAATTCGACGATCTCCATAGATAAAAACCACAAGTTTTTCTTGCACACTTTACTGACTACATTTCAAAGAAGCAACTAGCGCTCTGCTCTAAATTGCGGGAGTTCTGCGATAGTGGGACGTTTTGCTGCACGTTCTTTGATTTTGTGAATCACATAGCCAAAGGCATTGAGATCGTATTGGTTGACTGCGATCCAAAAATCTTTGCTAGTAGATTGGAGATGAGCGATCATTTCAGCACTGCGGGGCGATGGCGTCGTACTGGGTAGTTCCGCAAGCTCACCCTCCAAGTAAGCGACAAAATTTAAGTAACGATGATACTGGTGTAGTGGGAAGGCTTGTATGCACAATGCTTTCATCTGATCTAAGGGTTTTGGGGTAAGGTCTCTTAGGTCTAAAATCTGTCTATACGCGGTTTCCATTATTGTTCGATTCTGATCCAAACTAGCAATCATCTGCAGTATTTCATCGACAAGATGATCATGGAGCGCTTGAGCCTGATCGAGACGACCGACTACGGACGCAAACGCTATGCACATGTCTTTTAGTTCTTGAGGAGTCACCATACTGGTCAGTGTCACTATCTGGGGTGGTGTTTCTCTCAATCTACCTAACTGAGGAAGCAGGAGCTGCAGTCTTTCATCTAGTCCTGTAAGATTGTCGTTGCCATACACGGTGTCTGCAGCCATAGGTGCTAAGTAAATGACCAACTGACATAATGAATTTTCTTACCTCGGGCGAGGTATTTTCGTTCAAAAGTGGTCAGAAGTGACACTGTAGCACTAATGGGATTTTCATGCACATCAGCTGTTTGGTAGTGGATAGTACATGGCGTGTCTGCAAGTACCGTCAAAGCGTAGGCATAGAGACCTTCATTATCAGTCTTGAGATGGATAATGCCTCCCGGACGCACAATTTGGCGATAGATTGCTTGGAACTGAGGGGAGACTAGTCGCTTCTTTGCTTCTTTCTTACGTGGGAATGGATCGGGAAAAGTAATCCAGATTTCGTCGACTTCCCCGGGTGCGAAGTATTCTTGTGCCCTTTCAATCGGTAACCGACAAAAGCGAACATTGACCAGGCCCGCTTGGAGGGCATTGGTGGCTCCATGCCAAAGACGATCCCCTTTTTTATCAATGCCGACAATGTTTACTGATCGCTGAAGAGTACCCAACTGAACTGCAAAGTCACCCTTACCACAACCGAGTTCTAGCAATAAAGCCTGCTTATTCTCAAATCGAGCTCCCCAGGTACCAGGTAGTGACTTTGTGGTCTCAGGGGAGCTATCAATTACTAATGGCAGGGTGTTGAATTCTGCTAAATGTTGGCGTTTTCTTCGAGGCATGGTGCAAAAGTTTCCGCTGCCATCATAGTGATCAGTCAAGACTTTTCCAACTAAAATTGTTAGGATGGGATTACTAAGCTTCTCCTGATGACTACCAAATTTGCCTACTGGCTCGGTATCTTCTTGCTTGTTCTCGTGATCTCAATCAGCGTCTTGAGTACCCCACTGGTAACGCGATGGCTCACTGACGAGTCGGTTCCTCAGCTAGCACCGCAGAATGGAGTAGCGTGGTTTACGGTCGATCGAGTAATCGATGGTGACACGATAGTGCTGAATACGGAGGAGATTGTGCGCTACATCGGTATCGATACTCCGGAGCTAAGACATCCTCAGATGGGTAAGCAGTGCTATGGGGAGGAAGCAAAGTTGGCAAATGAAGCATTACTGGAGGGGCATCAAGTACGATTAGGAGTGGATATCAGTGAGGCTGACCGGTATGGACGATTGCTTCGTTACCTTTATCGTGACGATGGAGTCTTTATCAATGATGCTTTGGTACGAACTGGATTTGCTTTTGCTTATCCTTATCCACCTGATGTTCGAGAACAACCATTGCTAGCTCAGAGTCAGGCTGAAGCTAGACAGAAAGAACTGGGTGTCTGGAGCAATTGTGTGATCACCCAAACACCAGCTTCAGGCTATTTTCATACCCAGACACTTACTAGTAATTGAGCCAACAAAAAAGAGTAAGGCTGATTTTGCCCTTACTCTTTTGAAGGTCGCAAGTTTTAGTGATGCTTATTTTGTAGCAACGACATAAGCACTGGTATCATAGCGGAAATAACGATAGGTTGACCATTCACTAGCAAGGCCATTGCTTGCCAATGCTCTTACTCTGACTCGGAACTGGTTATCCCCAGCAAGTGGCTGAGTCTGTAGTGAAGTCTCTGTGACGGTGGTGCTACTAGCGCCAAGCCAAAGTGTGCTGACACTGACACAAGTATCACATGCCAACTCCATCTCGTATTTGTAAGCTCCAGTCACTGGTGTCCAGCTGATATTGGTGCGACGAGGATAGGTAGCCAGGGTTTGGTCAGGGTTTGGAGCGAGGATGGTTGGTGCTGCAAGAGTTTGGACATTTGGAGCTGTAGGAGCTACTGCTGGTGTGACATAGCGGAAGTAACGGTATGCTGACCAGTCACTGTACTGACTACTAGCCACTGCTCTGACACGGACACGGAACTGATTGTCACCAGCCAAAGGTGGAGTAACGAATGAGGTCTGTGTAGTCTTATAGTTGTTTGGTGAAAGCCACATCGTGGTAGTGCTGACACAAACATCACAAGCTAATTCTATTTCATAATAATCAGCGCCAGACACTGCTGTCCAACTCAGCTTTGCCTCACGTGGATAATTTCGGAGGATCTCGTCACTGGTAGGAGTAATGATTTGTGGGGCTGTCAGTGCAAATGGACTTTCATTGTTGGCCTTTTTGATTTGACGAGCCAAGAGTTCAGCCATTTCACCACGAGCAAACTTGTTGTCATCACTGACATTGGGGACTGTAAAGAGCTGTTTGCTAGCCTTGTCTTCATAGGCCTTGTACCAAGGATTGGTCACTTGCTCAGGACGAAGCCCGAGAGTGTTCATGCTGATTTTCAATGCTTCTTGATAACTGACAGGCGCATTTGGTTTGAATGAGCCATCGGGGAAGCCATTGATGATTTGGTTGCCTTGAGCATAACAAATGTACTTGGCATACCACATGTTTTTGTCGACATCGGAGAAACACTGAGTATCAGTCTGGGCCTCGATATTGGTATTGTTGGCAAGGAATACCATCTTGAGTAATTCAGCGCGAGTCACGGTATTGTCTGGACGAAAGCTCTGATCACCAAAGCCCTGAACAATGTTTTTATTTTTGACGTAGGTAATTGCATCAGCATAAGGGGTGACAGCACTTACATCTTTGAATGTCACTGCTGTACTGACTTGAACATTGGCATTCAGGTCGGCAGCATTGGTACTTGCTTGCGGAATCAGTAATAAACTAACACTGAGGAGCAAGCAACTAGTGGTAAACAGGTTGTCTGAGAGACGAACTCGAGTCGATGACATAGTAAATAAGGTTAGTCACCGGTAACCCTAGCACATTGACCATATGCACAGGAAACTAGCTCTGCATTTTCGCTTGCCGAATCGCTAGTTCAGTTCTAAGTGGGAGCATGGTGATTATGAAGAGGTGCATTATGCCAGTGGACTGAAACTGTATGTATCGATCAAAAACAAGCCGTGTACTTCCGACACATCCTCGCTCCGTGCTACAGTGTCTCT
Organism: Candidatus Altimarinota bacterium; assembly: GCA_017984655.1. Taxonomy (GTDB): domain Bacteria; phylum Patescibacteriota; class Gracilibacteria; order RBG-16-42-10; family RBG-16-42-10; genus JAGNZB01. The sequence goes on from JAGNZB010000033.1 coordinate 6,401, forward strand.
ATCTGAATCTGTCTTATGAGAATTCCTGCTTTGCTTTCGATGTTCTTGAGAAGACGTTCTCTTGCTGCAAAACCACTGGTAGTGTTTATTTTGCCGCTCATTGAGACTCTCTTGGGCAAAGATTTCCTAGATAATCAGCTAGCTAGCTATACTCGAGCAAAGCTGCTTGTAAAGAGAGTGATTATTTGTCTTGGAGTATTGGTAGTAGTATTTGCTATGCTGCTTTTGGTGATCATGATCTTGTTGATCAAAGAGCTTTGGGGTTAGTATCTCTTAGTTACTTTCTAAGTAATGAGCCAGCTACTAGGCAGGGTGATTTTTGTGTGGGATACTAGTAGTTGCTTTAATCATCATCTTATGGAAAAAGATACACAGCTACCTATCCTCAAGTTGGCTGATAATATCCCAGCTACCGTACAGTTCGATGGTGTATTGGGAAAAGAATTTCATAATGAAAAATATGATTCTATTTCCTATCTCTACATTCTGTATGATGTCACCAACAACAATAAGAAAATGATTTGGTTTGCTACCGAAAAACAACATCAAGCTGTATTAGCACAGAAGATCAGTACCCAAAAAGTCTATACATTATTGAAACAGAAATCTGAAGGAGACAAGTACAGTACTCTAAAGGTTTTGGAGCTCCCCAATACCAACAAAAATACATTTGTTGGTAATCAATCAGCGACTAGTGAATTGGCTGAGGCAATTGAGAATTATGATCACGCGACATCGAGTAATGAGAAAGTACTACCAGAAGCTGCAGCGTGGGCAATCAAAACTGCGGTGATGTCCTATGATATATTTGATCGATCACATGTATGGCCAAAGGATACCAGTATCGAGCAGCGTCTCCATTCACTTGCCAAAAAATTTCTAGCGATGCAAAAAAAGTTTACTGATGATTAGTACTTGTTTATCAGCAAGTGAAAGAAACTGAAAAGTAAATTGTAGTATTACAGTAGCAGTCCCGCAAATCCCCTCCTTACTATTGTCATGGTTCCTACCCCTGGATTAGAAATAACGGATGAAAAACTGGCTTCTCTAGTCCAGAAAGTTGACAAAGAACAGTTCGGTGTTTTGGTGGATCGCTATCAAAAAAAGCTCCTTCGCTATGGCCGAAAGTTCTTGGCGGAAACTGGCAATATCGAGGATATCCTGCAGGAAATTTTCCTCCGCGCGTATCAGAATATTCAAAGCTTTGATACCAAACTAAAGTTCTCTTCTTGGATCTATCGCATCGCGCACAATTTGTTTATCAATGCGCTCAAGAAGCAGTCTCACCAGATTGTCTACTCTTTCAACTTTGACACCCTGATGCCTCATCCCATCTATGAAGATGCCGCTGTCAGTGAGCGGGAACAGAAGGAGCTACGGAAGATGCTTGATAGTAGTATGAATAGCTTGCCAGCCCACTACCGTGAGGTGATTGTTCTTTATTACTTCGAAGAGCTGGATTACCGGGAAATTGCTGATATTCTTCACATCCCGATTGGTACAGTCGGTATTCGTCTCCGTCGAGCCAAAGCCCAACTCAAAAAATCTTATCTAAAACTGCATGCAAGATAAATCTTCAGCCAACACACTCAAGGATACCATCCTAGAGAAAATCGAAAGTGACCAAGTCAAGATGAGACCAAAGCTCTTCTATGTCCTCAAGGTTGGTCTCGTAGCTGCTGTGGGTGTGGCGATCTTGGTGGTTGTTTCTTTGCTGACCAGTTTTATCTTATTTAGTATCTGGGTTAGTGATCGAGCGTTCTTATTAGGATTCGGTGCTCGGGGTATCAACACATTCTTGATGCTTTTTCCTTGGCGGTTATTCATCCTAGCTTTCGTATTGGTGGTCATCTTTACTGTTTTGATTCGTAGCTTCCGTTTTGGTTATCGCAGTCCGATTCTCTACTTCTCCATCATTGCTTTGGCACTCAGTATCGGATCGGGATTCTTCATTGCTAGGACGCCACTGCATCAAGGTCTCTCGGAACGTGATCGAGTGCACCAGCTGCCGGTTTTGCCTGGAATCTATCATCATGTCAGTCGCCCTGCTCCCAGTAATGATGTCTTTCGTGGTCTTGTTAGAACGATTATGGAGCAAAGTATTCGGGTGGAGGATGAAGAACAGCAAATAGTCACGGTGGTTCTGCCAGCCAACTGGTCCAACCGAATCGTGATCAAGGTAGGTGATCAGCTCTTTATTGCTGGTGATTGGCATGGGGCCACGTTTCGAGCCTATGGCTTGAAGAAGATAAAATAAACCGATCCGACACCTAGTCCAGACAGCAAGTGAAAGAAAATCACTGTTCTGTTGTAGTAGTAGATGTCGCGACAGCGATTACTATTTATTTACATTTCTATGAACAAGAAACTATTGGCTACGGGTGGATTGGTATCATCTTTATTGTTGCTAAGCACGACTGCTGCAGCCTATGCAGCTACTAGTACTGCACCTAGCAGACAGGCACCAATGAATAATAGCCGCATAAGACCAATGCGCAACGATGGCGCTTTTGTGACTAAGATGGCTACTAAACTCGGACTGGATGCTGCTACTGTCAAAGCTGAACTTGATAGTGGGAAGACCATCAGAGATATCTTTGCTGACAACAATATTACAGAGGAGAAAATGAAAACCGTTTTTGGCGGTCGAGGACATGGGGGTCGTGGTCACGGAATGATGCATGATAGTAGTAAATTAACTGAAATCGCTACCAAGCTTGGTCTGGATGCTGCGGCTGTCAAAGAACAACTAGCTAGTGGCAAATCATTCAAAGATATTCTGACTGAGAACAACATCACGCCCGAACAAATCAAGACTGTCTTGGGATCTCAGTTTGAAGCAGGCAAGGGCCCACATGGCCAACATGGACCAAGACAAATGCCAGGTGAAGTACTCGCTCTCCAAGCCCAAGTCCTTGGCATCACAGTCGAACAGCTGCAAGCTGAGTTTGCAGCGGGTCAGAGAATCACCGACGTACTCAAGAGTCACAACATGACAATCGAGGCATTTGATGCGCAAATCAAATCTGCAGCACAAGCAGCACTCACAGCAGGAAACCTCACTGACGAACAAATTACTCATTACCAGAGAATTGTAGGCAGAGGTTCTCGTATCAGTAAGTAGTTATCATTACCACAATAAGGAGCCTGGGTGGCAGTGTACAAACCTACCCAGGTTTTTTTGAAGTTGAACAGAGCTTTGGTGATAACTCTGTTTTATTCATGCTTAGGTTAGTTTGATAGGCCACTGATACAACCAGGGTTTCGCTTGCTGCTCTCTATACCTCCGTCGCTGTATCATTGGCAATAATCGATCATCTTCTTCATCGGCATCAGGATCCAAGTAACTGGGTAGTACTGAAGGATAGATTGGAGGCCGAAATTGTTTGGAAAACTGTATCCTGGGGAGATTCTCGGTGAGTTCTTCATCCACTAGCACTTGCTTACCTGTTGCATGAATTGCTTCTGCTGTTCTGTCTACACAATCCCCACGATGAAATCCGGTCACTACTATTTGGTCATAGCTTGCAGTAGCCTCTAACACTGGACCCAAATCTGGATAGTTGTAACTACCATCGGGGTTGGGAGTGGTGAAGTCTGTAAATTTTGCAGCCAGGTGAATCAGCTGATCTGCTGGATCGACATCAACTACTGGTGATGGGGAAAGATCTTGGAAAGTAGTCCAAAGGATATGGAATGCTCGATCTCGATAACGTTCAGAGATAGTGCGATTCAAAGCACCTGCATAGCATTGCAGTAGGATCTGGTGTACATGGGCACGATGGAGATTGCGAACGATTTGAGCTTGCTCAGGATGCCGATCAAGTAGCTCAGTGATGTTTTCTTCACTACAGCCAAGCTCCTGGAGCATGGTGGCGGTCACGCGCGGAGTCACAAGACCACGGTGGAAATCAACGGTGCTATCGATATATGGCTGGATCGGATAGAGGAAGACGAGCGCTTGTTTGAGCATACACTTGTGATGAGAGAGAAGTGTACTGGTTTTGTTGGTTGATCTCAAGACTGATTGTGTGACCTGGGGGAATATTACTGATCCATCCTTTAGAACTTCGCTCGTGTAAGGTAAAGGTGAAAGTGAAGGTAAATGGAAAGTGAATGGAAAAGAGTGAAGGGGGTTGTGTACTATTACTACTCATCATCTTTCTCATTCTACTGACAAGCTCTCTATTCAAGAGTATACTTGAGAGAAAATTACTAATTTCGCTATGAGAGCTCGTATTTGGATACTGATTATCACTATTCTCGCATTAGCTGGGGGGTACTATTATTTGATGGATCAATACGGGGCGACCAATCCAAGTGAGACGGAACTAATGTGGACTATCATTGGTAGTATCGTCTTTTTCTTTGCTATCAGCATCTTTTTGCCGCGTCTGTTCTTTAAAGGCCTCTATCCTAATGCCAATCAAATCATGAGCAATGGTGGGATCAAATCGAAAGCAAAAGTGCTTGCTCTCCAAGAGACAGGTACTACGATCAATACAATTTATTATCTAGTCCGTGTCAGTGTCGAGGTCCACCCAGAGGGTCAAACAGCCTTCCAAGCCAATTTCGAGGCGCCGATTTCACGCCTCAACATTCCCCGCATTGGTGATGAGATCTCTGTCATCTTTGATCCTATTGATCATACCAAAATCACCATAGACAATAGTCCGGTGATGCCAGCTAGCGCTCACTCATCCTAGACAATACTAATACACCACATTATGATGGTTCCTCATTTTACTACTTTGCATGGGTAAGCTTCTGATCTTGGGGGATACACATTTTGGTGAGAAAAAACTAGAGCCAGTGATGGTGAAAGCCGTCACTAAAGCGTTTGATCTGGGTATTGATCAGGATGCAGAAGTCGCATCGGCTGGAGACTATATTGAAGCTGGTGAAGTAGCTGATCGCCATATGCAACGACAAGCAATGCGCCAAGTTCTTGGGGGAATGTTGCAATACCAAAGAAAAACAGGACAACCAATTCATGTCGTACCAGGAAATCACGAAAGAAACTTGCACCTTGATCATCTCAGAGATATTGCGCCTGGTGTTGAGCATGAGCTCCACCCTTTGATGTATGAAAAAGATGGAATCATTCTTCATCATGGTGACTTGGCTGATACAAAAGACCAGCCACTTACGGCATATTTGGATGCATACAAGGGCCAAAGTACTGCTGCTCTCAAAGACTACTTAGCCAATGATCCAGCATTCGCTGCAGACCGCCAAGCATACCATGTTAGAAATATGATCTTTGTCTGGGACTGGATGCGTATTGGTGAAAAGATTGGTTTCTCAAATATGCGTCAGTTACAGCTGTTCGATTGGATTGCTAGAGGTTCTATTAGTCGATCAATTCAGGCAGCATTGGCTGACAATACTCTCACGCGCCAAGCAGGAGCAGACTTTGTGCTCAATACTTGGCTTGCTGAACAAATATCTGACGCTTGGGCTGTACTTTCTGGTCATACGCACATGCCATATCACACCTCATGGGGTCATGATGCGACTGGTAGACAGACAATCATTGCTAATGTTGGCTCAATTTACTCTACAGCGAGAGCACCCACCTCTGTCCTATTGGATACATCAGCCCGAACGAGCACGATGCTGGCGTTCCGTGACGATGAATGGCGTCCTGAAAGTGTAATCAAGCATGGTGACCCGAAGAGCTTCTTTATGCCTGCTACTCACCTACCTAAGCCAAAGGTATTGCCAGAAGGATCAGCTGCTCTAAAGAAAGTGATTTAACTTCTTCACGTCACTTTCCTAAGACTATAATTAAGTGGTGCGCCGGAAGGACAACTGTAACAACAGCTTATTAGGGCTGCAGTTATGCGTGGTCTTGCAACTTCTTTCGAGTGAGAACGAGTATCTGTCGTTGATTGCTATCATGGAGCTGCGGCAAACACTCGAGTAGAAACCAGCGTACTTCAAATCGATCCTGATCTAGCAATAGATAAGGATCTTCATCTTCAAGCATTTGCATCAGAAAGTAGTAAACTGTCTTCAACTCATCAGTGTGACGGGCCGTGTATTTGCCTAGCAGTCGAATAACTTTCAATCGGGTAAAACCAGCTTCCTCTCGTACCTCTCTCAGGGCTGCAG
>JAGNZB010000091.1 GCA_017984655.1 Candidatus Altimarinota bacterium
GATTTCTAACTCTGTGTAAGGCTGACGGTGACCCTTGTTGCGGATGAAACGTTTGCGGCGCAACTTACGGAACACACGAACCTTGTCACCTTTGCCATGACTAACGATCTTGGCTTTGACTTCTACTTTGCTAGTGAGATCGAGCTTGATACCATCCACTACTGCGAGTGGGCTACCGAGAGAGATCACATCACCAACTTCACCAATAATTTTTTCGACACTAATTGTTTCACCTGGTATCACCTTTTCTTGGCGACCCGATACTTGGACGACTGCGTACATAAGAGGCCTTAAATTCCGCCACAAGTTAACATAGCAATCTCAATCTCGCAAGCATTAAATTGATGTTTCTTGAGAGTTTCTTGGTAGTGTGGTTCTTTGATTGACAGAATTGGCCCAGAATCAGTATGCTTGGCCCTTATAAATCTTATTTGTGGCATCAGTTCGTCTCAAAAGTAGCAATGATATCATGAGGGCTTCGATTACTGAGAAGTTGACTGAGGCTTTGACTGCGAGTGGTACTGTATCCAACAAACACAGGTTGCGGGTTCATGCAGTGTTGGAAGCAGAGATGGCTCCTTATTTGGCTTGTTTGCTTGATGCTGCGCGAAGTCTGGAAATGGATATGCTACCTCACCGGTTGGCATACGCCTTGCGAGCTGTAGGAGTTGGTAATGTTGCTCAGTTGAAAGCACTTTGCTGGCAAGATCTCTCTCGTTATCTTGATACAGATCGGGCTGTGCGTGAAAGTAGAGATGTGTTGCGGAGTAATTTGTCTGTGATCTTACCTGCAAGACTGGGTGGTATTTCGCGAAGCTATATACCTTTTCGACCTGTCACTGCTACGGATGGCTTTGATGAAATTCACTTTTCATTCCATAACCCCGATATTACTACTTTGGCACAAGTGGCTGACTTAATGCATCATCCTGATCAGTTGGAAGCTCTCTTGGTTCGAACTAGAAAGTCTGCAGTGCGTAGAGCTGCTGTAATTTCACATGAGCAGAAAGATGGTGGTGATAGAATCCGTACCAGGCCTGATACTGCGCCTATTGGTAAGCATTTTGTGTCCGTGGCTGTGCTGATGAAAAATGTTCGTCGTGATTTAAAGGCACTGGGTTTGTCTCGGTGATTTTGGGAGTTTTTGGTAATTGATGTGGTGCAGTACTGGTGGTGGGGATATTTCTTCTAACTTAAAGTTGTGGCTAATCGTAAAGATCGTCTGTCAGTGGCAGTTGTGGATCACGGGGTAGCAAAGGGCTTGACTAAGGTATTAATGAAAAGCGGTGTTGTTAGTGCACAGCAGTCATCTGGAGTGGAGAGTGTTTTCGTTACGCATCTGCCTCCTTTGGTTGGTGTGTTTGCTGATCAGGCTATTATACTTGATTTGCAAAGATTGTCTCCTTACCTCACCAAGGCATGTCAGGCGATGGGAATCCGTACTAGAGCCAATCTACGTGCAGTTTGTATGGCAGACTTTCAAAGATATTTTGCAAACAACCTAGAAGTTGGCTTGACGAGACGAGCGCTCAAGGGGCATTTCGGTGTCGTGGTTCCGGATAGATTGCGGGATATTACCACTGCCTATCTCCCCTATCGTCCGGCAATGGTGGTATGTGGTTTGGATGCGATTCAATTTAGCAAGCACCATCCAGATATCACGACACTGATGGATTTGAGTCGATTAGCTCAGGACACTTGCCAGTTGGAGGCTATGCTTGCAAAAACTCTCAAGGCTCAGATTCGCAGTCGTAGTCGTCACGCACCTAGCACCCATGATCTTTCTCGCTATTTACCAACTACTAAGGAGCTTGTGTCTGCAGTTAGAGCAGAGTTGCGGTACTTTTGTCGTGTTTAGTTCTTCCGTAATACTGCCAAAAAGGCTTCTTGTGGGATGTTGACTTGGCCGACCATTTTCATTCGTTTCTTTCCTTTCTTTTGTTTCTCCAAGAGCTTTCGTTTTCGGCTCACATCACCACCATAGAGGTAGCCGGTCACGTCTTTTCTGAATGCTGAAATTGTCTCACGGGCGGCAATCTTTGCTCCAATTGCAGCTTGGAGGGCGATCGTGAATTGGGCTTTGGGAATGATGTCTTTGAGCTTGAGTAATAGCTCCCCTCCTAAGCGATGTGATTCACGGCGGACGACAATGCTAGAGAAAGCGTCGACTTTCTCCCCTGCCACTAGAATATCCATTTTGACGAGATCCTCTTGTTGGTAGCCAGTGAGGGTATAGTTCATTGAAGCATAGCCGGCACTGATAGACTTTAGGTCATCATAGAAGTCGGTAATGATCGATGCTAATGGTGCTGTGAAGGTAATCAGGGTACGAGTAGGGTCGAGGTATTGGATGTTTTCCATTTTGCCACGACTATCTTGTACGAGCTTCATGATACTACCGACATACTCCTTGGGGGCGACGATTTCGAGGTTGACGATTGGTTCTTCGATTTTGACGATAGTAGCGGGATCTGGGAAAGCTGATGGGTTGTCGATCATGAGAGTCTCTGTCTGGGTAGTGACTTGATATGAGACGCTGGGTGAGGTGATGATCAGGTTGAGGTCATATTCTCTTTCTAAGCGTTCTTGGACAATGTCCATATGCAAAAGGCCAAGGAAGCCACAACGGAATCCTAGTCCGAGAGCTTGAGAGTTTTCGGGTTCGTATACTAGTGCTGAATCATTGAGGCTGAGCTTGCCTAGTGCTTCACGAAGCAGATGATAATCATCCCCTTCTACACAATAGAGTGCTGCGAAAACCATTGGTTTTACCTTCGTGTATCCAGGCAGTGCTGGTAGTTTGGGATCACCGAGGACTGTATCACCAACACGGGTCTCACCAACTTCCTTGACGCCGGTGACGATATAACCGATTTCGCCGGTTTGGAGGGATTCACTTTGTTGATACTTAGGTTTGAAATAGCCTACTTCAGTAACAATTGTTTTTACTTTTGTGTTTGCCATATAAATCGTATCTCCTGCTTTGACGGCACCATCAAAGACACGGACATAGGTGACTACGCCTTTGTAAGGATCATAAATAGAGTCGAAAATCAGTGCGCGTAATTCAGGGTAGGTTGGTTCATTGGGAGCTGGGATGCGTTCGATAATGGCATCGAGTACAGCTTCTACATTTTGGCCAGTTTTGCCTGAGACCATAATCATCTCCTCTTTTTTGAGCCCGAGAACGGTTTCGATTTCCATTGCGACCTTTTCTGGGTCAGCGTGTGGTAAGTCGATCTTGTTGATCACAGGTATCAACTTGAGATTGTGTTCCATTGCCAGATAGACATTGGCCAATGTCTGAGCTTCGATGCCTTGGCTTTCATCTAATACTAATATAGCGCCCTAGCAGGCAGCTAG
>JAGNZB010000034.1 GCA_017984655.1 Candidatus Altimarinota bacterium
ACCTAGTATCATTTATGCTACGTGGGGAAAGGTGAAAAGTCCCCTTCAGGGGGAGACTCCTCGGTGAGTAGGATGGGTGGGTAAACCCTATGCGCTGCAAGGTGGGATGGAGAAAAAAGAAATCGCTTCACTTCACAAGCCTTTTTTCTCCCACTGCTCGATCCAATCTGCGAAGGTTGGACTAGATAGATGGTAGTCGACTTACATTGTAGGCTACAGAATCCGGCTTATTGGGGTAGAGGCAAACTACTATTTATGAAATCTAATCACTTTCGCACGTGGTGGCGCACAATTTGGCAACAAGAACAAACATGGTATTACCTTGGTATTGCTCTCCTAGTCATCTTTGCTTTCTTGCGCGCCTGGCGTTTGGGTCTGCCACATGAAGTGGTATTTGATGAGGTTTATTTCCCTCTAGATGCTCAAAAGTATCTTAGCGGTCAGCCGTTCTTTGATATTCATCCGCCCTTGGGCAAATGGTTGATTTCAATCCCTATGGCGATATTGGGGTATTTTCGAGACTCTCAGTATTTGGTGGTGGGACAGACGGCTCAACAGCTTTTGTGCCCAGACCCGGCTTACTGTACCTACGCATTTAATTGGCGTCTGATGCCCTATTTTGCCAGCATGGGCACGCTGACATTGGTCTGGCTGTTGTTTAAGAGGATGACACAGTCATGGCGAGGAGCGCTGTTGGGTTTGTTTGTGGTAGGGCTTGAAGGGGTGATGTTTGTTTATAGCCGTCTGGGACTGATGGATGGGATTCTCTATTTCTTTATTATTGCTGCTTTCTACACTTTTGTAGTAGCACTAGAGAAGCGAGCTTGGACGCAAGTAAGTTTGCTGCTGTTAGCAGGGGTGCTTGCTGGAGCAGCTGTAGCGGTTAAGTGGCTTGGGCTTGCAGCTATTATTCTTTGTGGTGTTTGGTTCTTGCTCCAATGCCAAGCTCAGTTCCGTCAATCAACAAAAAAAGGCACGATTACCAGTCTAACTTGGCTGACTATTATCGTATCGTTGTTTCTGATGGCGGGTGTCTATGTGCTGAGCTTCATTGGTGAAGGTGTGAACTGGTCGAAGCTCAGTACTGATATCTTGGTCCCTTTCCAAGACTTCTGGCATGGTCTGCGTGAGTGGCATGGCCAATCTTTTGGCTTCAACAAAAATCTCAAAGACACGCATCCTTACCAATCAAGCTGGTGGTCCTGGCCATTATTACTACGACCTGTCTGGTACTATTACAAACAGAATGCTGCCGGCATGATCGAGGGAATTATTAGTATTGGTACGCCACTTCTGTGGTGGTCTGCCTTTGTCTCAGCAGTTGTTACCTTGCTTTTTGTCTGGCCCAAAGATATCTGGCAACGTTGTTTGTTGTGGAGTTCTCTCTTGATGTATGTCCCCTGGGTGCTGATCAGTCGCGTCTCATTGTTGTATTACTTCATGGGCGTCGCCCTAGTCTGGCACATGTTGCTAGCCTACAATCTCTGGCTAGTGCTGGTGAATTCACCCCGGTACAAAGTTTACGTCTACGCTCTTCTAGTTTTGTTTCTGATCAACTTCCTCGCACTATATCCACTGTTTACCGCCATGCCAATCAGCAGAAACTACCTCAATGCCGTATTGTGGTTTGTAAAGTGGAGAAGCTAATGCTGGTTTGATTATAAATTACAAATTACAAATTATAAATTGGGAAAGGACGGTTGTTAATTAGGAATTGGAACCCGTAACACGAGCCCAATCGTTATTCGGTTTTCCATTCACGTTTACCTTCACCTTTACTTTTATGGTCCCTTCCTTCTTCCTCATTCTCATTCTTTTCCACCGTCATCCTGAACGCAGTGAAGGACCTTGCCGAGTATCTTGGTTTTAATTTCCTCTCAGAGCTAACGTCATCTCTTGTAATTTTCCTGAGCGATTATTTCCTCTTTCCTCGTTCCTATCTCCTTGAGATCGCAAATTGTACCCTGGGCGAAAAATTTAGGAACTAGGAAACAGGAAAGAGACTTGCTCGCCTATGGCGATCTCGTGGTGCCCCCGAGAAGAATCGAACTTCTATCTAGGCCTTAGGAGTGCCTTGTTCTATCCATTGAACTACGAGAGCAGATGTGAGGGTCTAGTTATTTGCTTTCAAATGTTTCGCTTTCTTCTGGTTCATCGGGACTTGAGGTCTCCAAGACATCGACTCCGGTGTGGCGGTAGATCTGATAGTAGAAGAACTCAGTGAGACCACCAAAGAAGCCCATGCTGAACCAAATGATGATTGGCAGTCCGAAGAATAGTGAGATTCCGCCACCAAGGAAGAAGACTAGAGCAGCAATACCTAGACCTAGAATGGTGCTGAGCAAGCTACCGTAGACATCTACAATGAACTCTGTGGGGCGGACAGTGACCCCGCTAAAGACCAATACTGATCCTAGTGATGATAATACTACTTGTACCAATGCTACTGTCATCATGAAGTTGAGATCGATAGACTTGGCAATGAAGTAGGCTGGTATACACAAAACGAAGATGAAGATATTGAATATTGCTACCTGAAGTAGTCCTCGGTATGGATTGGTGTACTTGTCCTGATCGCACATACTCATCAGAAACACACTGAGTCCATTACTGATCAGTCCAGCAATAAACAACACACTGATACCCATGAATATTGCAAAAGGGGAGACAAATGTACTCGGGTCGCTCAGGGCATTGAGCAATGAGCCAGCAAAAATGATTCCAATCAGGATGATCAGACCACCGGCTAGACCGCCGACAGTACCAGCTAACATGCGGTAAAACACAATCACACCTTCATATTTGCGAGGACCAAATGTGTAGTCTGGGGAGGGCATAGTAAAACGTAAGCATATCTATTGTAGCAAATGCTTAACAGAAGAGAAAACTTTTTCTGTATTGTCAGTCCTTACTCTCTTTGATATAGTTCGACGCCGTTTTCTAATTATGTTTTATGAAAGGTTTAGAAACTACTTCATTGTCAGCTATTCCTGTCACACCTGATGTGAAGCGATTTGCGTCAGACGCCTTAGAAGAGCTTGCATCACTGAATGTCCGCTTTTCTCCCCTGGTCGAAGATCTTCGAGGCGATCTGAAGGCTGTTGTTGATGGGACAGTACAAACTACTACTGCAGTGCAAGAGGGCTCTCGTGGATACTTTCTTAGAGGTCAAGAGAATGTTACACATTTTGTGAAGCTTTCTGGTAAGCATCCTATCGTGCTGTAAAGCTCAGGTCTTATTGTTTTGTGGGATGTGTATTCCTATCCAGAACCAAGCCAGCATTGTCAGTACGCTATCTTCCCATACATGCAGCAATACTGCTTGTATGCTCAGTGCTAGCAGCATACTGCCGATGATTTGCAGGGATCGAATTTTGGTTTGATAGAGTGAATATATTAAGGTAGTCAGAAATAAGATGAAGAAGATCAGCGGAATCACCCCAGCTTCTTCACCGAGTTGTAAATACCAGCTTTCACTAATAATCGCTTTCTCTTCGCCAAATACTCTTCTAGAAACAGGACCAGCATTACCCAATCCCAATCCTAGAGGATGATCAATGATTAGTTGTATGCCATCTAGTTTGCGTTGTTCGTGAGCGATACTGGAGCCTCCATGGGTGATGATCTCAGGTCTGACCAGCAGGATGACACTGCCTAGCATGATTAGGGTGATACCTCCTAGTAGCAACCATGTGCGCTTGAGCCATGTAGCGATTGCGATAAGACCTCCCAGTAATGCAGAGCGTGAGAATGTGAGCAGTAATCCTACTCCTGTCATCACTGACCACCAGCGTGACCAAGTGGTGAGGGAGAGGAGTGCAAACAATACGATCATGATCCCTCCAGCCTGGTTCGGGCCAGAAAATGTCGCTTGTAATCTCGGTATACAGTGATCTCCAGCGAGGAAGATACAGTGATAAATGGGGAGTGGTTTATTTTCTACATATGAGCTCTCATATGGCGAGTAACCAAAGTGAAGTCCCACACTTGGAGCAATAAACCAAGCAGCAATACCAATAGTGGTGGCAATTAGAAGCGACAACACACTGACCTTCAGGATCTGTTGTTTCTGTTTATGTGAAAGCAACAAACTAGTAATCCAACCTAAAGCTAATACTGGTACAAATAATAAGTCAGTTCGTAGTGCCAGTGCCCAAATCCCCCAACTCGCACTGAGATGCGTGCCAAAGGCGATTAATGTGATCACGAAAGCCATCAAGAACCAGAACCAGGGTTGGTTGAGTTGTTTGTAGTTTTTTTGTATTGCTTTCCAACCGAGACCGATGCTGATCAATAACAAAACTGCTAGGAGTATTTCTTTCCAAGCACTGAGTAGTCCGCTACTGAATGCCGGTAAATAGTCAGCATGACTACCTAGGAACAAGCTCGAAAACCAGGTTTTGAGAAAAGCATGCCAAGGTAAGATTGCTACCCAGGCGCCAAGGAGGACGAGAAAGACTTTTTTCATGCTTAGCGGTGTTTACTACCAATCAAGCTTCGTTTGTAAGAGTCAAGATTTTCTAGTGCTGCAGCGACACCACGAACTACACAGAGCATTGGTTCATCGACCACTACGGTGGGGACTCCTGTATGTCTACTGATCAGTTCGGCAATGTTTCTGAGCTGAGCACCACCACCAGTGAGGACAATACCATGATCAATAATGTCAGCACTAAGCTCTGGTGGGGTTTGTTCGAGTACCTTTTTGATTGCTAGAATGATTTTTTCCAACTCATCGCTGATTGCTTTCACCACATCATTGGTATTGAGCTCAATTACTTTTGGTAATCCGGTGACAAGATCTCGTCCTCGGATATTCATTCTCAATACTTCTTTCATTGGAATTGCACTACCGACTGCGATTTTGATTTCTTCGGCTGTACGAGGTCCTACGGCTAACCCATAATGTTTGCGGATATACTCAACGATACTTTGGTCAAATTTATTGCCACCGACACGCACTGATTCAGAGACGACGATACCACCCAGTGAAATCACTGCTACCTCCGTGGTGCCGCCACCGATGTCGACAATGAAATTACCTACTGGATCAGCGATGGGAATATTGGCGCCAATGGCTGCTGCTAGTGGGTGCTTGATCAGATATGCTTCTCGTGCACCAGCGGAAATTGCGGCATCAATTACTGCCCGACGTTCTGTACTAGTAATACCAGCAGAGACCGCGATCATCACTTCAGGATTGAATAATCGGAAGCGTCCAACGGCTTTGTTGATAAAGTGACGCAGCAAGCCCTCGGTGACCCGATAGTCAGCGATGGCACCGTCTTGGAGTGGTTGATGGGCGCTGATCATTTCTGGTGTGCGTCCGAGCATGATCTTCGCTTCTTCGCCGATCGCCAAAATCGTCTTTTGGTCAGATACTGCTACTATTGATGGCTCTTGGGCTATGATCCCCCGGTCCTGTAAGTGTACTCGAGTATTGGTGGTGCCTAAATCAATCGCAATCTTTTTACTGAATAGCATAAGCAAAATCCTAATGGGTCAAAAACGACAAAGAACTACATAGCCAAGATATGGTATTTTTATCTTGCCGTAAATACTGTTCGTGAGTATACTCCGCCTGTGCCTTCTCGAACCGCACTAGTATTTTTCTGTATTCATGTCCGTTCCTGTTTGTGAGCTTGCTCATTTGCCGTTTTCACAGTATGCGGCGAGGCTTGACGATGGTCAGGTCTTACATATAACCGGAGTAGCCAGTACTGCGAGTAAGCTGCTGTCGATTTTTCATATCAATCAGGAGCTGAAGCGTTCTGTGTTGTGGCTCTGTGATGACAATGCTCTTTTGGAGCGTCTGGCTTCTGATGCTTTATTGTGGGAAATCCCTGATTTTTTCGTGTTGACTGACTCAGTTTTGACTGGTGCTCAGCATCTGGAGAAAATGCGGATGGTGGCTATGATTGTTGCTGGCAAACAAATACAGTTGCTGACGTCGCCAGAAGTACTAGCAAATTTGCGTTTACCTACGAGCTATGACATCGACAAAGTAAAACTAACGGTCAAGACCAATAAGCAGATCAACTTTGTAAAGTTCTTTAATCAATTGATAGATAGTGGTTATCAATCAGCGCCTGGCTTGATTGTGGATCCTGGTTTCTATTCTAAACGAGGCGGTATCATTGATATCTTTCCCGTCAATACTAGCTGCCCCATTCGCATCGAGCTCTTTGATGAAGAAGTAGAAGCGATCACCACCTTTGACCCCAATACCCAAGAGAAAGGGGAGTCCTACCAATCTATTGATATTTTCCCAGTAGATACACAAGGATACAATGCTAGTCTTGCCAGCTATTTTAACGGCGGTTTGGTGATCCTCGATGAATTAGGCCAGACCCCAGGGGATTTACCCAAAGGCTCACCAATCATCAACTTTACCCCTTTTGCGGAGGGCGATACCGGTGATAATGTTGTGGATCTTCATTTTACTTCAGTATTGAGATTTCATACTCCGATTGAATTCTGCAAAGACTTGCAGCAGAAGGTGGCTGATCAGTGGCAAATTATGATCTTTAGTCAGGATGCTGATAAGCTCGTAACCTTGCTTGTTGATCAAGGGCTCAAGCCTTCTGATCTCAGCCAGGTTCATTTGATTGAGAAGAAAATGGGCAAGAACTTGATTGGAGATACATTTTCTTCCCAGTCTTTGTACTTCCCTGAAGCATTTCAGAATGCTCATCTGAAGCTCTTGGTCGTCACTGATCAAGAGATTTTTGGCCAGTTTCAGAAAGCGAAAAAATATTCACAATCTCAAGTGGATGCCGCTTTCTTAGCGAGCTTGAACCCTGATGACTTAGTGGTACATATTGATCATGGTCTAGCGCTTTTTCGTGGTATTGTCCAAAAAACTGTCGATAAGGTGACTCGTGAATATTTGCAGTTGGACTATGCGAAGGGTGACAAGTTATTTGTGCCTGTAGAACAAGCGGACAAGGTCAATAAATATATTGGTGCTACAGGAGAAAATGCACCACCATTGACTCGCTTAGGATCAGGTGAATGGCATCGTGTGACTTCTGATGCCCGAAAAGAGAGCTTGGCCATTGCCAAAGAGTTGCTTGAACTGTATGCCCTTCGTGAGACTGCTAAGGGTTTTGCTCATGCGCATGAAGATGAGCGGATGAAAGAATTTGAGGCAGGATTCCCGTATGTTGAGACTACTGGTCAGCTCAAGGCCACTCAAGAGATCTTGAGAGATATGGAGAAGCAGAAACCAATGGATCGATTGTTGTGTGGTGATGTGGGGTTTGGTAAGACTGAGGTAGCAATGCGTGCTGCTTTCAAGGCCTTTCTCAATGGCAAGCAGGTAGCAGTACTTGCTCCGATTACTATTTTGGTGGACCAACATTATCAGTCATTCAAGAAACGGATGGAGTCTTTTGGGATTCGTCTTGGTATGATCTCGCGTTTCAATACTCCAGCGGAGCAAAAGGCGACATTGAAAGCGCTCAAGGCAGGGGACGTTGATATTATTATTGGTACGCACCGATTGTTTCAGAGTGATGTTGAGTTCCGTGATCTTGGTCTGGTTGTGATTGACGAAGAGCAGCGTTTTGGGGTGAAGCAAAAAGAAAAACTGAAGTCACTACGCCATAGTGTCGATATTCTGACACTGACTGCGACACCGATTCCTCGTACGCTCAATATGAGTTTGTCTGGACTGAGAGATATCTCTACGATTACGACACCACCACCAGGACGTCTTCCAGTACTGACCGAGGTTCGTCGGTTTAGTATGTCATTTGTGCGTGAAGCTATTCTGCGTGAATTAGAACGCAAAGGTCAGATTTACTTCCTCCACAATCGTGTCCAGACAATTGAGAGTATGCGTGCCAAGCTGGAAGCATTGGTGCCGGAAGCTCGGTTCATTGTGGCTCATGGTCAATTAATGAATGATGAGTTAGAGAACCGTATCTTGAGTTTCAAGAACCATGAGTACGATGTCTTGGTGAGCTCTACTATTATTGAAAATGGTATCGATTTACCAAATGCCAACACCTTGATTGTTGATAGTGCTGAGCAGTTAGGCTTGGCTCAGGCTTACCAGTTGCGTGGTCGTGTTGGTCGTAGTAAGACCCAGGCATACGCTTATTTCCTGTATCATAGTCAGAAGCTAGACGATACAGCCAAGAAGCGACTGCGTGCCATTGTTGAGGCTTCAGAGCTGGGTAGCGGCTTTCAGATTGCGATGCGCGATCTGGAGATTCGTGGGGCTGGTGATATCTTGGGTGCTAGTCAGCATGGTAGTATCAATGCTATCGGTGTCACGCACTTCACGCGACTACTCAAACAAGCAGTTGAGAACCTCAAATCAGGTAAGAGCAATATTGACTTCATCACAAAACCAAAAGAAGAGACATTGATTGAGTTGCCAGTGACTGCGTTCATTCCTGATAGCTATATCGACGATCGCATCGACAAGATCAAGTGCTACCAACAATTAGCTGGCTGTGACAGCTTGCAACTCCTAGCTGAGCTGACGAATGAGATGTGTGAGAAATACGGGCCAATGCCTACTGAGACAGCCAATTTGCTAAAAGTACTTGAATTGAAGATTCATGCGACCAAGGCGAACTTGGTAGCGATCAAGGAGACTTTTGCTGATCGTCAGAAAAAAATCGAATTATCATTGGGAGCACGGGTTACTCCTCGTGAGATTATGAAATTATTGGCAAAAAATCCTCGCTGGATGATCTCTGGTCAGGTGCTGAAGATCAAGCGTGAGGAGCTAGGAGTGGATTGGTTTGCTACTTTGTGTCACAATATAGAGATATTTGCACAAGCATTTGATGATCAGTTGGTAATCAAGAAATCCAACAGTGATGCATCAGGCAAATAAGTAAGCGCCTTAGTGCGCAAGCTCTTCCTCTAATCTCTTTCCTCATGTCTCCTGTAGTCTTCTGGTTGTTGATGATATTCTATAGTATCGCTGCAGTCTTTTTGTTGGTGACAGCGTATGTCTGTTTGATTGGTGCGCCCTTTGTGCCGGCACCGCAAGCCGTGGTGAGTCAAATGATCAAGGCAGCCAAATTGAAGAAGGGGATGACGGTGCTTGATCCTGGTTGTGGCGATGGCCGGATGTTGTTGACTGCTTGTCGTGAGCAGTCTGCGATCAAAGCGGTGGGGTATGAGTTATTTTTTGTGGCCTATCTTTTGGCGCTATGGCGTACGCGAAACCATCGAAAGCAAATTACTTTGTTCTTTCGTAATAGTGACTATGCTGACCTCAGTCAGGTTGATGTCATGTTCTGTTTTATGTTGGTCAAACCACTGGCTCGCAATGCTGCTAAGTATCGATCTGAAATGAAAAAAGGCGCTCTGATTCTATCATACGCCTTTGAGATTGAAGGCTGGCAACCACATAAAGTAATTCCAGCCGTGCCTGAGCGAAACTTTGCTCAGATATTTATCTACAAAATTTAAAGGGACTTGACCAGGGCAGCAAAAACTTCAGGGTTTTCAAATGCCATCTCAGAAATCATCTTGCGGTTGAGCAGGATGTTCTTCTCACGGAGACGACCGATGAATTGTGAATAGCTCATATCGTGTTGGCGACATGCTGCGTTGATACGCTGAATCCACAAGCTACGGAAATCGCGACGACGCTTGCGACGATCCATCATGGAGTGCTCTCCAGCCTTGAAGAAGGCTTGGCGCGCCATTTTGAATGTCTTGCTGGCTAGGCCACGATAGCCTTTCGTTGCCTTGAGAATTTTTTTGTGACGTTTGTGGGCGGCAACGCCTCGTTTGACACGCATAGATTAGCTGTAAGGTAATAGTTGACGAATAGCATGAACATTTGATTGGCTCACTACAGCGCCGCCGTTGTCGAGATTCTTTTGTCTCTTAGACTTGTTTTTCAGCAAGTGATTCTTGGCAGCTTTTTCACGCATGTACTTGAGCTTTTTCTTGCTGCCAGTACGTGCAAAACGCTTCTTGGCAGTGGATGAGGTCTTGAGCTTCATAGCAAAAAATAAGCGCTGGTATAGTAATGGTCTTGTCTGGGTGTGTCAATCATTGTTCGTAGCAAAAATATTTGCCATCTGTAAGGGGATTCCATCACAAAAAACGATAATAGTCACAGCATTGTACTATTATCGTTTTTTGAAGTGATTAGGCTTTTGGCACAATTGCTGGTTTGAGCAGCATCGACATCATTTTGCCTTGGCTCATGATATCTTGTTCAATGGTACATTGACCTTCGAGAAACTTCACAAACTCATTGATCTTAGCTCGTCCCAGTTCTTTGCGGCTGATCTCGCGTCCATGGAACATCAAAGTGATTTTGACTTTTGCACCTTTGCTCAAAAACTTCTGAGCTTGGTTGGCTTTGATTTCCAAATCATGGAGAGAAGTAGCGATACCAAGGCGGATACCTTTGATTTCATTCTTGGGATTTTTGTTCTTTTGCTTCTGCTCGAGCTTCTGCATTCGATAAATATATTTACCGAAGTCCATGATCTTACAGACTGGTGGACGTGCTTTTGGGGCGATCTCAACGAGGTCCATACCAGCTTCTTGAGCTAGTGTCAGAGCCTGGCTTAGGGGGACGATGCCAATTTGTTCATCTTCATTGTTGAGAAGACGGAACTCAGTACCAGTGATGGTACCATTGATGCGAACATGCTTGTTTATAAACAGGGAGTTAATAGTCTTCCTAATCCTAGCACAGGTGCGGGATTGTTTGCTACAGCTCGGGACCGATTTGTACTCTGAGCAGTTGCGGTGTTGGTGTTAGTACCGTATAGAGCAATGTCGGTGCTGCGCTGGTATCGATACGACTACCGCTTACTGCTGTATCAGTGGGCAGTGTAGAGATCACCGTAGTGTCTTGTGTGCGACTATCCATTCGAATCAACTGGGTCTGAGGGGGAGTGTTTTGTAAAAGCTGGTCGAGCGAGAGGTCTTTTTGTTTGGTGATGTAATACATATCAAATCCGTCATTGAGAGGATTTGCAGTGGTAAGTATGCTCTGTACTGGGATCAGGGAAGAGAGCTGGCTGATCTGTTGATCATTATTGAAGATGAGGGTGGCATCTTTGGTTGTGAGTGCCCACAGGCTGTTATTGATGAATCGTGCTTGAGGGGCCACAGTCGCAAATGAACCAATGGTGTTCGCTCCATCTTTGGTCAGTAATTGAATTTTCTTGCGATCATTTGTATCGGTGCTGATCACAAGTGCCGTCTCTTCATAGGGAGAGGTAATCAGTTGCCACTGGTCGGGTAATGTGATTGCTACTTTCAAATCGCCTATTTGTATATGACCATCATTGTAGATGACTGGAACGACTTGATCTCCACGAATCGCACACTCGACCGTGCCTTCGGGCAGTACTTGTAGCTGACCATCGCTAGCTTGCCAGTGGATTACCTTGCTGCCATTGGTAGAGAACAAACAAGCTTCTTCGCCTTGTAGTGAGATTACGGCCCGACTATATGGTGTTAGGTCCGGTAAGGTACTGCCGCTCTGACTGAGTATGGTCACTGTATCACTAATAGTACTAGCAATACCCAGTGGTGGAATTACAAAATCCTTTAGCTGGCTACTTTGGGGGACAAATCTCAGTCCAATTGGTTTCTTTGTAGGCTTATACCAAGGGACATTGAGTGTAAATGTTTGAGATTCATAGCTTGGCTGGCTGGCTACAAAAGTCTGTTCACCAGCAGATGCTGTCAAAGATACTTGATTGTCGACACTGGGATATCGGTGATCATGATAAGTGATCTCAAAAGGGGTAGGGGAAGAAAAGGTGACCGTGTTCTGGTAGAAGAACAGCAGAAAGACCCCTAGGGTGATCAGTGTCACTCCAAAGGGAAGTAGTGCAAGAATGACTTGAGGTCGAGAGAAGTGCATGCTAGTTGATAACGAGAGTATGAGTGGGACCGGGATTGCCCTGACAGTAGAAAATATAAATTCCTTTTTCTGTCGCAGTCAATGTATAGACTTTGCCACTAGGAACTAGCTGATTGAGTTTGAGGGGGGATTGAGGATCGCTACGCAGTTGACAGGTTGTGGTACTTTGGTTGAACCACACGACTGGCAAGCCATTGGGGCTGGTACTAGTCGTAGGAGTAAACCGCTCTTGATTGAAGAGCACGATGCTTGCGGGAGCGAAGCTGGTGTCGAGTTGGACACTGGTGGTTTGTGGATCAAAATAATATCTTTTGCTCAGTTTGGAAATAAGGTTGCTCTCCTCAATTCCACTCAGCTGATTGGTACTTTCGGGTGGGGGGATGATCTCTAGAAAGACGATGCTACTAGTGTCGGCATTGTCAGGAAAGCG
>JAGNZB010000035.1 GCA_017984655.1 Candidatus Altimarinota bacterium
GCTGGCTACGGCTTGGTGGTGGCGTCAAGTAGCTTGGGGCCTCTTACAGATTTTGTGGGTGCTGTTGTTGCTGACTGTGCTTAGCAGTAGTAGCCAGGTAGCTGCATTATTCTTCTTGTCGACGGCAATGATCACTGTTAGTCTCGGGACTTTATTGGGTGATTTCTTTGATACTAATCAGCAAGTCTCTTCTGGCGATGTGCTGCCTTCACGGGTCGTGAAAACTTTTTGGCTAGTCCATCTGCTTTCTGTTTGGTCATTGCCCCCGGTGCTAGGCGCAATGAGTTTCTTTTTGGTGCTGACACAATTATTACAAGTGAGCTTAGCGTGGACAATTGTTTTTGTCCTCAGCTTCTTAGCCATCACATTCCTACTAACTACAAAACTATTGCCACAGTGGCAGACCAAAATACAGATCAAGCCAAAGCCTTATCTGTATTTCAGTGCCAGCATCCTAGCCCTAGCCCTTCTCATCTTACCCTTGACCCTACCAGACCAAGTAATCACCTTTCTACAAGCTATCCTGGTCCCCTAAAATTCCTAATTACCAATTCCTAATTACTAATTAATTGGTGTCTTCAGCCAATAAGTTTGCCAAAATATAAGCGGTCGCTCCTCGAGTCAGTGGAGCATCTGGGCGCATCAATTGATCGGCGGCTTGAAGGAGGTTGTGGTTGATTAGGTAGCCGATATAGTTGGTGAGATCACTGCTACGATTGATATCGATATATTTCAGCTTTGGTGCCTCAGGTACTTTTCGGAATGCTTTGAGGATGATCTTGCTACCTTCTGCTCTGGTAACGGTACGGTTTGGTTGGAATGTGCGATCATTATACCCTTTTACCAAACCTCTATTGTAGGCAGTGAGGATGTAGGATGCGAGATTGTGTGAAGCTTCTACATCACTAAATGGTGATGTGAGGTTGTCTTTGGTGGGCTCGTCCAAGGTCTTGTAAACCATTTTGACCAACTCTGCTCTGCTTACTGGTGCATCTGGTCGGAACGTGCCGTCAGAATAGCCATTGATGACCCCCATATCACTGAGTTTTGCGATTGCTGCTGCGTACTGGTGGTTGCTGGGTACATCGCTAAAGTCGCTTGCTACTGCTCCTGAGCTTGTAGCGATGGCAGTTGGTGTGGCTGTAGTACTAACTGTAGCCGTTGGTGTTGCAGTTGGTTGGGCTGTGACAGTTGCGGTAGGCTGGACTGTCGCTGTGGGTGTAGGAGTGCTTGTTGGTGTTGTACTAGGCGTCACTGAGCTAGAAATCATCGTGTCAGTAATCGTCTTGGTACTATCAGTACTTCTTTCGATGGTGGCTGTACCGACTTTGAGACGGGGATCACTTGGTTCTGATGGTGGGAAATAATTGTTGTATTCGTCATCTTTGCTCTCGACGATTGCTGGTTTTGGAGTGTAGGTAGGATCAGGTGTACTTGGTGCTACTAGGTCTTTGGTAGCTTCAGTAATTTCACGAGCACCATAGTAGGTTTTCTGCCAATACGTACTATTCTTGATGTCTTCTTCTTCGACCTTGCCGGTGTAGCTGTTGGCGTGAGTCATTTTGATCTGGCCACCACTAATATTGGTAATGATACCAACGTGAGAAATACTGTCGCCATAGGTCTTGAAGAATACCAAGTCGCCAATGCCCAATTTAGCAAAAGCAATCTCACGGCCGACACTGTATTGGTCTCGTGAAGTTCTTGGCAAACTAATGCCAAGTGCTGCTTTCATGACCGTGCCAGTGAGGCCAGAACAATCAAAACTATTTGGTCCTTGAGCGCCTAGACTGTAACCGATACCAAGTCGTGCTTTGGCTTCACGGACTACTACATTCTGTTGATTGACGGATAAGATACTGGCTTTGAAAAAGTCTTGGAGATTACCAAACCCAAATACCATCACTAGGACGACTCCTAGTCCGACAATAGTGATATCGATCTTGCGATGACTTTTCTTGCCGATGTGTCTTTTGGTTAGTGATCGGCGAGCAACGACCATCCTTTTTGAAGCCACTTTTTCCACTTTCTTTTGCGGCTTTTTGGTAGCTAGGCTAGCTATCCATGACCAGAACAAGCTTTTCTGGCTTGCAGTTTTCTTTTTTGTTTTAGGCATGATTTTTTTGGTTTTTCATTACAGTATACCATAGTTTGTGGGCAGGAGTCATCTTCTGATTGAGAATCAAATTCTGGATCGACCCCGCCACCAGATTCGAGCATGGAAACTACCAGTGAGTACAAAGCTGCAGATAATGATCCAACTGATGGTGCTACCACTGTTGGGAAGTACTTTGGGGAGGGAGGTCCAAGTAATGGTGGAGTAGTCACGTCTTTGATTATTGGCCACCCCACTGGCTACATTATTCTGTAGCACTGCTAGTGCTGGGTTTGGGGTGCTTTTGCTACAATGCAAGGTGATAATTGTGCCAGAAGCTAGTGGTGAGGATTGTGTTTCTAGGCTGACAATGCCGATGATAATTTCTTGCTTGTTGGCTTTTCTAGGGCTGCTCAAGTAGGTGATATTGGCACTATTCTTCTCAAAGAAGGTGCCTTTTTCAAATGATTGATAGTGGATATTGTCTCCTAGCTTGATCGTGGTGCTGATACCGATTAGGGCTGGCTCGATCTGACTTGCTTCCAGGGCAAAGTCTACTGTAGTAGCGCTCTCATGGATTTTCTTGAGACTAATCATATTGGTACCAGCTGCCTCTACAAAAGAAAGTTCACTACTGAGCAAGAAAAAAACAATTACAAAAAGTCTGCCATGCATGGGAGTAAAGTTAAGTGTTTTGGGGGAAGCGAAAGTAAGGGGTGGAGTGGCCCCTTACTTTGTTGATGTGTGCTAACTACTATAGCTTTTGGCCCAATCTACGGCGAGGTCGATCAAGTCATCTCCACTGACAATGCCATTGCGATTGCTATCGACGCGATGAGGAAAGGTGGAATCAGTATCGTCGATGGTCCAGAAATGAGCGATCTGTTCTAGGTCTTTGCCATCGACACGGTCAGAGCGATTGCTGTCTGCCTTGAGTCCTCTCGTCTCGCTGCCAGTTATTGTGGCTGCTGTGCCTTGATTACCCTGCCTTTTGGCGATTACTTGGTAGTGATAGGTCGTGGTGGGAATAATGTTGCCACCATTAGTGATCGTGTCGTTGTCGGTGAATGATGCTGTTTGTACTGTGGTAAGTAGTTGATATTGTTGGTGATTGTCGCGACGATAGATGTCATAGTTGATGTCTGGTTCACTCAAGGCTTGCCATTGTAGCGTAATGCTATAGCGATCTGTGCCCTGCGTGGCTGTGAGATTGTTGATAGTGAGATCTATGTTCTCCGCAATTCTGATGGAGATCGGTGCTGTGGTTGATGATAATGACCCTGTCGGTGAACTAAGGAAGCTCGATGCTAGAACTATAATGTTGCTGCTAGTTGTGGGTGTCAGTGCTTTGAAAGTGATTGAAAATAACGTTTTTTCTACCGTAGTACTGGTCCCCTGCAGTGGATTCTCAGTTCTGGCATTGCCAATAATCAATGTTCCTGGCTGGTTGTTGAGTAGTCCAGCTTGGAAGCTGGTTGTCACTTGTGCTGTTTCTTTGAGAAAGTTTCCTTCTGCAGCACTGATGTATTCGAGGTGTTGAGGATTGTAGCTAATGTCGAATCCGTAATTACTGATATTGGTAGCATTGGCTACTGTATATCCTATCGTCACTGTTTCGTTTGGTGCGATAGTTGATTTGTCACTGCGGGGTGTGATGATGGTTGCTGTGCCTGGTGTACTGACTTGGGCTGTGTTACTAGCTTTTGGAGTTCCTAGTATTGCTGTACCTTGGCTGGCTGTTGCACTACTAGTTGTGCTTGCTGTTAGCCAATTGCTTGCATCATTGCCGCTACTGAGTGGATTGATTCTTTCCATAGTGGCGTGCGTGCTGTTGGAGCCGGCATACCAGGGTCCACTAGTGGTGTTGACGCTATCAATAATAGTTCCTACTGCGTCTTTGAGAATCAAGCTATCGCCTGCATTGCTCAGTGAGAGCGAATCAGTGCCATCACCTGGGAGGGATGTGACGATATCTTTGCTTTCTAGCAGATAATACTGGTGACTGGCGATTGTGCCTGTGAGTTCATAAGTCTGAGCTCCACTATCGTCATCAATAGTCCAGCCGGTGAGATCAATGCTGGCCGTGGTCGTGTTGTAAAGCTCTAGCCATTCGTCAGTCGCACTATCAACTGATCCTGCCCAGGCTATCTCATTGATGATCACTGATTGTGGTGCTGCTGCGTGGATTGGGAGTGGCCAAAATAACTTTGTCACACTACTTACAACCGCACCCATCAAAAGTAAACTGCCAATTTTTTTACTCATAGTCAGGAAAGTTAAGAAATGTCTCTCGCGAAAGACATCCCAACCGTACCAAAGAAAATATGAAATAATTAAACTAGAAAGATGGCTCTTCTCCTGATTCATCTCCTAAATTACGCCTTCCCAAATTTGTAATTTATAATTTGTAATTTGTAATTCCGAGCCCTATACTTCTCCCAATGCCCTCCTCTAGAGTAAGCACTTTTTATCTGAGTATGTATCTTTATCACGTCCTGTTGCCGGTCGATTTTTGTATGCGGGCTGGTCCTTTGACCTACAGTAGTAGCGAGAAGATTTTGCCTGGTACGGTGGTGGTGGTGCCTTTTCGTGACAAGACGATGACTGGTTTGGTAGTGGCCGAGACAGTGCCTGATGCGCAAGCTGCTTATGCGATCAAAGAAATTTTGGAGATCCAAGCTCTGATGCTTGGTCCTGTACAGTTGCAAGCGATGTATTGGATGGCCAGCTTCTATGCAGTGCCCCTGCTCAAAGCCTGTTTTGCTTTCCTTCCTCGGATCCATTGGAAACAACCAAAGCGTGCTTATGTGATCGAACATGCACCCCTGACCCTGCATCCCAGTGATCATCAGCTGACTGTGGAACAAGTGGCTGTGGTTGATCAGATTTTGGCTAAGCCTGATCATGCCTGGTTGCTGCACGGCATCACGGGGTCTGGTAAGACAGAAATTTATTTGAGCATTGCTGAAAGAGTCTTGTCGCAAGACAAACAGGTGATGATCTTGGTGCCAGAAATTGCGCTGACTCCGCAGACTTGTGCTCGATTTGAGGCGAGATTTCCTGAGCAGGTCGCGATCTTCCACTCTGGTATTACTGATGCTAGGAGGAAGCGCCTGAATGCTGAGATTCGTGCCGGAGCTAAGAAAGTAGTGCTAGGAGCTCGCAGTGCCCTCTTTGCTCCAGCGATGAATCTGGGGTTGATTATCGTCGATGAGGAACATGAACAGAGCTATCATCAGGAACAGGCCCCTCGTTATCATGCGGTGACCGTGGCAAGAGAATTGCGAAGATTTGCTCATTGTACTTTGATATTGGGTAGTGCTACACCGCGAGTCACTACTTTTGTGCATCCTGATCAAACTGTGCTCAGTCTGCCACTCCGTGTCAGTGGGAAGATGCCCACTATTGAGCTGGTAGATATGCGAGATGAGCTCAAGGCACGTAATTACTCGCCATTCTCAGATCGCTTACAGGTAGCGATTGGTGAGCAGCTTGCTCAGAAGAAACAAGTGCTTTTGTTTCTCAATCGTCGCGGCTTTGCTACTAGTTATCTGTGCCGTGATTGTGGTAAGCGAGAGATTTGTCCTCATTGTGATATCAGTCTCACGGTTCATCTCGACAATCATCACTCTGGTTATGATCCTGAAGCGAAGTTGCTTTGTCATTACTGTGGATTTACCAAGGCTCCGCCTTCTCAATGTAGCTATTGTGGTAGTGTTACTCTCAAGGCTTTGGGTAATGGTACGCAGAAGATTATGTTGGAATTGGAGCGCCTTTTCCCTCAGGCCCGCTGTATTCGGGTGGATAGTGATACGATGACAACTCCTGATCAGTATCGCCAGTTTTATCAAGACGTTCTTGCTGGACAGTATGATATTATTTTGGGTACGCAGATGATTGCTAAGGGACTGCATTTACCAGGTATCAACTTGGTTGGTGTGTTGCTTGCTGATTTATCTTTTCACTTTCCAGACTACACCGCTCAAGAAAAGACGTTTCAGTTGTTGACTCAGGTGGCTGGTCGTGCCGGACGGGCTGATCATGTCAGTCATGTATTGATCCAGACCTATGACACTGATTATCCTGTTCTTCATGATGTGGTGACGCACAACTATCAGCATTTCTTGGAGACAGAGCTCAGTATTCGCCAAGAATTCTGGTATCCGCCTTTTTGTGATCTTATCCAGCTGACGCTGTATGGTGATACTGCTGCAGAGGCACTGCGCGAAAGTGCTTTACTAAAGAAGCTCTTGGAGGAAGAGAAGCTGGCTCGAAATCTCCAATACGAAGTACTGGGGCCGGCGCCAACTTGGTTACATCGACGTGTCGGTAAGCTGGCATACCAGCTGGTAGTCAAAGCACCAAAGAATAGTAATCTCTTGGATCATTTAGTGACCTTCTTGCCTAAGCATGTCGTCATCGATCATGATAGTTAGTAGAATCTCTACCCTCATAGTATGCTGTGTGTACTTAGATTGTCAGTATGTTAGATCTCTTTAGCCCTATTCATGATTTGCCTCGCGTGGGCGAAGCGATGACGCAGAAGCTTCATAAGCTGGGGATATTTCAGGTCCAGGATTTATTGACGCATTATCCGCGCACTTATGACAATCAAACTGAACTGCGCCAGATTATTTATGCTGTTCAGAATGATCAGAATACGCTGCGAGTGACATTGCATCAGATCAAAAATGTGCGGACCAAGAATCGGATGTTGCTAACAGAGGCTAAGGTTAGTGATGAGACTGGGGCTTTGCAGGTAGTGTGGTTCAATCAACCATTTCTGATCAATCAGCTCAAACCTGGTATGGAAGTAATCTTGTCAGGCAAGATTAAATTCGCTTTTGGTCGCATGAGTATGCAGAATCCAACAGTGGAAATGGTCAAGGATGAGCAGATTCATACTGGAAGACTGGTGCCGATTTATCCTGAAACTGAGGGGGTTACTTCACGATGGCTGAGAACCTCGATCTATCAGAATCTCAATCTTGTTGATCGGTTTGAGGAGTGCTTGCCAGCGTCTATCCGTGAACAATATGGTTTGGTGCCAAAGCCCTGGGCAATTCGTCAGGTTCATTTTCCTCAGACAGAGAAAGATCTGGAAGCAGCTCGTTTTCGTTTGGCATTTGAAGAAATGCTGCTGATGCAGATCAGTGTGCAGAAAAGGAGACTAGCTTGGCAGCAGGCAGAACATGATGGTAAGGCGATGCCTTTGTTGACCGAGGAAATTAAGAACTTCGTCGCAGAATTATCTTTTGTGCTTACCAAGGATCAGAAAATTGCTACTTTTGAAATCCTGAAGGATATGGAAAAGCAGCTACCAATGCTAAGAATGCTCCAAGGTGATGTGGGGTCTGGAAAAACCGTGGTAGCGGCTATTGCTTTGTACCAGGCTGTAAAATCTGGTTATCAAGGTGCTTTGATGGCGCCCACAGAGATTCTAGCTCGACAGCACGCTGAGACATTGTTGCCGCTGTTTGGTAAGTATGGTCTGCGAGCTGAGTTATTGGTAGGTTCTACGACTGAAAAGCAGAAGGCTGAGCTGACCATTGCCCTCAAGAATAAAACGATTGATATTATTATTGGTACACATGCTTTGATTCAGGATCGGATTGGGTTCAATAATTTAGGCCTGGCAATTGTTGATGAACAACATCGTTTTGGTGTACAGCAGCGTGCTCATTTGAAGTCACATGGATCGCCTCACTTGCTTCTGATGACAGCCACACCGATCCCGAGAAGTTTGGCTCTGACATTGTATGGAGATCAAGATCTCTCTCTGATTCGTGAGTTGCCCCCTGGAAGGCAAAAGATTATTACCAAAGTGATCACTGAGAAAGAGCGGAAACAAGCCTATCTCTTCATTGATGACCAGATTGCCAAGGGGTATCAGGCGTTTGTTGTCTGTCCTCTGATCGAAGAGTCAGACATGCTGGCTGAGGTCAAGGCTGCTACTCAGGTCTATGAGCATTTGCAGACTGCAGTTTTCCCCGCTCGTCGAATTGGTTTGTTGCATGGCAAAATGAAGCCAAAAGAAAAGGAAGCGATCATGCAATCATTTACCAATAAGGAATTGGATATGTTGGTCTCTACATCCGTGATCGAAGTGGGGGTCAATGTTCCCAATGCTACGATTATGATGATTGAAGGTGCTGAGCGTTTTGGTCTTGCTCAGCTGCACCAATTTCGTGGTCGTGTTGGTCGTAGTCACCATCAGTCGTATTGTTTGCTCTTCACTACTCATGCCAACCAAACCAGCTATGCCAGACTGAAGGCCATGGAAAAGCATCATAGTGGCTTTGATTTGGCAGAACTAGACTTGCAACTAAGAGGCCCTGGAGAAATTTATGGCACCAAACAAAGTGGATTGCCAGACTTCAAGATGGCGAGTCTGACTGATAGTAACCTGATCTACAAGACAAAAGAAGCCGCTGTCACCTTACTCACTGAGGACAGTACCCTAGAAAGCTTTCCACAGCTGAAACAGGCCTGGGATCAGTATCAAGCAAGGAAGCAGCATGTGATGATTGAGTGAGACCTTTGGGGAAATTAGGAATTGGGACCGGTAACACGACGTTAACCGTTATCAGTCTTTCCATTTACGTTTACCTTTCCCTTCACTTTTATGGTCCCTTCCTTATTCCTTATCCTGATTCTTATCCTTCGAGCACCAAAAATTTGCCTATAAGCAAAGTACGCTCAAGGATCAGGATGAGGATAAGACGAGTCACCTATGGTGCTCGTTGGCGGAGAGGGGGGGATTCGAACCCCCGCGCCGACTTGCGCCGACCTACAGGTTTAGCAAACCCGCCTCTTCAACCACTTGAGTACCTCTCCGTAGGGTTTGCCCGCCCACAGTAACCAATAATTATGCTGATGACAAGGGTTGTAGGCTTCTCGTGTGATTTCTTGCTTGTTTAAACAAGTTCATAAGTCTTTCACTGATGCTCTATTCTGAATCCTACTGTGCCAAAACATTTTCTGCTCTTGGCAATTTGTTTGCGGGGCTGGCTCTGATACAATGGGCCTGTTTAACTTTCCCCTTATGTCTTTTGTGATTCCTTACGTTATTGAAAAAACTGCTCAAGGTGAGCGTAGTTACGATATTTACTCTCGTTTGCTCAAGGAGCGCATTGTTTTCCTTGGCTCTCAAGTCAATGACGAAGTGGCTAATAGTATTATTGCTCAGCTGCTTTTCTTGGCAAAAGAAGACTCTAGCAAAGAAATCATGTTCTATATTAATTCACCAGGTGGCTCTGTATCAGCGGGGCTGGCTATTTATGATACGATGCAGCACATCAAAGCTCCAGTTTCTACGGTATGTGTGGGCCTTGCTGCTTCTATGGGATCTGTTTTATTGGCTGCTGGTGCCAAAGGTAAACGCTTCATTTTGCCAAATAGTGAAGTGATGATCCATCAAGTACTTGGTGGTGCTGAGGGACAGGCTAGTGATATTGAAATTGCTGCTAAGCATATTCTTCGTACCAAACAAAAGCTCAATGAGCTTCTTGCTCTCCACACTGGTAAGACTTTGGCTCAAGTAACCAAAGACAGTGATCGTGATAATTGGATGACTGCTGAAGAATCACTCAAGTATGGTTTGGTCGATAAGATTATCCAACAATCAAAGTGGCTCGCATAGAGCGTAAGTACTGTAGCTCCTCTTGAGCATTGACCAGGCTATAGAGCCGTTCTAGTACGGCATGTGTAGCTTGGTCACCCTCAACTAGTTTTGTGATTTGGTGGCGAATGTGTTCACTGACTACTTTGTGCAGTGCTTGTTTGAGCTTGAGAAATTGAGGGCGGTAGTTACTAAGATGATCTTCGGCGCGATCATACAGCTGAGGATCATTGATGATCATAGTGACTAGTGCTCGGAGTTGGCTGAGATCATTGAGTTTGATTAGGGCAATGCCCGCTTCAAAGTGAAGGGCGATGTCTTCTGTACTTACTCTTTGTTCCAGTAGTCGTTTTTCTTGGAATGATTGGATCTCGCCGATAAGGAATGTTCCAGCCAAGGTGGCGTCTTTGTCTTTGGCATTGAATAACTTGGCAATTCGAACTAGCAGCTCCAGGCGGTAGCTATCAAATTGCCATAAAGCACAGATCGTAAATGTCTGAACCCAGGGATCAGTGTCCTCCAGGTAGGGAGCTAGAAAGTAATGAATGGACGGATCTCGGAATGAACCAATAGTGCGAATAATGTAGGGGCGCAGGCTTACCGGCTCTGTTTGTAATGCTGACACTAGGAAGCTGATGGTGTGTTGGTGATCTAGGGCCAGTAAGAGCCTGACCATGGTTTTTTTGACTCGGAGGTCGAGTTCTTGAGCAAATGTCGCATGAATCAGTTCGACTATATAATGTCGTGAGAAGCCGTTTTGCAAGACGTTGTCCTTTTGCCAGTCATAATGGAGCAGGGCTCGTAAGCATTTGAGGCGAAGCTCAGTGTTGGGATGTTGGAAGTATTGCAAGATGACGGGAATTGATTGGGGGTGATGGAGTAGTCCTAGGGTGTGTAATGTATTTTCTTGGATGTTGCTCTGTTCGTGAGGTAGTTTGAGTAAACGGTGTAAGCTAGGAATGGCACTGTCGTGACCTGGCTCGGCAAGAATCTGAAGTAGGTTGGTTTTATGATGAATGTCACTTTTGTTGAGGTTGCTGATGATGTAGTTGGTATAGCGAGTCCGTAGACGGGGATAGATCATGCAGGCAATGAAGCTGATCAGAATCATGGTGCAGGCAAGCAAGAACCATAGACTGTGTCCGTGAATACTGTGTTCTACTATCAGTACTGCACCTGAGGCAATTGCTACTGCGCTCGGAACAATAATACCCTCAATGAATGATTTGTGATTTAACCGATCTTTGAGTGGTAGGGCGTAGAGAGTGTTGCCAATGCCCAGTCGTAGAACCGGCAAAAAACTTTCGTAGAGCATGCGTACTACTACGGCACTAAAGAGCCCTGGGATCACTAAGCTGGCTATAGTGGCTACTCCAGTTAGCATTGGTGTCGTTAGAATAGTGTTGATAGCCCCAGCTTTTTGGCAAAGTTTGCGAGCGACGAAGCTTTGAATGACTATCGTGGTGAGACCGGTGACACAAAGGAAAAGGGCGAAGCCAGTCAAGATGCGGATACTACGTTCGCCAAAGATACTGACAAATGTGGATGTAAAGTAAAGTTCGCTTAGTGGTAATAATAAAAAGATAGCGAAGACCATGATATTTAGTGTCCAACTATACGTGATCGTCTTGGTCTGGTGTTCAGCTTCTTTGACGAAGTGGTGTAATGATGGGAGGTTCTTAGTGGTACGAAACCAGTAGACGCAAAGGCCGATACAGATTATTTGGGTTGTGACGGTGACCCACAGTAATCCACTGGTACTGATGCCACCAATCAATGCCAAGATCATCGCCAACCCAGCTGCGACCATACTGTAACCTTCAGCTGATTCTACACTGGGTAGTTGTGTTTTTGCTTCCAGTGGAGAGAAGCGTTCTTCTATATAGAAACCAACTAAAGTGATCAACGGGTTCTGTAATAGTGCCGTGCTGAAAACAAGCCCAACAATCAATGATCCAGCGTGAGTGTTTCCGATAATATAACCCAACGCCCCAATCAGGAGTGTGCTGTAAAGAAGGATGCTGTACTCTTTGGCGATGTGGTGGGGGATGCTTCTTACTAGTATTGTTCCCACTAATGTTAGTGCCCCTGTAGCTAGAAATAGCAATGGAACATAGCTGATGCCAAAGTTCTGGATTGTCAAAGCGAGTACCAGTGTGTGCGCAATAATCTGACCACTGAGCAGGAAAAACTTGATGGCCCAGCTGATGATGGTCCTTTGTTGGAGACTATTCATGATCGATGTTTTTGTTTTTGTTCCTCTTAGTATAACAAAGAAATGGCTTTGGTGGTAGTGATTGGTGTTGTCATAGGCGCGGATAGTATGAATTAACAATGGATGGATATCTTGAGGAAGGAGAAGCGGAAAATAATCGCTAAATACCCTTGTCAGTGTTCGTGGTGGGTGGTAGCGTGGTAGGGTAAAGAGTATGTGCTACATAGGC
>JAGNZB010000036.1 GCA_017984655.1 Candidatus Altimarinota bacterium
CGAGTTCTACGGCGTAATTGGGGTGGGCTATTATTCTGCGCAAGATTTTTTGATACATTTGATGAGGGAGTTATTGAGCTTAAGCACTCAAATAATAACTTCCCCCAACTCTTTGTTAAATATAACCCTTTTTTGATCTCACTCCAATTGTGATGAAGCTCGATCCTTTTCCTGGATGCGTATTTATGAGATAATGACTAGATTAAATAATCACTATGGGTTTTGGTAATACTGGCAAGGTCAATGTTGGTGGAGCGCCGAATCCGGCCCCAGTTGCTCCTATAAAACCTAGATCATCTCTAGTCCCCGAAGCTCTCACCAGTCATCCAGCTCTCACAGTAGTGCAGAGATCAGCTCGTCCCTTATTGACAGCAGACTTATTGATTGATCGCAATAAGTGTTTTGTGGACGGGTTCAAAGATTTTAGTATTGTAGCAGCCAAGGAACAGGTAACAGTCTATGATCTTCGGGGTGAGGCTGAGGCAACTTACAGGATGCCAGAACCTTTACCCAATGCATTTCTCTTCAAAACTAGCCCATCAAGATCTGAGGCTGCAATAATCATTGCTTCTACTAAAGGGAACTGTCCTATTTGTAAGGCAACATTCTCTCCCAATGAGGCTGATCATCCTGATCGTTGGCGTTGGGAGCATAGTCAAAACACTGGTGCCCTATCTATGGGGCGTAGCGGTGCAGTGGGAATGTTGAAAATTACCAAAGATGAGCTCAAATTTACGGTTTCTGGTGCTCGGGAATCCGTTTATCATGATCAACTATTTGGTTACGAGAAAATCGGTGACAATTTCTTTTTAATGAATTCTGCTGTTGGTGTTGATGATGTGTACTATGCCAAAAAAGAAAGGCCCAAGAAAATTACAAAAGTGAGCATATTTGAGCCATCAGGTGGCAACCCTGCTACGGCCAGCCGCTCTGATCTTACATTGCAGGAGGGATACCCTTCTTTAGCTCATCTTTCTGCAGTCGGTCATGGGACAACGTTGATGATAGCTGAGGCTGACGGTAATGTGGTCTTTATTGATAGTACTACTGGTCACGAGGTAGCCAGAGTGCCCAACTTTTATCATCTTCATTACGATACAGCAAACAATCAGATCAAAGGTTTTGATGGCCAGGGACATCTCGTAGTCTGTACAATCAATATTCCTCAACTAACAGCAATCCAATCCGCTGCTGCCCAGGTCAGAAATCTAGCCAAAGTAGATATTGGTGCCTTAGTAGCCGATGAGCGTGGACAGGTGGAGCGGATTATGGACATGACGCTTCGGGCTCAGTTAGCTACTCGGCAAGGCGAAATATATGCGCAATTCCTTGCTCCTTTATCGCGCTGCACGACTCTGGCCGCGATTAATCAAGTTGAGACGCAAGTTGCCAAGGCAAAAGCAGATTTGATTGCGAAGCATGTGGCTCCAGAAGCCGCAGATATATTGTTAGAAATGGTGACGCTCGAATTGGAGGGTAAGAAAAAAGCAGTTATTGCTACAGAGATGCGTCAGAAACTGGATCTTGTTGAGAATATTCTGGTGCAAGGAATTAGTATGACTAGTATCGTGGATATTCAGACGAAGATAAATGAGATTAGCACCAATGAGCAATTCCTTGATCTAAGTGAGAAGGGACGTTTGCAGGGGTGTGAGCGAAAATTTCAACTAGACATCCATGCACTCTACCAAAGAGCGACCGACGAGATCCGTCGTGACCTTGATAGTATTCACAATTTGATTACGACTAGGTTGACTGCTGTTGGTTCAAATCAAGTAGCATTTGATCGTTGGTGTCGAGATGAGTGGCCAGTACAACAAAGAAGATTGCGAGCGATGCAAAGTAGCTGTCCAATTGGGGCTGTTGATGCGTATAAGCTTATTGCGGATGCGATCGAGCAGTCTGAACAACAAGTGAATGATGCTCGTCTCCAATTTGATCAGGCAGCTGAGCTTGCACGGTTAGCTACCGTCAGTCATGAAGCAGCTATGATCGCGACTACAAAGGCAGATATCAAGATGCTTGTTACTCACATTGGTCGTCAGCAGTTTAGCGATGTTGCCCATGGGCAAGCTTGGGTCACGCAACAATCAGAATATTTGATGATCCTTGATTCAATTACTGGCCTCAGACAAAGAAGTCCTGCTCGTGCAGATGAACTAGAGCGTGTGTTGTTGACTGAGGTTGCGAGCGCTCTCGATCGAAAGCAGCGTATGCAGCAAATGACTGTCACTGCTGGTAGCCATCGGATGATTCGTTTTGGTCAGGAAGAATTTCCGGTATGGGAACAGCCGTTGGTGCAAGCCCCAAAAGCAGCAGTGGCTGTTGATGTGGTGTTTGTTGCTGAACCAAATCAAACCGGTGTTCGTCCCAATGATCGTATGGGAAAGATCATGTTGGCTACTACTACGGATGGTAAAGCTACAGCTACGGTGGATATGTGGAGCGATGCTGGTCGTCATGCTGACAGTCTCAGAATGGGAGCTAGTACGTATCGTGGTGCTGAAATTCCTGCAAGTATCATGTCAGTTGCTGACTACAAGCGGTTCAAAGCAGACCAGACAGATTGGAACAAAGGGCCAGTTCTATCAGCACTCCGTCTCAAGGAGCATGCCCTGAGAATGGCTTTACATGCACTGCATGACCAAAGGAAAAATATCGCTCCAGCAACTGGGCTGAGAAAGATGGATGCTGCCTGGGAAGCAAAGTACCAAGCTGCGTATGATGAGTTAGCCAAATTCTGTAGTGAACATCATATTGCCCTAATCCGTCATATTGATCGAATCAGTCCTCAGCTAAAAGTTGGCAAGGCTCCTAAGAGTCTGGGGGGAGTGCCTGAGTGGCAACCTCACTGGGTGCTGGACGGTGAGACGGAGGGCATGCTTGAGCAGCTAGCAACTGCACTGAAGATGCAAGGGCGTCTCAAAGAAGGTCTTGTCAATCTCAAAGGTCATGCTGGAACCGGTAAAGATGTCTTGATCAAGATGTTTTGTAGTCTAGCGCAGCGGCCATATTTTGCATTTGATTGTAGTAAATGGACGACTGAGTACGAGCTGGCTGAAGATGTGCAGCTTGTGGCGGTGGATGGGGTGACTACTACTGTCAAAGTACCATCTGCAGTATTGGCAGCGATTACCACACCGGGGGGTGTTTGTTATTTTAATGAGTTTAATGCGATGCCAGAGCAATCACAAATCTTCTTGCACGCATTGTTTGATGAGAAACGTTCTATGACAATCAAGACTCGCTCAGGAGCGACAATCAAAGCCGATCCCAATGTTTTGTTCGTTTCTTCAATGAATCCTGGTTATCCTGGTACTTTTCCAGTGCAGTTTGCGACAAAAAGTAGAACGGTATCACTCGAAGTGGGCTATCCAGCTGAAAAGACTGCTGACGGCAAATATAGTTCTACTGAGGCTTGGCGTATCGCTCGTGGTGTTGAATCATTGTTTCGTTTTACGCTCAGTGGTGATAGTACCAACAATGACTTTGTCAAAATCTGGAATAGTGAGATGAATCTCTCTACTGCTACTGATACTCCAATTATTGATGAAGTTGCTAAATTTGATCTTAAAGTAGTGGCAGCATTGGTGCAATTTGGAAACAAATTGCGCGCTGAGTTCATGCGTCATTATGACAAAAGTGCCCGAGCCCCTGGTGGTGCAAAACCTCTGCTCGTGACTCAGCCATTGACTGGCCGTGAAATGCGTCGTTTTGCTGATCGTCTCAATCAAATACCAGATGGTGAAAAACTGACAGCAGATCCGGAGAAGGTGGCTCGACAGTTGATTTATGTTCTATTTCTCACGCACATTGATAATATAACTGACCGTATGGCTATTTGGGATGCTATGAACCGCTGGACAGTAGAAAAGTTATAAATACTGTATGAAGAATATTGCTGAGGGCATAGAGTGGAAAAATTACGGCAAGGCATTCAAAGTGCAGCTGGAAGCACAGCATGCTGCGTCCGGTCTGCCAGTTGTGCCTGGTGCGCGCTGGGGATTTTTCTATGCTGATGGTACTCCAGCTTCCTGGGCCCAAAAAATTCTTGATGGTGATCTAAATGCTGTCCATCTTGGCGAGCAGATGCGTCCTAAAGCAATGATTTATGACCAGTCGCTAGTAGCTGATCCAGTACTGAGGCCCACTATTGTACCTACAGTACGCGCCACTGCTTATATAGCTAGTAATACTGATTATGACCGTGTTGCACGTTTTGTAATGGACTGCAAAGAAAAGCATCTCTCCGTTCCTGAGATCTTTACTATTCATGATAGTTTGGCCGAAAATGCTTTGTATGCCCAGGCCTTACAAAAACTTGGTTCTACTGGTAGAAAAGATATCAACACGGTAGTTGCCAATCGTGCACATGTCATTGCTGATGAACTGGCTGCGACTGTCGGGATCGATAGAATTCTCAAGAGCTTGCAGCTCTCATCAATGGTCAATGACTTTGGTAACTCGCCCAGCTTACTACCTGCGCTTGCCTGTCTTAGTGATGCCGAGCAAGCGATGGTCCAAGTGCTCTTTGAGCCCTACCGTCGATTTGTAGCTTCGTACGATGAACCTTCATGGCAGGCAGTAATTGAGCCACTACTAGCGACTATTCCACCACGACCACCAAAACCAGAAGAGGAGCAAGCGATCAATGATCAGTTTGAACAACAAGTCACTGAACAAGACAACCATGATGCGATCGCTCCTGAAGATCGTGATGAGTATGACACGCCACCATTACCGCCAGATAGTCCTCCTCCAGGGCAGGGACCTGCGGAAAGTAATGACAAACTGCCAGATACGATTTTCTTCCGAGTCGCACCAAAGCTCCCTGGGCAGGCTCCTTTAGGTGGGTACTACATCACTGGTCGCAATAGCTATTATGATCGTGATACTAAAACCTGGTCCAAACGGAAGCAATTAACTGCTCATGTAGATAAGCCGTTGGCTGCTGATAGATATATTCTGACTGCCAATCTCAAGCCTGGCATTACCGCAATCCCATTACCACAAGGGTATGGCATTGTAGCTACGTCAGCTGCTAATATTAGCTTTTCTGAAGATCAATATGGTTGTGTCTATGCCAATGTGAGTCAGTTTGTGACTGCCAAAATTGAGTTCGGTAAGCTCCAAGGTGCGGTCGGTATGGCACCACCAATACCAGATGATATGGTTCCCTTGCATCCTGGTGTCTATGAACAGAAAATTGAACAATTACTGCAATGTCTCCAAGGAGATCATGTCACCCGAGCGCATCGTGCAGGCAAATGGATCAAAACTAATAAATCATATCCCAAAGACTTAAAGGCCGCTCATGCAGTGCAGTTGCGTTTGCGTACCCAGTCTACAAAAGATAATTACTTGCCTACTTTAGCAGCTTCACCAGAACTGGAGTGTTATTCATCGGCCACTTTATTTTTGGATTGGGCTAGAAGATTGGGCATTCCCGCTCGTTTGGTGCTCGGACACATGATTCAAAAGGCTCAACAAGGACAATGCTTCATGACGAGTGAAACAGGGCATGCTTGGGGTGAAGTGTGGGATGGTAAAAAGTGGCGTCGTATTGATGTCACCCCGCCAAAGAAAAAAGATGACGAAGAACAAGATGGTGACAAAGGGGATTCACCACCAGAAGAAGATATGGACAATGCTCAAGATGATGCGATTGATGTCTCTCCAGAGCAAGATCTTTCCGAGAAGATCCAAGACCGCCAAGATCAAGCTGCCAAACAGATGGAAGACGCTATCTCTGATGCCGAGATGCAGTCTGCGAAACAAAATATGGACAAAGTCCAAAAAGCAATGGAACAAGCCGAGAAGAGGAAAAAACAGCTGGAACAACAAATCAATCAAGCTCAGTCATTTCAAGATCTCAACAATAAGCAGCAAGAACAGGCTGCCGATCCACAACTCTTTGATGAGATGCATGATGAGTTGCAAAAAAAGTTAGACCAAAAAAAAGAAGCAATGAAGGATGCATTGCAAAAGCAGCTCGATAGTTTAGCAGAACAGGGTTTTATCGAAGATAAAGATCGTGAGCAGCTTCAGAAGGAAATTGATCAGGAGGGAAATGCTCGTAAGCTGGATAAATTAGCTGAGCGGGTCAAATTGGAGTCGAGTTTGGAAATGGCATATGAGAAAATTGTCGAAGACCTGACTCCGTTGGTGGATGAATGGTATCAGAAGTTCTTGGAGATATTGCCAAAGCAAAAGGAGCCTGACTTTGATTTTGATACCGTAGCACGTTCTTCACATTTGGATCGTCATGCGATTACTCGTCCGCGAGCGATCACGACTGGTCTCTATCGTAACCCGCGTGAATACGAGGAGAATCTAATTCCGAAGTTTATTGCGTCCATTCTTGTCGATGTCAG
This sequence comes from Candidatus Altimarinota bacterium, assembly GCA_017984655.1. Classification (GTDB taxonomy): domain Bacteria; phylum Patescibacteriota; class Gracilibacteria; order RBG-16-42-10; family RBG-16-42-10; genus JAGNZB01. The sequence goes on from JAGNZB010000036.1 coordinate 6,375, forward strand.
TGGTTCGATGAATCAACCACGTGGGCGTCTTGGTCAGCCAAAAATTCTGATTGCTTTGATGACGTTAGTTTTTTATGCTGAGCTTTTTAGTAAGATTGCGAAAGAGCATGATTATCTCCGTTTTGCTATCTCGGTATTTGACGATACATTGCGAGTGATCAAGGGGTATGAACAAAAGTATGATGAGAATATTTTTTATGATTATGATCAAGGAGCAAATGCAGTGAGGACTACAGTGAAGGCTCGTATCATGAAAGCAGTCCAGGCTGGTACGGGTACCAATATGTTGGATGCCCTGGTCGAGACTGCCCAGCGACTGACAGATGTGGTGCAAGGTGATCGTGAGTATGCGTCAGCTCTCTATTTGATTGGTGATGGTGGCGATAGTTATGGTAACGAAAGGTTAATCAAAAAGCTGGTTTCACCAGACTATCGTGATGAATCAGGTGAACATATGTACGCAGCATTAGTTCTTGGTAATGAGGATGAGCGCCGTATTTTGGCAGCGATGTTTGGCGATCAACGCACTGCAGTGGCTGATGACTTTGAAAGTATGATTACGATCGCCATGCAACAATTCCAAGAAGATATTGTCGGTTATCTAGAGGCAAAAATGCGGTAAAAAAACGTTTTTAATTAGGAAGTAGGAATTAGTAATTAGGAGTTTTTTTAGGGGGGGCTCATCTCACACGAGGAGACACTCCCCATCACTTTTACATTTACCTTCACGTTTACCTTTCATGAGCGAGGAAGTCCAGAAAGAAACGTAAAAGTAAAAGTGAACGTGAAGGTAAAACAGCACAGCTAAAGGATCCTGCCTCGCATCTCGGTTCAGCCTGCTTCCTATCCCCAATCAATCACCTTTACCTTCACTTTTCCCTTTACTATTATGGTCCCTTCTTAATCCTCATCTCTATAAAAACAGTGTCCGCACTCAGCTTCGATATCGTCTAGTGCTTGTATTACAAAGTTCTTCAAGAAGTCTGGTAGTGTCTCGTATTTCACTTTGGCGAGTAGCCATTGTCTCCAAATGGCTACAGTGATCTTTCGTGTTCGGTAATAGTCTAGTGTGGCGTGTGGGACCGCCAGGGTGGGAATGAGTTTGTCCATCAAGTTTACAAACATGGCTTCCAGTGAAGATTTGGGCTCATACTCACTAATTGCCGCCTGCATATCTTTGAACTCTCCGTACTGCTCTCTCAATTTCTGGTAAGCAACAGCTTCTTTTTCTTGCTTGGCCACTAAGTTCTCAGCTGATCCATGTGCATCAGTATCTCCAGCAAACACCTCTACCAAGTCATGGGTGAGAGCAAATTTGAGAATAAGCTCGTCTTTGAGTCCGAGGTGATACTGTTCATTTGCCGCCCAACACGCCATTGCTAGCTGGTAGCTATGTTCAGCATCATTCTCGAAGTGTCCTGGTCGATAGCTATTGGCCCGATAGGTTTTGGCGAATGCCATTGTTAGTAGCACAATGGGGAAGACTTTTTTCATAGGATGGTGATACGGATCGTTTGGTGAGGAATGCGAGTACGGTAGCATTCCGGTACTAGAGGAACAACTAGGAGTGATTCTGAATGACGGAGATGATATCGCTGAGCGGGTGAGTGCTACTGTCTTTGCTAGTGCGTCCTTTTAGCTCAAACACCGCCTTCTCAAAAGTTCGTTTAGAAATAGTGACGCGTAGCGGACAGCCAATCAGATCAGCGTCAGCAAATTTCTCACCAATACTAACACCACGACGATCATCATAGAGGACTTCGATTTGGTTGTCTGTGAGGAGTTCGTAGACTTGATTGGCTTGGTCCAAGATGTTTTGATCATCACTATTGAGCACTACCAAATGTACCGTAAATGGCGCAAGTGATCGTGGCCACACAAGGCCAGTATCATCTGAAAGTAATTCGGCTACGGTGCCAATCAAGCGGCTGATACCGATACCATAGCAGCCCATGACAACAGGCATTGGTTTACCTTCACTGTTGGTATATGTCAGTCCAAAGGCGTCTGAGAACTTGGTTTGGAGCTTGAAGATATTGCCGACCTCGATCCCCTTATCTTCTATCAGTTCAGGATTGTGACATTGTGGACAGCTGTTTTGTTCAGTAATGATCTCGCGATTGATGGCGATATGGCAGGATCGACAGATGTAGATGATATCTTCACCGGCATCACATAAGGTTTGGAATTCATGAGAATACTTTGAGAAGGCACCACCGGAAGCATACGTCATATAGGTCTTGTCTCCGATGCCAGCTTCAGCGAAAATCTGTTTGTAGGCTTCAGTTTGAATCTCATAGTAGCGATCAAGATCAGCCTGGTCAGTATGAAATGAATAAAGATCTTTCATCAGAAACTCCTTACCCCGTAGTAGACCTGACTTGGCACGTTTTTCATCGCGAAACTTATTCTGAATCTGATAGACCGCTTTTGGTAAGTCTTTGTAGCTATGTACAAATTTCTGCAGTAGTGGTGTGACTACTTCTTCATGCGTAGCACCGAGGGCGTACTCAGACTTGGTCCAATGGGTGATGAAGCGTACTAGGCTATCCATGCTATCCCAACGCTGAGTTTGTTCATAAATTCCTTTTGGCTGCAGGGATGGCATTAGTACTTCGATCCCACCATGGATATCCATGTGTTTGCGGACCAGTGTTTGGGTCTTTTGCAGAACACGGAGCCCAAGAGGCAAAAAAGTGTAAACTCCAGCCATGAGCTTGTCTACAAAGCCAGCACGGATGAGCAGTTGAGCATTCTTTGATTCTTCGTCCTTGCTAGGATCACGAGTGGTTTTGATCAATGAATTTGTAAAACGCATAAATAAAGTTAGAAATTTGTAAGAATGTATTGCGTATACTTGCTGTTTTCTCTGTGCTTACTTTTGGTAACGTCCCACTTCCATCACAAATAGCCCCTCTGAGCCCTAAGTGCTGAAGAGTTCTGTTTGTACGTGTACAGTCTTTCCTTCACCGCTTAGCGCTGGCTAGTCTTGCTGGGGAAGAGTGTGGGGTACTGAGAAAGTGTGTGCTTCATACCGAGATACTATAGCAAATCAGTTTTAGTTGGCAATTTTGTATTCAGAAATCGCCTATCCGTTCTCTGGCTTGGGCTTGAGATTGGCCCTGCTCTGAATAATCTGATCGAGTCTTGCTTGAGGATTGCTCCAGTCGTCTTCTTCATAGGGACTCGCTGAGCTCATTTGTTGGTAGAGCTTCCACTGACCAGCTACTTGGTGAAATCTAGCGACTGTGATCGCGACTTGGGTAGTTTCCTCACCATTGATACCGATCGTGATTGAGGACACAAAATAGTAGGCAGCCCAGTCACCATCCTCACGAACCCCAATCCCTTTGTCCTCACTGATCTCAGGATAGAGCTCAGTCTTCATCCATTGTTTCTTTTCCGGTGAGGCCCACAATGACCGAAACATCTCCGAAGCACTTGCCGGTAGCCCAGTTTGATCCAATAAGCCCAGTGCCGCATCGGCAGTCGGTTGATCAAGTGCCTGTCGGAAAGAAAGATAATGCGTGAATAGTTGTTGTTGGAGAGACATTGAAGTGAGGGAGAGTTATGTTGGTGTACTGGGGGAATTATAAATTACAAATTACAAATTATAAATGAAACGGGAGTTAATTAGGAATTAGGAATTGGTAATTATGAATTGTGGCTGCCGGAAGCTTGGATTGTGGGCTGACCTACATCCTTTTTTCATCCAGCCATCCTGAGCGTAGCCGAAGGACCTTGCCGAGTAGCTCGGTTCCCCACTTTCTCCCATAATCAAAGTTCATTTCACCTTTCCCTTTACTTTCACCTTCACCTTGTATGAGCGAAGCAGCCCGGAAAGAAACGTAAAGGGAAAAGTAAACGTGAAAGTAAAAAACACAACTAAGTGCCCCCCTGGTCCCAATTTCTAATTCCTAATTCCTAATTTGAGCCACTTTTTGTCTTCGAGTACACCACGATTCCTTTATGAGCGAAAAATTTCTCAAAATCTACAAATGCTATTGCTGCATGCCTTTGTGTACTCGTCTTGGTGCCGCTGGGATTGTGGAAGTAAAGTAATTGCTTATGTTTGTCATATCCTGTGATCAGGACTAGGTGTCCACCTTTCTTGGTTGGGGTGTTTTGGGGATTACGGATTTCATAATTGACTGATGCGATCACATAGTGGTGCTGCGCGGTATGATGGAGGATTTGTGCTATTGAGAGTGCTGAGATTGCTTTTGCCTCCAGTTGGTAGGTTTTTTTTACAAATCGACAAAATGGTTTGTAGAACAAGCCTGGTGAACTGGCGAGGGGTTTTTGGTAGCCACCATAGCTAAGACATTGTTTGGCTAGCGTCACTAATGGTACTTGAATGCCTTGTTTGGCGAGGATCATTTTGAGGCAGGCCATGCCACAGCCATTCCAGCTCCACTCTGCATATTCATCTGCGGAAGCAGCACCTGATCGTCGCCACTGAGGGTCGGCTTGAGCTTCTATCGTCTTGGCTAGTATCTGCTCAGCCAATGCTGGGGATTCCCACTGACTATAGTAAGGAATTGCAGTAATTTTGAGGGCTTGGGGATCATTGTGGGACTGAGCAGTAGCCTTGAAGTGAGAGTAGGTCAGGCGAAGATGCTGGAGGATTTGAGCTGGTCTCATACATGATGGTTATGCTGCTTTGGCTCCGCCGACTTTTTGTAAGATCTCAGAATGGAATGTATAAGTGGTTTGTTGATTGGCTGCAAATTTCTCATCAGCGAGAGCGATCAGTTTGGTAATGAGATCGACTCCTGATATACCCTTTTTGCGCCAGTTGTGATGATAGAGACTACCTGGTAGCGTGTTGATTTCGTTGACATAGACTTGGCCGGAAGCGCTATCGATCAAGAAGTCGATGCGTGCAATACCCGAGCACCCCAGGGTCAAAAATGTCTGCTTACCATATCGCTCCACTTGCTCAGTGAGCTCTGGGGCAATGTTGGCTGGTAGCTCACTATAGTTGCTATTGGCACCACTTCCCTTTTTACCACCGCCGAGATACTTGTCATTGAAATCAAAAAACTCAGTTTTGTTCAGCGGTCTCTCGATCAATCCCAGTTCGAGATCATTATTACCCATCACTGGCAAAGTGACTTCGATCAAGTTCTCGACCCCTTCTTCTACCAGTACCTTCTCGTCATAATGGAAAGCGACTTCGAGGGCATTTTGGAGCTCAGAGAATTGTTTGATTTTGGTGATACCGATACTTGATCCCAAGTGTACAGGCTTGATAAATAGTGGAAACTTGAGCTTCATGATCTTGTCTGTCCACGCTTTGGGATCACGCTCCCAATCAGTCTTGGTAAACCAAACATAAGGCACGATTGGTACCTGCTCAGCTGCCAAGACTTGCTTTGCTAGTACTTTGTCCATTGCTACTGCTGATGCAAACAGATCACAACCAACGAAAGGAATATTGGCCAATCGCAAGAGTCCCATCAGACTACCGTCCTCTCCAAAAGTGCCATGCATTGATGGGAAGGCGATATCGATTTTGACGGTCTTTGGCAACAATCCGGGCCAGATTAACTGGAGACCTTGATCAAATGCTAGCTGTACTTTCTTTTGTTTGGTGAGCTGGGTTTCAAAGTCAGATTGTTTGAAGTAGGCTAGGTCATTCATCGCTTGATCAGCGTACCAAGAGCCATCCTTGGCAATGTACACCGGCCAGATCTCAAACTGATTCGTAGCCTGAAGCGACTGAATAATCGGCGTGTGCGCTGTAATGATCGAGACATCATGTTCTGCAC
>JAGNZB010000037.1 GCA_017984655.1 Candidatus Altimarinota bacterium
CCGGGATACTCGGCAAGGTCCTTCACCTTGTTCAGGATGACGGAAGGGAGAGATGAGGATGAGGAATAAGGATGGGACCATAAAAGTGAAAGTAAAAGTAAACGTGAATGGAAAGCCTGATGATGGTTGGCGTCGTAATACTGGTTCCAATTCCTAATTACCAATTCCTCATTCCTAATTTGAGCCCACCGTTTTCTTCATTTGTAATTTGTAATTTATAATTTGTAATTTCTATCTCATTTTACTCACCAACAATCCATCTCCAACCGACAGTAACACTGTAGTAAACTCTTCACTCTTCATGATTTTTTCCCGATATTGCTTCATATCGTTGCCTCTATCAATGGCATTGTCGGCGATCAAGAGGGCTCCTGGGCGCAAATGTGGGCGTAGTTGGTCCAAGTAGACAACGTAGCGACTGCGGTCGCAATCTAGGAGGACTAGGTCGAATTGATCTTGGCAGGACTTCAGGTATTGATCGACAGCTTGGTGCTCTGTAGTGATCAGCTCAGCTACCCCAGCCATTTGGAAATTTTTGGCAGCCAAGGGATGCTTCAGTGTCGATACCTCTACCGTGACGATGCTCCCCGCTTGATTGGCCTGCAGAGCCGCAGCCATATAGATTGTCGATGCACCAAATGAAGTACCAAGCTCGAGAATTTTAGCAGGCTTGAGCTGACGAACAATCTGAAAAAGTAATTCACCACTAACAGCCTCGATTGGCCAAGCACGCAGATAATCAAACTTGTGAGCACTATCGTCAATCTGTCCTTGCATCGCCTTCTGATCAGCAACGTAAATGGTTGCCAAAGTATCTTGCACCGCTTGAGGAAGCACCACAGGTATACTTCTTAGCACCTGTTCATCAAATCCTAAAGCAGCAAAAAGATTGTTCATGTAGTCAAAAAGATCAAAAAACTAACAATTGTTCAAAATGATTATTGCCGAACTGCTGAGTTTTTGCTACCTTATCGGCGCTTTGTAACAAAAGCACTAGGTTTCTACATTTACGGGCCGGTAGTCTCAGTTGGTAGAGCGCCTGCTTTGCAAGCAGGAGGTCATGGGTTCGACCCCCATCCGGTCCACCAACGATCGCATCAGTGATCGTCTTATCCTCGTCCTTATCTTCACAGATAAAGGATTATTTTAAGATAGGGTGATTCTTGGCGATCGAAGGATGAGAATCAGGATAAGGATATGAGGGACCATAAAAGTAAAGATGAATGAGGTATCTTTACATTCACCTTTACTTTTACCTTTACCTTTAAGAATCCGGTAGTTAGTAAACAATAGTTGTTCCAAATAACATCCAATCCCCACACACCGCTTAATTTGACAATTCTTGCCTGAATGGCAAGATTAGGTCTTGGCGTGATACCTTAGCTGACTTTGCTTTTATGAAACCTCGTGAGCGACAAGTCTTCGAACATAGTCTCAAAGACTTTTATCATAAATTGCATACTGTTGCTCAAGATGTTCGTAATGTCAGCGAAATCTGTTTTGCACTCACCCCCCAGCAAGCGCGATTCTTGATTTACTTTATCATGGCATCGTGCCCCAGTGAGGATAAACAAGCCAACTTTACCAGACTAAGGGGAACCGACTATCATGAAGCGGCTACTGTCGGTCAACTTTTGCGCCAGACTCCCAAAGCAAACCTAGACATCTATCGCAAAACCCTCCTCCATCCTGAACTCCCGTCATTTATTGGCCGAGCGGTAACATTGGTAAAGAAAGCAGGCTTACAATGGGACCCCAGACCGCTTTCTACCGTGCCTAGCTATGTAGACCAGTATCACGCTATTCAAGCGACGCCAGCGTTTGCTCGTGACCTACCAGCTCAACATGACAGTGTCATGCTCACTAGATTGGGCGACATTGGGCAGGCTCTAGCTCTTTTGCGCTTATCCCCACTACTTTTTGAGATTGAAAGCCTTGCTGATCAGCTCCAGAAAAGCTCTCTAGCCTATCGTCTAGGTGTAGAATTACAAGTCGATCCTGTAGTCGCCCTCCAAGATATAGCTACGATTCTCCAGTCTCCAGCACTCACAAAGAGATTAGTAAGAAGCCTCGACGAGGATTTGCTGTTGATTGCTGAACTAGATCGCTGCTTGGTCAGTCCCACCCAGCAACTCCAAACACAACCCGATCACCAGGCAATGAAGCTGGTGGGTATCGAAAGAGAACTGATGAGACCCCTCCTAGTCACTCCAGAGTGGACAGGCAACTAAATTAGCTACAAAAATTTACCAGCCCAATATAAGAAGGTATCCTGAACAAATGCAGAATACCTGTCTCAACCGCTAGATCTGAGTACCTCGCTGCAGACGGACTTTGACTGTATCTGTACCGAGAATCTTCATCACCCAATATAAATCGGGAGATCGGTTCTTGCCAGTGAGATAGACACGATAGATCTTGGCAATATCACCGAAGTGCCCTTTGTAGAGTTCTGGTGACTGCTTGAACAGCTTCACATCAGGAGCGAAACCAAGGCCTTCTGCGATCGCTTTGAGCTTAGTAATCCACGTATCTTTATCGTCTTCAGGACTATAACCAACCATCATTTGCTCACAGGCTGCTTTGATAATCTCAGGTGAGAAAGTAGCTAAGTTTTCAGCAATCACAGCCTGACTACTTTCGTTCCAGCCCTTCTCAAACCAATCAGCAAAGAAAAAACTAATTTCGCTACGAAGATCAGACCACTTCGCCAGATCCTTGCGTTGCTCAGCGCCACCGCGCTCAATACCAATGATTTGCAACATGTAAGCTTTTTCTGCCTGCATTTTGGTAGCCAATTCCTGGTCGTGTCGCTGAGCCCAGGCTAAGGCAAGTTCATAGACATGCTCACTACTCATGCGACCAATGATATTTTTACAAATGTTCTCAATCTTGCGAGTGTCCAATAGTGCACCACTTTTACCAAGGCCACTCAGTTTAAATTCGAATTCTTGGTAACTTGCATCAATATGATTTTTCTTCCACTCTTCGAAATTTGAGTTGGCAATGTTTAGTAGATATTCCAGGACACCATCGCGTGGGTAGCCTAATTGATCATATGCCTGCACATTGGCTTCGGGATCCTTACGTTTACTGAGCTTGCGACGATTGCCATTGTCTAGCTTATCGATAGGACCAATCTGCGCGTACTGAGGGACAGTCCAACCGAACGCTTCGAATAGTTGATGATGCAAAGTCATCGATGGTAGCCACTCGTCAGAGCGAATCACATGAGTAGTACGCATAAAGTGATCATCTACAGCATGAGCTAAATGATACACAGGCAACCCATCAGAGGTCTTCATCAACACAATATCGTTATCATTCTCAGGTAGTTGTAACTTGCCTTTCACCAAATCAACCACTTGGCGACGGACTCGTTCTGAACCAGAATTACGGAAACGAATTACTTCATAAGGCTCACCTGATTGTAGTTTTGCAATCATTTCATCTGCAGACACATGACGCCATTTTGAAAATCGGCCATAGATCCCAGGACGAATTTTTGACTGAGCCTGCTCTTTAGAAACTCTCTCCAGCTCTTCATGATTCATCCAACATGGATACGCCAGCCCCTGTTCGATCAAGTACTTAATACAAATCTGATAGATACTTGCCCGTCGGCTTTGCATATAAGGACCATATTCTCCCACTTCAGATTCCAAGCTAGTGGGTCCCTCATCAATAGTGATCTCATAATCCCGAAGTGAGTCGACGATTAGTTCGATCGCCCCAGGGACGAAACGTTTTTGGTCAGTGTCTTCAATACGCAACATTAGTACCCCTTTACTTTGAACAGCTGCACGAGCACAAATCAACGCCAAATAAAGTAAACCAATATGCATAAATCCAGTGGGACTAGGAGCAATCCGAGTCACGATTGCTCCCTCAGACAGCTGTCGTGCAGGATAGCGTTGTTCTAGGTCAGCCAGCGTCTGGGTCACTTCAGGAAAAAGGAGATCCGCGATTTGTTTATTTTGTGCTTCAGTAAAAGACATGAGAGTATTTTTAACAAAACCAAGATAGCAAAAATCTGATGTCGCTGAAATAAAATAGTGAGACTAGGGAGAAGAACAGCTTGTCAGTATGATACAAATTGGTAATGATAAGGGAGTCTTAGCCATTGTCCATGCGTTCATTCAAAGTCGCTCTCAGTCTGATTAGTTTGGTCAGTTTCATTCCTCAAGCAGGCGCAGACTTTGCTGATGTCCCCAGCAATCATCCTGACGCAGCAGCGATTTACTTTCTCCAGAGCCAGCACATTGTCACTGGTAGCGAAGATGGACTGTTTCATCCGGAGCGGAGTCTGACTCGATGTGAACTCACCAAAGTGGCCTTATTGGTAGCAAAGATCACACCGATCAATGTCGCATCTTCTAGTTTCTCTGATGTCCCTGTCAGCAATTGGTGTGCCAGCTATGCCAATACCGCTCGTGGGCACAGTATCCTTCAGGGCTATCCTGATGGGACATTCCGTCCCCAGCAAGCAGTCACAGAGATCGAAGGTTTGAAGATTCTCATTAATAGTCTCAATGTGCAATTGCCTAGTGTTACGATCAATCTCTACGATGATGTCCGCTCTACTGATTGGTGGGCGCCGTACATCATGTATGTCAGGAATTTCCAGTTGAGCGATATCCCTAGTGGATCCACCTACGACATCAGCAATGTCTTGTACCGAAACAAAATGGCGCGGATTATTTATCGAGGCTTACAAACGAAACAAACCGGCAAACCTTTTTTCTACCAATAAACAAATCAGTTCGAGCGCTACAAAAAAGAGCTAATCAATACATGACGATTAGCTCTTTTAAAATTGTGTGTACCAACTACTGTTTGACCACAAAGTTGATCATCTTCTTCGGCACAAAGATTTCTTTGAGCAGATCGCCTTCGCTCAGCCACTTGGCAATCACCGGCTCTTGTTTTGCCAAAGCGAGTGCGGCATCTTTGGTAATATCGACAGGAACAGACAAGACATGCCTCACTTTACCATTGATCTGCACAGGCAAGTCGATCTGGCTATCTTCAAGATACTTCTCTTCATATTGTGGCCAAAGCTCACGAACCAGGAATGGCTTATTGCCAATCACTTCCCAAAGTTCTTCGGTCAGATGTGGCGCAAATGGTGACAGGATTCTGAGGAGATTTTCGAAATCAGGCCGATAGAGAGTATTCTGCTCAGTTAAAGCGTTGACATAGATCATTAGCTGACTGATCGCGGTGTTGAAAGACAAAGCCATGATATCTTCACCAACTTTCTTGATCGTCTTGTGCAGCATCACCGTCAACGAATCGATCGGAGAGCCAGTTAAAGGTTTCTCAGCAAGACGCCATACTTTCTGAAGAAAACGATTGGTACCTTCAATTGATTTTGTACTCCAAGGTTTCATCTCGCTAAAAGGCCCCATAAACATCTCATAGAGACGGAAGGTATCAGGACCATATTGGGAGATGATCTCATCTGGATTGACGACATTGCCACGAGATTTACTCATCTTCTGGTGATTTTCACCCAGGATCATGCCTTGGTGACGCAGCGCCTTGAATGGTTCTGCAAATGGCACGACACCAATGTCGAAGAGGAATTGATTCCAAAAACGAGCATAGAGCAAGTGCAATACAGCATGCTCAGCACCACCGACATACATATCGACAGGACCAAACTTCTTCAGTAAGTCATAATCAGCAAGCACTTTATCATTGCGAGGGTCGATAAATCTGAGGAAATACCAACATGAGCCGCCCCACTGAGGCATAGTATTAGTTTCACGCTTTCCAGGTCCATTACACTCAGGACAAGTGGTATTGACCCACTCGCTAATCGCTGCCAATGGTGATTCACCAGTACCTGTTGGTTCATACTTCTCGACTTCAGGCAGCAATAATGGCAACTGATCTTCAGGTACAGCTACTGGGCCACACTGCTCACAGTGCACGATTGGAATTGGCTCACCCCAATAGCGTTGGCGAGAGAAGATCCAATCATGAAGACGGTAATTCACTTTCTTGCGAGCAAACTGCGCCTTCTCACCAAAAGCTACCGCTTCAGCGCGAGCCTTCTCGCTAGTCATACCAGTCAGGATACCTGAATCTACACAAACACCATCATCAGTATAAGCTTCGTCTTCAACTGCTTTCTTGTCAGGAGATTGAGGTTGAATAACCGTCTTGATTGGTAATTGATACTTCTGAGCAAAAACCAAATCACGGTCATCATGAGCAGGTACCGCCATTACCGCACCGGTGCCATAATGCCCCAACACATAATCTGCTACCCAGATTGGCACATATTCATTGGTGTAAGGATTACGAGCGAAACTACCAGTGAAGACACCAGTCTTATCCAAGTTGAGTTCGGTGCGCTCCATATCGCTCTTCTTCTTGGTGCTATCTTGATAGCGCTCCACCTCAGCTTTCTGAGCATCAGTAACTAGACTACTTAGTAGTGGATGTTCTGGAGCCACGACTACATAAGTACAACCGAAGATCGTATCAACTCTTGTCGTGAATACAGTAATTTTTTGTTCAGAGCCATCGACACCGAAGTCAATTTCAGTCCCCTCACTACGTCCGATCCAGTACTCCTGAGCTTGGCGTGTTTCTTGGGGCCAATCCAGATCTTTGAGTCCCGCCAAGAGCCGATCAGCATAGGCGGTGATCTTGAGCACCCACTGACGCATGTCTTTGCGCTCTACCTTGGTCCCACAACGATCACAAAGACCATTGACCACTTCTTCATTGGCCAGACCTGTCTTACAACTAGGACACCAGTTGATTGGCAAATATGCCTCATAAGCTAGACCTTTCTTGAACATCTGCACAAATATCCACTGGGTCCAGCGATAGTAATCAGGCTCGACGGTACTGAGCTCGCGTTCCCAGTCATAAGAGAAACCGAAGCTGTCTAGCTGACGATGAAAGGTGGTAATATTGGCTTCTGTAGTAGCTCGAGGATGAGTGCCAGTTTTGATCGCATAATTTTCCGCAGGCAGTCCAAAAGCATCCCAGCCCATCGGATGGAGTACATCACGACCAAGCATACGTTGGTAGCGAGCAATGATATCAGAACCGATATAGCCCAAAGGATGACCAACATGGAGACCAGCTCCCGATGGATAAGGGAAAAAATCCAGCACATAGTACTTCTCATGACCAGGACGGTCCTCAGTGCGATAGACATGAGCTTCTTGCCAACGAGTGCGCCACTTCTGGGCAATCGCTTTGTGATCAAATGACATAGGATATTACTAATCGCTGGCATGATAGAGATCACTGTAGATTCAGTCAAAAAGTCAGCTATACCAAGACTCAGGTTCTTTGCTATCTTGGCAACAAAGTTATGCAAGCTAGTATATGTTTTTAAAAAGCCTCACCTTCGATCCCTCCCAATGGCACTCGTGTTTCACACATGATTGGAGCAGTTGTGACCGCGGGATGAATTGTTATACGTATGCACTCAATAATCCCAGCTATCACTGGTCAGTGCCAGGATTAGGTTTTGTGAAATCATTTCCACAACCTTATTATGATAGTTTCAATGTTCAGTTCAAAGGTGTATCGCTAGAAAAGTATCGAGAGATCATTATGCAAGGAGCAATTGCTGACGGTCTTATACCAGTCGCAGATCCGATCAAACAAGACGGCTATTACTTGGTAGCATTGCGATTCAATGATGATCCCAAAAGCCTCGATTTTGATTGGTATCGTCAGGACGATGATGGTCTCTGGAGCCACAAAGACGGCTGGCATCGCCCCACCAACCTTGATAGCGAGAAGCAAGTGATTACTGATCCCCGTTACTTGGCAGACAGAGACTATCCTGTGTTTGCTAGTTTTTTTCTGGCACCCAGAGCTGGTATCGTACTGACTAAAAAGTTCCCAATTGGTAAGGCACCAATCATTGACGACAGCAAACCCGGATCTCATACTTAATTCGTCATTTTAACAACTTTCTGTGCACCGCTTTTTCCTATCAACCACAATTACACTTAGTGAAAGCAACCATCTACTGATTGAGAAATCACAGTACCCTGAGCTCCTTCATCAGCTAGTGAATGTTTTGAGAATCGAGAAAGGCACAGAATTAATCTTTTTTGACACTACTAAAACCGAGTATCAAGCCCAACTGGTTGAGTTTAATAAAAACCAGCTAGACTTCTCTATCATTGATCAGGCGATTGTGGATAGAGAGTTGCCATTTGAGCTTTGCTTAGCTCAAGCGATTCCACATACCACTGAGAAATGGGAATGGCTACTACAAAAAGGCACCGAATTAGGTGTCACCAAGTTTATCCCCTTGCTGACTCACCGAACCCAAAGACAACATTTGCCCAAAATGGAACGGATGAAGAAGATCTTGACCGAGGCGGTAGAACAATGCGGCCGAACTACGATCCCAACCATCACTTCACCCATGAAGCTGGCTGACCTCACAGGCTCAGGTACGATAGTTTTCGCTAGCTTGCAAGGTACACAACCACTCGACGAACTGCTACAGGCACAGACAAAGATCACCAAGCTCATCATCTGTATTGGCCCAGAAGGAGGATTCTCAGCTCCAGAAGAACAAGAGTTGATTACCCACCAAGCACTCCCCTACTCCCTCGGAAAACGAGTCTTACGATTAGAAACTGCCGCTTTGGCTAGTATCAGTATTGCGACATTGTTAGAGTTTCCGCATTCACGGCTATAAATTAGAACTTTGGGAATTACAGATTACAAATTATAAATTACAAATGGGGCTCAGGGCTCGAGAGTGTCTCTGGGGATTTGTAGTACTTGCCGCGATACTCGGCAAGGTCCTTCACTTCGTTCAGGATGGCAGGAAAGGGGGGCAGGATCCTTCGCATTCGCTCTGGATACCGGAGGAAGAGAATGAGGATGAGGAATAAGGATAGGACCATAAAAGTAAACGTGAAGGTAAAGGTGAATGGAAAACCTGATCGAGGTTGGCTTCGTGTTACCGGTCATAATTCCTCATTACCAATTCCTAATTACTAATTGGCAGCCGTCCCCATTTGTAATTTGTAATCTGTAATTTATAATTCCTGTTTTGATAGCTGAGTAGCTTGATTTTGTGGTACAATACTAGGAACTATTTTCTATGCCACAGAATCAAAACGGTCTCAATCCTGACAATGCTGAGCAACGTACAGGACAAGAAGCTCCCGAGATGCGCAATAATCTGGGCGCTCCCAACCCAGTTTATCAAGAGCTGATGCTGCAATACTTAGCTACTGGCAAGCATGATACTTTTGCTACCAGTGATCAGCCACACAAGAGTCTAGATGTGGAGACCAGAGAAAACCTCTTACAAGGTATTGCTAATGGGAACTTTGATAGCATTTTCCAATCCATGCTAGCCAATGACATGGTGAGCAAGGGAACAATTACCACAGAGCAAATGCGACAGATTTGTGCTGCTCAGATCGAACACTTGAAGCAAGCTGGTAGAGAGTCATTGAAAGCACACCGCTTTGTGACAACTGTAGCAGAGATTCGAGTAATATTATCACCACTATTAGAAGAGCAAACAGCCAAAACGACTGAGGCAACTCAACCAAAACCAGCTATCCAACCTTTATCAGCAGCTCAAACACCTACTGAAACGCAACTTGATCCCGAGCTTGCTAGTAAACAACAACTTCAAAAGTTTTTGGAGAGCCGTTTACAATCTTTGCAAGCAAGTATTCAAAGAAACCCCAACATGGCACATACTGACCAGTTTCAGGTCACTAGCCGAATCAACTTAATCCAAAGACTGACACCAGCGATTGCCAATGGCCAGCAGCTTTCCAGTGAAGACGGTAGATTACTACTATTTTTGATCAATGAGGTAAAGAAAGACCAGCCCAACATGACAGCATTGTCAGCAGCACAAGCTGCAAACGATCAGACTACAGCACCCAGAGATCAATACACGGCGATGCGAGCATATGTGAGCCAACACACACAACCAGAGACCATCACAAAAGCAGCCTAAGCACCAACTTGACTTTCAACAATTAGCGCTCTAACATAGAGAGTGCTAATCATCATTGTATGAATGTTGAAAATCTCACCACAAAAGCAAAGGAAGCATTAGCAGGCATGCAAACCATTGCTGTCGATCACCAGCATCAGACAGCTACAGGCCTGCATTTGCTAGCTGCTTTGACCAAGCAAGACCAAGGAGTAATACCGGCACTCCTTGCGGCTATTGGTGTTCACAACTTACCAGAGCTTATCGAAAAGAAACTAGCATCGCTACCGCAAGTTACTGGCACAGAAAATGTTTACATTGCACCCGAACTAAAGATGGTGTGGACCATTGCCGAGCAAGAAGCTGGCAAATTAAAAGATGATTATATTTCTACAGAGCATTTATTCTTGGCCCTATTACGTAACAAAAGTGATGCTCAAAATCTCCTCCTCGAATCAGGTGTCACGATTGAGAAAACCCTTGAAGCCTTGGCCCAAGTTCGTGGCAACCAGAAAGTGACTGATCCAGAGCCAGAAGGAAAATATCAAGCACTAGAGAAATATACCATCAATCTCACCAAACAAGCGACGCAAGGCAAGATCGACCCTGTGATTGGCCGCGATGAAGAAATTCGTCGAGTGATGCAAATTTTGTCCCGCAGGACCAAGAACAATCCCGTCTTGGTCGGTGAACCTGGCGTCGGTAAAACAGCGATCGCCGAAGGTTTAGCTCGACGGATTGTGGCCGGTGATGTCCCTGAGACACTTCATAATAAACAGCTATTATCATTAGACATGGGAGCCCTCGTTGCTGGGACCAAATACCGTGGTGAATTTGAGGAAAGACTCAAGGCGATCATCAAGGAAATCGAAGGCCGTGATGATATCATCCTCTTTATCGATGAGCTTCATTTGATTATCGGTGCTGGCAAAACTGACGGTGCTATGGATGCCGGAAACTTACTCAAACCAGCCCTAGCTAGAGGACAGCTACGCACCATCGGAGCGACGACGCTAAAAGAGTATCGCCAATATATTGAGAAAGATGCCGCCCTGGAGAGAAGATTCCAACCAGTACCAGTTCTAGAGCCTAGTATCGAGGATGCGATTTCTATCCTGCGTGGTATCAAAGAAAAATATGAAGTCCATCATGGTGTACGAATCAAGGATGGTGCCATCGTTGCCGCGGTCAATCTTTCCAAACGCTATATTCAAGATCGTTTTCTACCTGACAAAGCCATCGATTTGATCGACGAAGCCACTTCCATGCTGCGAATGGAGATCGATAGCAAACCACAAGTACTCGACTCTATCGATAGAAAAATCATGCAACTTGAGATCGAAAAAGCAGCACTCAAAGAAGAAAAAGATTCTGCTAGTGAGGCTCGACTAGTTAGCATCGCTGAAGAACTTGCCAATCTCAAAGAATCAGCCAAAGGCATCGAGCTAAAGTGGCGGGAAGAAAAAGACATCATCACTACTATTCGGAGCAAGAAGTCTGAAATAGACAAAATGCGTCTCGAAGAAGAAACTGCAGAGCGCTCTGTAGACTTACAAAGAGTGGCGGAGATTCGCTATGGTATTTTGCCAAAACTCCATGAAGAAATTGCTGCAGCAGAACGAAAACTAGCGGAGATCCAGAAAGATAACCCAATGCTCAAAGAAGAGGTCAGCGAAGAAGACATTGCTTCGATAGTCCACAAATGGACAGGAATCCCAGTGACGAAGATGCTCACTACAGATAGTGACAAACTGCTTCAGCTAGAGGATGAAATGAGCAAAAGAGTAATCGGTCAAAAGGCAGCACTCAGTGCAGTCGCCAATGCATTTCGTCGTGCTCGGTCAGGTATTCAAGAAGAAGGTAAACCATTAGGTTCCTTTATCTTCATGGGACCAACAGGTGTTGGTAAAACTGAAGTAGCCAAGGCCCTGGCAGCGACCGTATTTCACGATG
>JAGNZB010000038.1 GCA_017984655.1 Candidatus Altimarinota bacterium
ATATGCATCTTCCAGCATATTCAGTACTTGTCCTGCCGCCATGGTGTTGGTACATATACCTACTTTACCATTGCGACCTTCTTCAGGGGTCTGTAGTAGAGCGTCGATCAGTGGGAATGATAAGTCTTTTGCCATAAAAGTTAGGTACTCCAGCTTGCCGGTAAATAATTATTCAGATCATATATATGGTGTTCTTCAGTTTGCAATGCAAATGTAATTATTTGAGGAGAGCTTTCTAACATGGTGCAAATTTCCAGTAAAAATTGACGACAAATACCACACATATTACATGAGGTTTCTTGGTGTTTTGTAGATAGTATTCCTAGGTAAATAATTGGTTCTCTGCACAGCATGATGGTACTGATGATTGCTACCATCTCGGCATGGAGATTGTGACGGTGGTCGTAACTACTATATTGTCCACCCCAAAATATTTTGCCAGATTTGGTGACGACACAGCTACCGTAGGCAGTACTGGTATTTGAAGTGGTGAAGGCAAGATTGCTTCCTTTGATGCAATACTCTTTGAGCTGAATCGGGGAGCCTATATTGGTTGTAAGCCAATTTTGCTGAGGTGATGCGTTGGTGACTTTTGTAAGTATGGTAGTTTTTGGTTGATAAAATGGAAATTGAGTTTGGCAGCTCAATGTTTCAAATACCTTTTCGCCAGATTTATTATAGACTGTATAGCTGATATCTATGCCAGTTCGCCGTGCATGATCAATAAGAAGTTTGATTGTTGCTGGTGAAATTTCGTCTTCAATAGTATCGACATCAACATAAGTATGGATCGCTTTGATCAAGTAATCTTGTTGGACAGTTGCCAATGTCAAAGCTGCTAATTCGCTCGATATAGTCAGGATGTGGTTCCATGATTCGATCTTGCCGGCTATATATTCTTGTCCTGAAGTACTAATGGCCAGACTAGTACTTCGTGTCTGGGTGGGTTTTGTTAACAGGCAGAGATCTTGAGCTTCCCGTAATTTTTCCAAAATAGACATATATTTGCTCGCTTAATAAATGTCTTTATTACTTCGTAGCTTGCTCACAGATAAGTTTCCTTTGGTCCAATCATACCGAAGTACTTTATTGATGAGATCATGAAGGAGGTGGATCTTGTCACGCTCTAGTCGTACATACATTTTTTCTGATTGTTTGCTGGAAAGTCTCATGGTAGGTGAGAAGGAGACTGGGAAAGCATAGTATGGTAGTAGATCTTCTATTCCTTCTACCAAGAGTACTGTGATTGGCTCTTGGAGGGTCTCCAGCGCATAATCAATACGGTGACTGCCATCACAAATGACATGGAATTCAAATTTACCTGTTTTGTGTAGCCCATAGTTAATAATTGGTGCATGGGAGTGGAAAATATCCAGGTGATTGATCTTGCTTACTTCATCGATAAAGTAGCCATTGAGATAGCGACTACCGAGGTGATGTAATTGTTGTCTTGCATCACGAATATAAGTGCCTTGAAACCGAGTACTGAGCTTTTCAAGATTGATATAGCCATTATCTAAATCAAAGCTATGTTTCTCGATAATTGGTGGCAGAATATGGAAACTGCCTTTACCTTCCCAATCATAAGCAATTGCTTGTGAAAGGCGATTGATCTTGAAATTGTGTTTTGCTAGAAATTTATCGACTATGGCCATGATTTCTAGCTGATTTTGATAAACGGTCGGTTGGCTAGTAAATAAGTTGAATTCTTGTTTGTCCTCAAATAACCCTGGCTCTTGGCTTTTTACAATGATTTTAGGGGGAGCTCCCACACTGGTTGGTGGATATACTTCTGCCAATGAAAATTTGACCTTTTTATAGGGATACAATGGGCCGCCATCTTTATCGTAGATGCCAGCGAAAGTAATTTGTGTCAGTGATTGATAGAGTTTCTCTAAATCAATTATTTCAGTAAGCGTGATATTGTGCACAAAGCAATAGAGTAAATGTCACTTTTGGCAGTGAACTACTGATCACTGATAAAGTAGCATAGTCTAAAAATTATTCTAAGTAATTTTTAGTTTTAGTTATCTTGTGAGATGTTGGCTTGTTAGACAATAATCTTTATTTTTCTTAGTCTCCAGGGTCGCAAAAGTAAGCTCATTAGGCATGAGGTATGCTAAGTGAGAACTATTATCCGGACGATCTGCTATTACCAGCTTGTGACTTTTTCCGTGGTGTCACAAGCTGGTAAATTGCTTTGGATTTTCTCTCTGAAGATTTTACGCTTGAGACTGAGCTGGAGTGGCGAATCTAGCACGCATGCGTTCACGTAAAGCAATTTCGGCTAAACGTTCGGCCTCATAGTATGCATCAAGTCTTATTCTTGCTGCTCTTTGTCTAGCAGCAATCATTGCTTTACGTCCATCATGAGCAGCTAATTCTGCTAATGCTATTTGAGCTGGCTGAACTTCAGCTGATTCTACAGATGGGGTTGGGTTTGTCCTGTTTGAATAGTCTGTACGCATTATCTCCGCATAGGCAATTGAACCTTCATCTATATAGCGCCCATTGCTTTCGGCTGGTGCTTGCGCTCTATCAATGATCGAGGGATGAGCGATAGGTGAGTTTCCTGTAGGACTGGAAATCATATGTGCTGCTATTGCCGCTTGAGCAGAATCCGGATCCATATATACATTGCTAGGCGCGTATCTTGCGTCTAGTGCTGCAATTGTCTCCGCATAGTTACTTGGATCTAAATAAGTTGAGCTTTCAGCATGGGTATCGCGAAGTGCGGAAGGATTTTTTCCTGTCTTTTCAATTAAGTAGCGCTGTGGTGCTGGTGCTGCTTGTGTGAGCTGCTGAGGAGCGTTTGGTACTGCTGCTGTTCTTTGTGTGTTTGCGGCAATGATAGTATCGATGCGAGTAGCTAACACATTCACCAAAGGTAAAGGATTGCCATGTGGATCACAGAAAGCAAATCGAACATCTGAACGGGGAGTGTCGCGAGTATATACAACACGACCATTTGTATCAGTTACTGTAAATCGTGGATAATGCGTCACACCAACAAGACGAGGCAGAGCTGTAGCAAGATTTCTGCCTACAGATACATTGTCTAGAGTGAGATATGGATTGTATCTGAGTCGCCCACCAAAATTTGATAGGGCTAGATCGCCCTCACGATGGGTGGCTTGTTGTACTCGTAGAGCGGTACGAGGTGCTTGGACAATATTTTGATCTGTTGAGTTTGAAGATCTGGCTAACTGGTCTCGGAATTGACTTAAGCCTTCGATACCGAATCCTACCGCGTAATTGCGGATGTGTCTGTCAGCCCAGCGATGAGCAGCAACATTTGCCATCTGATCCAGCTCAACTTGAGTGGGGTGCGTATAAATATCATTTCCAGTGACCGGTCGTACTGCATCTCTATCTTCTTGCGTGACAGGTATTCGTGGGATGTCGCTCAATATATCCGTAAATACCGTATCGAATTGCTGAATGTGATATCGCTGAATCAATGAAGGTAATGAATGGTCTACACCAATGCCTAATAGATGGGCTGCACTGATAGGTGGGAGAGGATGACTAGTGTTTTGGTATGGAGTGATTACCATTGTGGCATTCTCACTAGTGGTGTTCGGTAGTGTTCTCATCGAAACTGGATACTGCACATTTACTTGTCCTTCTAGGTTCCAGCGTGAATTAGTTTGACCAGGTGTCACGCCGTGATGAACCTCTACTAATAAAGTGCTGGGGATAGATCTTCCGGTAGTATCTCGGGCTACAGCAAAACGTAAGTATTGAGCGAGAACTGGATCTGCATTCAAGGCTCTAATCATTGGTACCATTTCGGCCATTTCAATGCGGCGATACTGTGGTGTTGGTGCTACTGCTGGAGCTTCTATTGGAGCTGGATGTGGCGCATTTGTTGCTCTGTCTCTAGTTGGTGGTGTAGTTGAGACCGGATTAAACATATTTCTACGGCGACTAGTTGCTGGTCTCGGTGTTGTGCTTGCTGTATTTGTTGCAATATGACTATTTGGGGTGAGATCGATCCATCCAGTTCGTCATAATTCTCTGCCACCTTCATTGTGAAATGCTACTACAGCGTAGTAAGTAGTATTGCCCACTATTTGCTTGTGCACACTTATTTGGTTGGAGTGAGCTGGGTGTGGAACATCAGTACTCCCTGCATAACGCACTTGAGTGTGTTGAGGGGCATTGGTAGCAGCACGACGGGCAGCGACAGCATGACTATTTAATAGTGAGGCCAAAGTTTGTGCCTGTCGAAGGTCCTGCGTACTGAGGGTGTGGTCGTTATTGGTATAAGCATTAATAAATGCCCCAGTGATACCACTTTCAATACTTGCATCACGGGCATTTGCTCTTAATGCAGCTGCACTTCTGCCTATGATCACAGAGTGAGTGCCAATTTTGTTTGAAGCGTTAATTGCGATGTGGGATATATCATTGGTTTGAGCTTCTGCTGTAGTTGGAGCTGGAGCCACTGGAGTTTCAGAAACGGCTGGAGCTGGGGATCTTCTTATACTGTTCGACCGAACACTACTTGCTGGCGTGCCTGCATCTCTCAATCCATGAGTGTTTTTTGGTACCGGGGTACAGCCGCTCATAGCAGCAATAGCACCTAAGGCTACCAACCCCATACCAGCAATGCTTCCGCGAACACTACTGACCGCGTTACGCAGTTTTTCAAAAAATGTTGGCGTATGGCGAGTGGGACTTCTGAGTGGCTTTAGAGAATCTTTCATAAACAATTTAATTACAAATATAATTCATGTTTTCTTGAGCTGACAAACGTATCATTTCCTATTTTTTGTCAATTTTGGTGTTCGATTCCTTAGGCATGGCGAAGGTGTCTTTAAGAGCAATGCAACTCAAAGATGTGTCTTAGAATGTGATGTATCAGTGACCAATGAGAGGGCCCTACTCACTAGCTCAGACCAATGGACAAAGTTTGCACTGTTATTGGAGAAGCTGGTTCTTATTCCGTTATTGGTTATTCCTTATTTGTTCCCCAAAGGGGTCCCTTTGGGGCGAGCTCGCTAAAATAAACCCTAAGGAATAAGGAATGGATAAGGTATCCCAAATAACTAATAAGACTCTTTCGCAAGCTAATGAGAGATGTTTATATCCTCCACCAGATTTCTCCTATCTTTATACTTATCCTCGTATATTGTTGAGGTGCTTTTTGAGTATATTTGAAAAGCAAGCAAACATGGGAGCCACGTCCTTATCCTGGAGAATCCTGTCTCGCGGCATTAGACTGTGGTCCCACTGGTGCTACGAATGAGTTAGTGGAGTTTTGAGACTCGTATTGCTCACGAGATGGTAGCCAGTAGGTTTCCCATGTGCCTAGATTATAAATAACTTTTATTCTATGCGCTATCTTGGTGTCGATGTAGCTAAGGATACTTTGTGTGCTTCTTTTGGTAGTGGTGCTGTTTCTTTCCCCAATACCAGTAGTGGTATTCAATCTTTTATCCTCACCCAACACCTTCAGAGTGATCCTACCGAAGCATTGTGTGAGTCAACAGGAGACTATCATCTGTTACTCTGTAAAGAGTTTCTTGCTGCTCAGATTCCTCTCCGTTTGAGTAATCCTCTTCTTACCAAACGTGCTATTCGTGCTACGGTTCGTAACAAGAAAACAGATACTTCAGACGCTGAGCTGTTAGCTTCAATGGCTCAACAAGGCATTGGTTCTTTGGTTACAGAAAATACGCTGCAACAAACAAAAAAAACTACTTTACGACTTCAACAACAACTTGTTAGCATGGCTGCTGACTTGAAACGGATGCAACATGCTCTCAAACAAAAGGCACAAGTAATGGATGTGAAAAAGCTCCAACAAGTCCTGACCAATTTAACTGCAAGCATTGAGAAACAGACCAAAAAACTCATGGAAGAAGCTACGCAGCAACAAGACCGACAAGAAGAGATCCTCGATTCCATTCCAGGATGTGGCAAAGCGCTCGCTGCTATTATTAGTGCTGAAGCAGGAGACATTCGACGCTTTGATGCTGCCAAGCAACTCAAAGCCTATGTGGGTATTGATCCCCTTATTCGACAGTCGGGTAACTCCTGTTTCCGAGGAAGGATTACCAAACGAGGCAACAGATTCTTACGAAAAGCTTTATTCTTGGCCGCTTGCATTGCTCGCATCCATGACCCTGAACTCAAAGTCTATTACGAAAAAAAACGGGCTGAAGGAAAATCGTACCGTCATGTCATTGTTATTATTATCCGTAAGCTCTGTGAACGTATTTTCTCCCTCATTAAACATGACCGTCTCTATGTAAAACGACTCCCTTTGACAATATAGTTAGTCTAATCCTTCGAGCACCAAAAATTTGCCTATAAGCAAAGTACGCTCAAGGATCAGGATGAGGATAAGACGAGTCACCTATGGTGCTCGTTGGCGGAGAGAGAGGGATTCGAACCCCCGGCACCCTTACGGGCACAGCGGTTTTCAAGACCGCCGCATTAGACCACTCTGCCATCTCTCCAGATGAGCAACTGACGCCGACAAGTATACTGATCAAATTGATTTTGGCAAATAAAATATTGTGAGTGTTGGTAGGATTAATTAGTATGCGGTTAGAATCACTAATCTTGTCTCTTTATGAAGGAAATTACTGCCAATCTGATGGTGGATGATGTGGATGCTACCTTGCTTTGGTACAAGACTGTTTTGGGTGCGGAGATGGTGGCTGCGGTGCCTTATACTGCTGATGACACTCGGTTCCAGTGGGCATTGATTAGGTTAGGTCAGGCTCAATTGATGTTTCAGTTGCGGGCTTCATTAGAAGATGAGTTGCCGATCTTGGCTGGTAAGAAGTTGGGTGGTTCATTTTCTTTGTATATCAAGACTGAAGCGGTGAGTAGTTTGCATGATCAGCTTCAGGGGAAAGTGGAGATCCTAGAGTCGCTCCATGAGACATTCTATGGAGCGCATGAGTTTGCGATCAAAGACTGCAATGGTTATGTGCTGGTTTTTGCTGAATAATTGGGAATCTTATGGATCATATCGCTATTCTCAGCACGAAGCTGCCTTGGTTGCACCGTATTCTTTCTGGAGAGAAGACTATCGAGTCCCGTTGGTATCAGTCCCGCCGTACTCCTTGGCAGCAAATTACGATTGGTGACACTGTCTACTTCAAAAATAGTGGTGAGCTAATCACTGCTAGAGCTATGGTCAAAAGTGTCAATTTCTACCGATTAGGTGAGGACACTACTAGTGCTCAATTACTTGATCGTCGCAGCAAAGAGTTGGGTTTATTGCCTGCTGAGCGATCAGCATTTGCTCAGCAAGTTGTTTCTGCAAATTACGCTATCTTCATTAGCCTGACGCAGGTCATGCGAATCACCCCCTTTGCTATCAATAAGAGCGGTTTTGGTGCTATGGCTGCTTGGATTGCTGTTCCTGATATCACAAAGATTGTGATTTGATGGGGGAAGTTAGATTGAATGCTTGATCATAATCTCGGATTGCTTCTTTGAGGACATTGAAGTATGTCTCTTCGAAATAGGGTAAGTTGATCTTTTTTGCATATTCTTCCACTATTGGACGTATTTTCTTGAGTAAGTGGTTGTTGATATTGGGGAAGAGGTGATGTTCGGTATGACATTCAACAAATGCGCTACCACCCATGCCGGTCAGAAACCAGTTCTTCTTGATATTTCGAGTGGTTTTGAGTTGATGTTCTAGCCATGGTAGGCGGATCTCAGGAGTTTCCAAACCGACATGATTAAATATGGCCAAGTGCATGAAAATTGGTGCAAACAGGCTGCGAAGGATATAGGTGGCAATTATTGCATATCCCCAAGGGAGTGCGATCGAGAATAGTGCTACTTGAGCGATCCATCCTGCGACACAGCAGAGGGTGAATGCGATCAGCTTACGCCATTTGCCCCACAAATAGATGCCACTGGAGATATTGATCCAGAATATTGCAAAGAACGGGGCGATAAAGAAGTAGATGTAGCGATTGATCCAGGGAAAATAAAAGGATGGTGGGTTGAGTGTGGGAATATTGGTGTCCGGGTGATGGATGAGGACATGGGTGTCGTACCACCATTCGCTGCTTTGGCCTGCCCAGAAATCTGAGAAGAGGTAGCCAAAGAGTTTGTTGATTTTTTCTGATTTTACAAATGTACCATGTCGAGCTTCATGCACTCCAGTAATGGCGATACCAAAAAAGAAATAACACATCGTTAGCATCCCTGCTATTTTTGTAAAGATGGTGTCGATGCTAAAGATCCAGAAGCTAAATGCAAATCCGATGACTCTCGCTATGAACTTGAAGATTTCTGGTCCCTGACTCTTAATCCACGTGAGCTTGCGAATACGATCACTGACTTCTTGTGATAATTGGCTGAAGGCGAGATGGTACCCAGTTGCTGGTGTTGGCATGGGTGGAGTTAGCAATATTTACTATAGGAGCTTTCTGCTTCATTGTCATGTTGCGTTTGGGAGATGCACATTTTGTTTGACAGTTCTGACAAATCTTCGTAAACTCCTCGCGTTGTTGATTTTGAATTTCTATGCGTCAAGGTAATGCTGCAAAAAATCGCCGCCGTCAGCGTCGTCATGGCTTTTTGGCTCGGATGGCTACTGCAAACGGTCGTAAAATTATTGCTCGTCGTCGAAGTATCGGTCGTGCTCGTCTAGCAGTCTAAGCTCAGACTTGTGTTGGCTCGAGAAAATCGTCTTTCACGTCGTTCGGTGACATTTTTATTAAGAAAGGGAAGTAAACTCAGTACTTCTCTTTTTTCGATTTGTTATTTACCCAAGAAATCACAAAAGCCCAAATTTACGGTAGTGATCAGCAATAAGAAGATGCCTTTGGCTCCTCGTCGGGCCCGGGTGAAGAGACGGCTGCGGGCGATGATCCAGCAAGTGTGGTTGCCAGCTCAGTGTCCATGTGATGTAGTGTTCTTTGCTCAATCCTCAGTCTATGATATTGCCCCAGCCATTCTCCAACAGCAAATGGAACAAACATTGGCGACAGTTCAGCGTCTTTCTGCCGCTTCGACTGATCGACCTCTATCAAAAAACGCTATCACCAGACCATAGCCGATTGGGCCACTATTGGTATCCAGAAGGATTCTGTCGATTTCATCCTAGCTGTTCCCAGTATACCAAGCAGGCTTTGCTCAAGTATGGGCTCGTTCGGGGGCTGTTTCGAGGTGCTTGGAGAGTACTGCGTTGCAACCCTTGGCATCGCGGGGGGATTGATTTGCCTTGAGTAGACCTCACTGCTATCCTCACTTCCGAAGGGAACGGCTTTTATTTTTTATTCTGTCTTTATGTTTGGAGCTATTTGGGATGAAGTGCTTTTTCGGCCGATGTACAATCTGTTGATTTGGCTAGCTACTTGGCTTCCAGGTCATAATTTGGGTGTGGCAATTGTAATCATGACGATCATTGTACGAATCGTGTTGTTTTTCCCTACCTACTCTAGTCTGCGTCAGCAAAAAAGCTTGCAACAGCTCCAGCCAAAAATCAATGCTACTCGTGCGAAGCATGCCGACGATAAGCAAAAACAAGCAGAGGCGATCATGGCTCTCTACAAGGAGCATGGTGTGCACCCACTGGGGAGTTGTTTGCCAGTATTAGTGCAGTTGCCATTGTTGTATGCAGTATTTGCAGTACTTCAACATGTGCTTGATCCCAACTATACTCACTTTCTTTATAGTGGCTTAGCCAACTTTGATATCAATTTGATTGATGTTCATTTCTTGTCATTTGATATGACGGTGTCGGATCCGTGGATTCTGCCAATTCTTACTGGTGCCACTCAGTTTATTTCGATGAAGATGGCTCAAGCAAAGCAGAAAGAGAAGATTCGTGATATTACGCCCAAATCTAGTAGTGAGCCAAGTCAGATGAAAGATATGGAGAAGGCTACCAACTCAATGATTTACTTGATGCCTTTGTTGTTGGCTTGGTTTGCACGTAGTTATCCTGCTGGACTTGCTTTGTACTGGATCGTCTCTACTGTCTTTAGTATTGGTCAGCAAGCTGTATTGAACCGTCGTAATTAATCTGTCTTTTGTATGGATGAACTGCAGCGCAAAGCAATTGCCCTCTTGCAAGATCTGTTGGCCAAATCTTTGATTGAGATTGAAGATTGGGAAATTGATGAGACCATCGAGGTGCTTGCTCCTAGTACTCCAGTTTTGAGAATCAATCTAAAGGCCAAAGTTCCTGCTGTTGCTATCGGTAAGCAAGGTGAAACCTTGTTTGCTATTCAACATATGTGGCGACTGCTGGTTCGACGTTATGTCGATGCCGATCTTGAAGCTGTATTGGACATTGATAATTATCGTAAAACCCAAGAAGCGAACTCTGAACAGATCGCTCGCGATGCAGCGATTAAGGTGCGGACTGAGAAAATTGCGATTGAGTTAGCGCCAATGCCGAGTTATCGTCGTCGTGCTGTTCATACTTTGTTTACTCGTGAAGAGTATGCTGATCTCCAGGCATTTAGTGTGGGTGATGGTTTTACTCGTAGGATTAAGGTACAGCTTCGCCCCACACAGTCACAAAGTTAAATTGTTTATCCCCCTTTTATGAATTATGTTCCCGTCTTAATTTATATCTTTGGCTTCAGCACATTATCTTTTGTGTTGACGATGTTGGTGACGCCGGCTTTTATTGGGTTTTTGCATAAGAATCGTTTTGGTAAACAAATTCGTGAGGAATCTGTGGATGGTGCCAAATCTACGATATTTCGTAGTTTGCATGGCAAGAAGGTGGGGACTCCTACTGGCGCTGGTATTTTGGTCTGGGGAATGACTGCGGTGATTGTTTTGTTGTCCGGTCTACTGACGAGTTTGGATATTCTACCCAAGGGTTTTAGTGTGCTGGATCGAGGACAAACTTATTTGCCACTATTTACTTTAGTGGTGACTGGTTTGTTGGGTGCTCTTGATGATTATTATAATATCCGGGGTATTGGTACCAAAAAGGGGATTGGTGCGAAACCAAAGATGTTCTGGCTGACTTTGTTTGCTCTGATGGGTGCTTGGTGGTTTTATTCTAAGTTGGGGTACAATGAGCTTCATCTGCCAGCATTAGGGGATTTTTTCATTGGGCTTTGGTATATTCCACTGTTTGCATTTGTGATCATTGCTAGCAGCAATGCTGTGAATATCACTGATGGCCTAGATGGCTTGGCTGCTGGTTTGTTGATTATGGCTTTTGGTGCCTTTGGAGTATTGGCTTTTGTTGATGGCTTGTTTATTCTGACTGCTTTTTGTGGGATTTTGATTGGTAGTTTGACGGCTTTTCTTTGGTATAATATTCCTCCAGCTCGGTTTATTATGGGGGATACCGGTTCTTTGTCATTTGGTGCTACTTTGGGAGTGATTGCGATGTTGACGAATGGGGCGGTGATTTTGCCGATCATTGGTTTTGTCTTTGTGATGGAGACGATGTCTAGTATGTTGCAGATTTGTTGGAAACGGTTCTTTGGTAGGAAGCTCTTTAGTATTGCTCCATTTCATCATTTGTTGGAGCACCGGGGATTTCCTGAGCACAATGTGACCATGAGGCTTTGGATTGTGGGTGGTGTCGCTGCGGTGATTGGTGTAATCATTGGTTTGCTTGGTTTTGGTGTTTGATCGCATTCTGAAGCCGTACAGTGATGGCTTTTTGTGATTCTCATCTTGGCTGAATTGATGTACTATGGGCCTGCTTTTTATTTGTTCTATGCTTTTTTGGTATAGCCTCCTGACAGATGTCTTTGCTCTTAGTATTCTGGTCCATTGTGTCCTCA
>JAGNZB010000092.1 GCA_017984655.1 Candidatus Altimarinota bacterium
GGGTAAGTCACTTGCTATTGCTGATCGGCTTGCATTGGGTCGGAGTCTTGCATATTTTCTTGAAGTCGCAAAGCTGACTATCGCAGATGACATAGTGGCAGCTTATCCTGATGCCAAGCCCTACTTGCAGGAGCGACTCAATCTCAGCCCTGACCAGTATCCACCATCATCATTGATTGCTTTGCTCGATCTCGCTCGTGAGCTCCAAGATATTACTTCAGAAAAACCTTTGCGACCGCTTGAGCAGGTTGCCCAGGAAATGCGATTCTGGGCTGAGCAGGCCAAGGATGATCTTGATCACTGGCACAAGCTGGATCTCTGGCAAGATCATATGTCTCAGATCACTACTTTGTAATATACTGGTTATGACTCAATTACTTCCACCTTCGATGACTGCTCCAGATAAGCAAGATGCTCTTACAAAAATGGGGGACCGTGTGGCATTGGCCAAAGTGCTTCAGGGACTAAGTTCTGTAGAAAATGTCACTCCAGTGACCTTAGCCGAATATCGAGCAGCATTGGCAGCACTTCCTGCTGACCCATTGCTGACCACCACCTGGCAAACATTTCTAGATAAGTTTCAACCTCGCGTTGTTCAGGGCGGGGTGAAGCTAGAGCCTGCTGTTCGACTCGATAATGGCCAGTATTTGCTAGCAGTGTTGCCAGTAAATCTGAATGGTACTGTTTGGAGAGCTGAACAAATCGCAGCTGGTGCTCATTTTTTTATGGTTGGGCTTGATCCTGTTAGTGGCTATACCAATACGGGGGACCGTTTCCCCAAAGCTTTGCCAGAAGAGGTGGTCGCTGCTGGACAAGTCCACATTACTGCAGATCAAAATGAAACGGCATCAGTAGTAGCTGCCTTTCAAGCTGCCTATGAACGTATTGTTGCCTTAGTAGTGAGCAAATAAATACTTGGGTGGTCAAAAGAAGCTGGGGCTGCTATGATCGCACCTCATTTCTTTTTTATGACCACGTCATCAGCATTGAGTTTACTGGAAGAATCTCATTCATGGAGATTGGATGATTATGATTACTATGCGGAAGGAGCTTTGCGGTCAGTACTAGGGCCTGATTTTCGTTTGGGAACAGCAAGTCTGGATATTGGTAAGGTCGCTCGTGAAGAATTGGTTGCTAGCATCAGGTCATGGCAAGCTAAGACTCGGTCTCAGTTTAGTTTGTTGTCCCAAGCCAATCCCACTCCAGCTGTGTATGATGCAAAGGTAGCATGC
Organism: Candidatus Altimarinota bacterium; assembly: GCA_017984655.1. Lineage (GTDB taxonomy): Bacteria > Patescibacteriota > Gracilibacteria > RBG-16-42-10 > RBG-16-42-10 > JAGNZB01. The sequence goes on from JAGNZB010000092.1 coordinate 1,233, forward strand.
TGGGGAGCACTTGCTAGTAGGATTTCATTAGAAGCTGATCATCGGTATGCAAACTGTTCATGGTTTGCGCTGCAGCGCTTTCGTGGTGGTGACTGGCGTTTGTTTCAGGATTGTGGACGAGAAGCACTTACTGCAGATCCTCTGCGGAAGGCGAGGGGAGCGCCGTGGAAAAGTGTTTTGGAGGAGCGGAGTTTTTTGCCGACAGTAAAGGGTATGCCTGATGGAGTGGTAGTGACGCCCTTTCTACCATTGATCAATGCCTATGATGCTTTGGCTAGATCGGGAGAGATCACAGACTTCGGACCATTTGATTGGGTGAAAGACATCTCACTTGAGCAAGCTATTCGTTGTTTGCCAGCGATGACGCTCGCCTTGGCTCATATGCATCAGCGTGGAGTGTCGGTAGGTGAGGCGACGATGGCCAATATGATTTTTTCTGAGCGTGGTGTACCGATGTTTGTTGGTGTCGATACCCGATATCAAGGAATTAGTCGGGTAGAGCAGCGAGCTACTGATATCCGAACCCTGATTCTTTCAGTCTTTAGTAGTTTGCAAGGGAGATTCGGAGATCAAGTAAAAGTGGGACAGGTGATCGGGCCGGTTCTCAAAAAGTACCCTTTTTATGATGTATCTACCCAACTACCAGCATTAAATCGTGCACCGTTGTCATGGCGTCGACGTCTGGGATTTGATGGTTTCTCCCAGTATCGTCTCGGTGGCAATCTAGCTCAGTTTGAGCAGGTAAGAACTGCTCTAGCCAGTTGGAAGAAATAGATTTTGGCACCACAGTAAGCGCTCGATGACAGAAAGTACCAAAGAGCGCTTGAACAAAATGAAATTAGCGTTTAAGATGCAAACGCTTTTTTGCATAGGCCACTTTAGCTCAATGGTAGAGCAATCGCTTTGTAAGCGAAAGGTTGTCGGTTCAAGTCCGACAAGTGGCTCCACGAGTCCTCACATCGGTGAGGCGAGTCTTTTTCCTATTTCCTAGCTCCTTTTTCTCATCACACAGTCGTATGGACTCAAGGACAGAGGATCAAGGAAACAGGAAATAATTGCTCAGAAAAATACTGGTTACTCTTTGATTGTTAAGTTCTCTACTCGCATCACTTGCTGGATAAAATGCCCGTATTTTTTGAGGTCAACTGACTGTATGAGTTCATATGTTGGTAGACTTGTGCCCAGTGATAAAGCATTCTTTGACTTATACTTTCTGATTTCATCAATAGCTGCAATTGCGTTAGAGAAATCATCTAGTGCTGATTCTGGGGCGAAGGAAACTAATTGTGGCCAAGTTGAAAGATGAATACTTTCTTTGGGCGTGAGTGAAAATAAATGTTGATAAATCTCTTCTGTAATGTAAGGAAGAATAGGTGCGAAAAGTTTTAAGACAGTTTGTAATACAGTTGCTAATGTACTCAGTGCAGATTGCTTAGATAATATGTCGTCACCATTGAGTCTGTATTTAATAAACTCGATATAGTAGTCGGCTAGTTGTGACCAGAAGAAGTTGCTGATTGCCTCACGTGCTTTGGCATATTCGTAACTTTCAAATGCTTTTGTAGTAGTAGCTATGGTGCTATTGAGCTCAGTTAAAATCCATATATCCGTAGGTTCCAGCTTCAGACTTGGTTCGATTGGTTGGGCTGTTGAATACAATGAAAAGAACTTTGCTACATTCCATAATTTCATTATGGTCTTTTTACCTTTATTGATTTCTTCAGTATTGAAACGAAGGTTTTGCCCTAATCTTGCTCCGGTAGCCCAGTAGCGGATACTGTCAGCTCCATGTTCGGCGATGAGCTTGTCAGATGG
>JAGNZB010000039.1 GCA_017984655.1 Candidatus Altimarinota bacterium
GCAGCTTGTCAGGCGAGATCTACTGCTTACCAAAATCCGTCATTTACAGTTACGGGTACCAATCAGATGATTACCGGGCAACCAGGTGGTCCTGTGGTCACGGCGCAGCCTAATCGTCCTCGCACTCCTCAACAATATGCAAGTGAGAAATTGTCTGAGGCTCGGCAACGCTGGACACAATACAATGCGGATCTGACACGTGTGGCTGGAGTAGTCTTTCCTAGCGCTGCGCCAGAGGCGTTGTTGGGATTTGCTAGTAATGGCGGTGTAACTGAGCTTACTCCTGGTGAATCGTTCCAGGCTATGGGTATGTTTGGGGTAGAGACGGGTGTGGGGTCACCAGCTCCAGTGTCAGGTAGTCAGGATAAATGGATCCCCTTAGCAAATGACGCTACTGTCACTAGTTTGTTGGGACGGGCAGGTAATATTGCTCCTGATGGTTGGAAGACTGCTGTCACTGATCAGATTGCGATTGGTTCAGTCAACTTGCGCAATCATGGTCGTGGGGTGATGAGTGCTTTGCCAGCTTCACTTCGTGCTCGTTCAGAAGGATCATCATGGTTCTTTGCGATGGCCTGTATGGGGTGGAGTGCGGGTGATGGTCGTGCTGCTAGCATTGCTAGCGCTCTAGCTGGTACTTTGGCTAGTGTTCCTGAAGAGCAACGCTGGGGGGCATTGGTACGAGCTTATGCAGACGGTGGGCGTGCTGGATCGATCCGGCCGGTGGCGGATAGCCGGGGTCGTTTTGATACCTATGCCAACCCTTTCTATTCTGTTGTTCGTACACTGCAGAAAATGGAGTCTGGTCTTGCTTTGGCTAGAGATCACAGCGGCAATGTCGCCTACTTCGATGATGGTTTGGGAAGTGCTCGAACGGAAGCTCATCAGACGATTACCAATCTAGCTTACTTTGGTTCGGTCGATGGGACTCTATCCGCTAGATAACTTTATGTTTACGTTTCTTTCCGAAATTTTCCGCTCAAGAAAAGTGAAGGTAAACGTAAAAGTAAAGGTGAAATAAACTAAGTGTTGGGGAGAAAGTGGTGAACCGAGATACTCGGCAGGATCCTTCACGGTGTTCAGGATGGCGGGAAAAAGAGGAGTAAGGATTAAGAAGGGACCATAAAGATAAAGGTGAAGGTAAACGTGAATGGAAAACTTGATGGTGGTTAGTGTCGTATGAGTGGTCCCAATTCATCATTACCAATTCCTAATTGCTAATTAAATTGTGCTTTTACTAAAAAAGCACTGAGCCGATTGCAGCATCAGTGCTTTTTGTGAACTTAGGTTTGGATTAGTTGGTGATGCCGTTGATTAGGGCGACGATCTTGGCTGCTTGTTCGCGAGTCAAAGAGTCGTTTGGACCGAAGGTGGTGGCATTGTAACCACGGATTACGTTTTGTTGTGATGCTACTTCGATGTAGCGGATTTGCTCTGGCTCACGGACGTCGGCAAATCGGCTTGTTGTTGCTGTACCTGGAGCAATGCCGGTGATGCGCATCAAGATGATGACTGCTTCAGCGCGGCTGATTGGACGCTCTGGGTAGTAGAGTCTGATACCATTGACTGTCTGACCAGTAATGATGCCATTGGCTACTGCATAGTTGATGTATGGGCGTAGTGGATGACTTGAGACTACATCACTGAATGGACTTGGGCTTGATTGATAAGGAGTGATGTCGCGTGCGCGAGCGGCGATTGCCATCTTGAGGAACTCTGCACGAGTGACATTGATCTTTGGGCGGAAGCTACGATCTGAGTAACCATTGATCACGCCACGACTAGCGAGAGCGGTGATGTAAGGGAAGAACTCAGAAGTACTGAGTACGTCGTAGAAACTAGTGTTGCCTGTACCTCCAGGAAGAGTATTGACTGTACCAACCAAAGCTTCAATACGATCGAGCTCATCATTCATGTCAGTCAAAGCTGCTTTGAATTCATCGTTCTGATCATCAAACTCATCACTGTAGCTAGTTGAAGTATTACCATCTTCTACGCTATCACGAGCGCGTTTTGCTTCTTTCTCGAAAGCTGATACTGCATCGCTCAAGTCATCAAAGCTGGCTTGACTAACTGTACCGGTAACACGCTTGAGTTTTGATTCACCATCATTGACTTGGTCGATCAAGTCTTCCATGTACTCGATCAGTAGAGTGATAGTAGTCAATGAGACACTATCATTTGCGGTGCGAACGTCTTTGACATCGTCTTTTAGGTCTTCGAATTGGCTGATGATTGAGTTGATGATGGCAGTACCACTAATGCCTGTACCTAGTGCAAGTGTGGTGATCCGTTCCATTTGTTTCTCAATGTCGTCTTTTTGGTCGTCACGGAAATCTCTCTTGGCTGCTGTGAAGTTAGTGTGGAATGTGGTGCCACTAGTACTACCTGATCCAGCACGAACGAATGTATCATCGATCTCATCAGTGAAGTCACTGACAACACTATCGATGTCCTCAAGCATAGCGCTAGTAATAGTACCGGTAATCTTTTTGAGTTGGCTAATTACATCATCAGCTTCATCAACGAAGTTCTCGACAAGGCTATCAAGTTCGGTGGTGCTGAGATCTACAGCGTCAGCTTCTTCTCGTAGGTCTTCGATATTGCTAGTTGCATCCTCGATATTGCTAATCACGCTACTAACAACGCTAGCACTGGTTGTGCCTGTTGGTGTTGTTGCTCCAGTTACTTTAGTTGCCAAGGTATCCAAAGCGGTTTGGATTTTGTCCATCTCGTCATCCAAATCATCACGTTCTTCTTTGAAATCATCATACAGACTAGAGTTTGATGTGAGGCTGGTATTTACAGTGGTCACATTTCTGATTGCCTTACTGATTTCTGATTTGAAGGCGCGATAAGCATCCTCTACATCATCATAGTTACTTTGGCTGAGAGGGATCGTTACAGTCTTGACCTCACTTAGTACAGTATCTACTGGATCAGCTAAGTCGCTGAAGTAGGCTGAGATTTCACTAGAACTATCAAGCTCACCTACAGTATTATATTGAGTGCGGATATCTTCGACTTCAGATTCGGCGTCTTCGATACTGCTGACTGCGGCACTGGCAGTCTTAGCTAAAGCAAGCGGTGCAGCTGTAGTTGAGAGGATTAGTACTAGAGCTGTTGCTGCCACCATACTTCGTAAAGTAGGAAGTTTTGACATAGATAAGGAGTTATAAAAGGATGGAAAGCGATCTTTTTCACTTTACCTTTACTTTGATTACGGAGCAAATCTGGATCTGTTACGAAATTCCTGGTGAGATCATGGATTATCATTTATAGTACTGGCGCTTGGGTGGTAGTAGAAGCCACTAGCTCAATTCATTATTGTCCTATTGAAACTGTTTATGAACTCAGAACACAATCCTGCTGCTCATCAGCCTATTACCTCTTTCTCCTCATTGGAGTCTCAACGAGAGTTGAGAATTGAAAAGCTTGATGGTTTGAAAAAACGTGGTGTTGATCCATATCCTGTAGAGAGTAAACGTGATTATACTTTGGCTACTGCTAAGGCCCTCTTTGACACTGATAAGTTGGAGCTCTTTGGTGAGACATCAACTCTGGTTACCTTGGTTGGTCGAGTGAAGTCAAAGCGCCTTAGCGGCAAGATTGCTTTTGCCCAGATTGAAGACGAGAGTTTGCCAAGTGGTTTTCAAGTGGTATTCAAGTTGGATATGCTGCCCCTGGAGCAGCAAGCGATGCACTTTGGTGATTTCAAGTCACTAGTAGATGAAGGTGATTATTTGCAGCTGACCGGTTATCTCGACCGCTCCAAGACTGGTGAGCCGAGTCTGTTTGTGACTAGCTATACCGTTTTGTCAAAGTCATTGCGTCCCTTGCCAGAAAAAATGGATGCAGAGACTCGCTTCCTTGATCGGGTAGCGGATTTCAAAATGAACACCAAGGATGAGCAGGGTCAATCTGTGCGCGATATTGTACGGATGAAGGCTCGTTATTGGCAGATCTGGCGTGAAGAAATGGCCAAAGAAGGATTTTTGGAAGTAGAGTGTCCTGTATTTGAATCAATTCCGGGTGGGGCTGAAGCAAAGCCATTTACTACCTACTATAATGAGCTCGATCAGGATATGTTCTTGCGGATCTCATTGGAATTACCACTGAAGAAACTCATTGCTGGTGGTTTTGAGGCGGTGTACGAAATCGGTCGGATTTTTCGTAATGAGGGTTCTAGTCCTCAGCATCTTCAGGAGTACACTCAAATCGAATGGTATATCGCCTACAAGGATTACCAGTGGGCAATGGCTTTTGCAAAGCGTGTTTATCAACGTATTGTCCAAGAGCTGCTGGGCACAATGGTCCAGACTGATTATCATGGACGGGAGATCAATTGGGGAGACTGGTGTACCGCTGAGGAGGCACAAAAACATGGCTGGGAGATGGTGGGTGGCTGGCCGAAGATTCCTTATTTTGAGGCTGTGCGCTATTTTTCCAATGGTGAGATCGATACCGAAGGGAAGACTCCGGATCAATTGTATGCATTGGCGCAGAAGCTGGGCTTAGATGATATCGCTCCCAACCTTGGTACGGCTACGCTTCTTGATAAACTCTGGAAGAAAGCCCGCGTCAATACTATCCATCCTTTCTTCTTGATCTTGCCTCCGGTAGAGCTTGAGCCTTTGGCGAAGCGTGATCCGCACAATCCTCAGTTGACCCAACGTTTTCAGGTAGTCGCTGGTGGTGCTGAGCTAGGAAAGGCTTTTAGTGAGCTCAATGATCCGATTGATCAATTTGGTCGTCTCAATGTTCAACAGGCTGCTCGTGATGCTGGTGATGAGGAGGCTCAATTCCTGGATATGAAGTATGTCGAGGCGATGGAGTATGGTATGCCACCGATGGCTGGATTTGGTACGAGTGAGCGATTTGTGTCATTCTTGCTCGGTAAGCATATCCGTGAATGTGTCACATTCCCTCATGTTCGTAATAAAGCTATTACCAATGCTAAGTCCAAAAAGACTCTTGTGGCACATGCGGTGATTCTGGATACCCCGGAGATTCCTTACTGGTCCAAGCTCAATGCAGTGGCTCATTTGAATGCTTCACTGGGAGCGCGGGAGGGCAAGAAGTTGATTTACATTGATCACACTATGACTACTGATGGTGAGAAGATCCCGATGAATATTCAGCATGCGATCATGCTCAAGATGACACAGTCTGGTGCTGACTTGATCCAGCTCAAAAAAGCAGCGGAAGCACAGAAACTGGTAGTGACTTGTTTTACAAAAGACATGCGTGAGAGCAGTAATGATGAAAAAGTAAAAGCAGCACAGGAAGTCAAAACCCAACAAGAAATCGAGTTCCTGGGAGTCTTGGTCTTTGGTGAGAAAAAGCAAGTAGAAGAACTTACCAAGCAATTCCCTTTGGCTTCATAATTAAAAAGACTCTGCAGAATGTAGTTGTGCAGAGTCTTTTTTGTGGTGTTGTCTTAGCCTTCGATCAGTTTTTTCATTTCTCTCAAGAATGTCTCTTTGCTAAATCTCTTCGCATTCTCGCGGCACGCTGTTTCCATGCTGGCAGAGAGCTCTGGGGTGAAGGTGTCGAGTGCTGCTATGAGATCTGCTGCTGTCGGGTTGGCGGGACAGAGATAGCCGTTTTTGAGGTGATCGATAGTTTCTAGCAGTCCGCCTTCGCGCACACCAATAGTAGGTGTCCCTGCCGCCATTGATTCAATTGGTGTCATGCCGAAATCTTCGTTGACTGGGATGTAGATACTGGCAAGGGCATGAGAGAGGTGCTCTGACAACTCAGCATCAGAAATCAATCCAACGAACTGAATATTGGGATAGCCTTTGGCTTGTTCTACCAGCTTGTCTTTGAGACTGCCATGAGAGGCGATCAAGATCTTTTTGTCCGGTCTTTGTTTGAAAGCTTCGATGATCACATCGATTCTTTTCATTGGTTCGAGACGGGCCCAGCTGATGAAGTAATCTTGAGGGGCGCGTGGTATGAATGTGGTAGTGACGATATCACAAGCCGGATAGACCACGGGGACGGTCATATTGAAGTAGTCTTTCAAACGCTTGGCTACTGTCGCTGAGTTGGCTACGACGACGTCCATTTTGCGTAAGTTTCTTTCGTAGGAGTGCTGAATAATCTTGATGCCGATTCTGACGAAAGGACGCATCAATGCTGGAAAGCGCTTAAGATAATTTTCCAGCTGATCATAGGCATAGCGAGGGGGCGTGTGACAGTAGAGCACCTTCTTGCCTTTGACATTGTCCACTGCTGAGATGGAGTTGCCTGAGAAAATAACTACATCGTACTGATTGAGAAACTTGGTGCCAAATCGGAAGAGGATGTTCTGCCAAAAGTGACGGACTCCATACATCAGGATCGGACGACCTAGGCGTCGGACTTGGAGATGACTCAAGTCAAAAGTCTTGTCGGTGGTAAACCAAGTGACGATATCCGCTGGCAGGTTCTCAGCCAGAAATACTACTAGTCGGTCACCACCACTCTTGGAAAGGAAATAGTCATGAATAATCGCGGTCTTCATAGGGTGTTGATTATGTCTTTCATGGTCTTGAGGAAATTCTCCTGACTAAACTTACTCGCTTGTTTGGTGCAGTTGTCTCTCATCGTCAATGCTTGTGCTGGAGTCAGTTCTTGGACGGCTTGGGCGATCGTGTCTGGGGTGGTGGTTTGGAGTAAAACACCACTGCCATTTTGGACAATTTCACGAAAGCCGCCTTCGTCACTAGCAATCACCGGCTTGCCTGCTGCCAGGGACTCGGTCGCGCCCATGCCAAAATCTTCGTCCATAGAGACATAAATGGTGGCAATACATTTACCGACCAACTCAGTGAGCTCTTCTTCTGATACCCAACCTTTGATGCTGATATTGGGTGAATTGCTAGCCATCTTTTGAATCTTCTTCAACTCTGGTCCACCAGAGACGACAATTAATTTTTTGTCTGGCATTTTTGTAAATGCTTCGACGATCAAGTCTACTCTTTTGACTTCTTCGAGCCGACTAAAAGAGAGATAATAATCTTCCTGTCCCTGCCAAACAAAGCGCTTGGTATTGCAAGGTGGATAGGCCACGGTACTACTGTGGCTTGTGAATGCCTTGAGCTTTGCTTGAATATTCTGGGAATTACAAACAATCTGATCCATGAAGGTCAGGAGATACTCATAGTTGCGGCGATACATCCAGGTGTAGAAGCGATAGAATGGCTGGATATACCAAGGGTATTGTTTGAGATAATAATCTCTATCCGTATACACATGTCGTGGCGGCGTGTGACAATAAAGTACTTTTTTGACCGTACCTGGTAGCAGGGGGGCGCTATCGAGACAGTTGCCAAAGTAGATCACGACGTCATATTGACTGAGATCTTCGGCAATTGCTTTGAACGCTTTTCTTTGATAAAAATAACGAATGAATGGGCTATTCATTCGACGAAACACTGTCTTGACCCGTAAGTGAGCGAGATTGAAGCTGTCGTTGAGCACATAGCCGGTATAGACGTCGGCATCGAGTGCTTCTGCCAGTTCCATTTCTAATCTCTCGGCACCGCCTTTGGCTTGGAAGTGGTCGACAACAAAAGCGATTTTCATGGAGATAGAAAGCGTTTAGAGGGCTTCGGCTACGTTTTGCAAATGGTGGTCTGGATGACAAATACCTTGATGCTCGCTTTCGCAGCTTTCACAACAAATAAACTGACGATGGCAAATATTGTCTATGCAATTGGGATAGTGGGCGGTCTTGATGCCACAGTACTCACAGTTGGTGATAATATTGTCATTGGCTTTGACTGAGATTCGGCCGTCGAATACATAACAATGCCCATCGAAGCCGAATTCGGGATGCTTTTCGATATACTTGATGATGCCACCATGGAGCTGGTAGACATGCTTAAAACCTTGTTGGCGTAGGTAGGCAGAGGCTTTCTCACAACGAATGCCTCCAGTACAGTAGGTGACTACTTTTTTGTCTTTGAGGTGCTCAAGTTCACTGACGGCTTGGGGCCAATCACGAAAATTATCAATGTCGGGAGTGATCGCGTTTTTGAACCGGCCAATTTTTGATTCATAATTGTTGCGGGCATCGACAACGACGATTTCTTCACCGCTACTGAGGAGTTCATGCATTTCATCGGGCTCCAAGTAGGTGCCTGTTTGGTTCATATCAATGGCGATGGGCGCCTTGAGCGTGACAATTTCATTGCGCAGCTTGATGCTCATTTTGGGGAACACTTGGTTTTCGTCCTCACCAAGTTTGAATTCCATATCTGCAAACTCTGGGAGCGCATGCATTGCCTCTTGATATGCTTGGGTAGCTTCTGTTGTCCCTGCCACTGTGCCGTTGATTCCTTCATGCGCCACAATAATGCGACCTTTGAGGTGGAGGCGATTGCACAATGCTTTCTGATCATGCAAGAGTCGCGCTGGATCAGAAAGCGTGACGTATTTGTAATAGAGTAATATCTCTTGTTTCATAACTAATAACTGTTGTTGTCAGGTATTTTTTAGCATAACTTTCTGTTTTAGCCCAGATTCTTTTGTGGCTTGAGTCTGCTTTCATTCCCATCATAGGCCATTACCGTGACGATTTGGTTGTCGATGGTGCCAAAGACCAATGGGTCAGGGTAGCTCTGCTCACAAGCAATTGCTCTCCCCATTTTGATGTTGCTGTATTGGTCTGGGGTGAATTGGTAAAGCTGTGCTTTTGGATACAGGGTAGTGAAAGGAATCGATGGTGTGTCTTTGGTGACTTGATCGATCTCAGTTGCTTGGTTGATGGTGGCTTTGCCTATAGCTGTTCTGCGTAGCATAGTTACATACGCTCCCGTCTCTAGGCGCTGTCCGATGTCATGTGCCAGGGTGCGGATATAGGTGCCAGAGCTACAGTGCACTCGAATCGTGACGTCAGGTGCGACGTATTCGATTAACTCTAATTGGTAGATACTGATCAGTCTGGGGGGGATGTTCACATGTTGGCCTTCTCTAGCATAATCGTAAGCCTTTCTCCCTTGGATTTTGATCGCTGAGTATTGGGGTGGGACTTGATAAATGTCCCCGGTGAATTCTTGGAGGACTTGGGTGAGGCGCTGGGTGCTAATGTCAAAATTAGTATTTTTGATCACAATTTCACCGTCTTTGTCATAGGTGGTCGATGTGCTGCCGAGGCGAAATGTACAAGTATAGACTTTGTCCATGCCCACTATGTATTCCAAGAGCTTGGTGTCCTTGCCAACAGCGACCACCATCAGTCCAGTTGCCAATGGATCGAGTGTGCCAGCATGGCCGATGCGCTTGATCCCTAATGCACGACGCATGCGATAAATCACATCATGAGAGCTGATGCCGGTGGGCTTGTCGATCAAATAGAACATACTGTGGTGCGGTGGGTGAATTTATTGGTTGGCAATTTCTTTCGCTAGCGTTTTGATCGTTTCTCGGTCGCTCCAGGGGATGAGCTGACTACCGATCACCATACTGGTCTGGTCGCCCATTCCGGAGACGGTAATAACATCGTGTGGTCTCGCTATCGACAGTGCTTTTCTAATGGCTTCAGTGCGATCAGCAATCACATAAATTTCTTTGGTAGTGTCCTTGGGGATACCACTAAAGATCATGTCACGAATTTGTTTGGCATCTTCGTAGTAGGGTTCTTCATCAGTAATAATTACTGCGTCACACAGCTGATGAGCAATCTTGCCTGTAATCGGACGCTTGAGCTGATCACGATCGCCACAGGCGCCAAAGACAGCAATCAGGCGACCACTATCGATCGGACGCGCTGCTTCAAATAAGGCTGTGAATGCCTGGGGGGTGACTGCATAGTCGATCAATACTGTAAAAGGTAAATCAGTGGGCACTTTTTCCATTCTGCCAGCGACTCCTGTGAATGTCTTCAAAGCATCACGACAGGTTTCGATACTAACTCCTACGCTTTGGCAGGCCGCTACAGCAGCGATGGCATTGAGCGCATTGTGGGCGCCAAAGAGTGGTAGGGTGAAGTCATACGTTTTGTTTTGATAATGGACAGTAAAACTAATCCCGGCTGGTGTCGTTTGAACAGTATCAAAGTAAAGATCGTTGTGGGGGCGCTTGCCAAAGGTTTGTGTTTGGCGAGGATAGTTCTTCAGGGGAGCGAGGAAAGGATCATCACCAAAAATCACACCATGTTTGGCATGCCGAAATAATTTGCTTTTGGCTCGGCGATACTTCTCCATGGTGCGATGATAGTCCAAGTGCTCGTGACTGAGATTGGTAATGACTGCCGTATGAATGGGGATGCCAACTAATCGGCCCTGATCTAGGGCGTGGGAAGAGGATTCTAGAACCAGGTATTCCATACCAGCGTCTTTGATTTTGTTCAAATACTGATTGAGCTTGCCGGGAGACATTGAGGTCTTGTGGGTCTCATTGATCTCATAGTGATCGGCCCAGGCAAAGTGGGTGGTGGCAAGCAATCCTGCTTTTTTGCCGGCATGATTGAGACAGTGGTAAATCATGTTCGATGTCGTAGTCTTGCCATCGGTGCCAGTGACACCAATGACGGTCATTGATCGTGCGGGGTGTTTTGCTTTTGCGGCGTGCAGGTACCCTTTGGCATAGTGATACCATAGTCTGGGCCAGAAACGGGGTGGGATGGCACGCTTGAGCTGATGAAGCATACAAAAGGATAGTGACGCGACCAGTATAGAATAGGTTGTGCGAAACACCAATCCTCCGCACTGTTCTGACAAAAATGATTATGTGCAAAACTCTGGTGAGATCCAAGTAGGTGTGCTATCTTCACCGCGTTATCCTATCTTATGGAAGCAAGAGAACTACAAGAATTTTGGCATAGTGTGCTGCGTGCTTTGCAGCCTACAATCAAACGAGCCGAGTTTTTGACATGGTTTGGCAATACCAATGCTCAGAGTCTTGAAGATGGCCAGTTGCTGTTGGCAGTGCCGACGATGTTTTATCAGTCATGGATCAATACCAAATATTTGCCCCTGATTACTGAAGAGGTGAAGAAGCTTAATAG
>JAGNZB010000040.1 GCA_017984655.1 Candidatus Altimarinota bacterium
CCATGGTGATTTGGAGATTGGGACTACCTGCCGAGATACTCGGCAGGGTCCTTCGCGATGCTCAGGATGACGGAAGGGAGGGATGAGGGATAAGGATGGGACCATAAAGGTAAAAGTGAAAGTGAAGGGAAAGGTAAATGAAAACTTGATAGCGGTTGACATCGTGTTCCTGGTCCCAATTCACAATTAGCTACCGTTTTCCCAATTTATAATTTGTAATTTGTAATTTATAATTCCTGTGTTGACTTTCCCCCCCCTTCTCCCCACAATTACCCTAGTTGCAGTCTAAGTCTTTGATTATGTCAGTGATTCATGTTTTGCCAGAACAAGTTATCAATCAGATTGCGGCCGGTGAAGTCGTGGAGCGGCCGGCTTCGATTGTCAAAGAGTTGGTAGAAAACAGTATAGATGCAGGGGCTACCCATATTCGGATCGAGCTTCGTAGTGGTGGCAAGAGTTTGATTGAGATTCGGGACAATGGGAGTGGGATCGAACAAGATGATCTCAAACCCGCTTTTTTGCGCCACGCCACCAGCAAAATCACAGCCTTAGACGACCTGGACCAACTGATCAGCTTGGGCTTTCGAGGTGAAGCTCTCGCCAGTATTGCTTCAGTGAGTATGACTACAGTGGAGACGAGTACAGTCCAAAGCAGTCCAGTAGCCTACACTTTGACATTGAATCACGGAGAGATCAGCAGTGAAGGACAAGCTAGTCGTCAGCATGGCACCACTATTAGTATTGAGCATCTCTTTGCCAAAGTACCTGCACGTCGCAAATTTCTCAAAAGTGACCGACAAGAACTAGCAGCAATTAGCCGACTATTACAAGAGATGGCCCTCACCTTTCCCCATATTCATTTCGAGCTCATCCATGAAAACAAATCACTGATCAATACACAGGCACAGACCAGCCTCCTAGAACGCTTTTATCAGGTGACTAGCAAAGAGCTCCAAGGAAAAATGTACGAGCTCAAAGCAGCCAGCGATGACATGTCATTTGAGGCGATTATCTCCTCACCAGTGATCAAGAGGACCAATCGCACCCAACAAATGGTCAGCATCAATGGTCGTGTGATCAAAGATTTTCGGCTGAGCAAAATCATTGCAGATGCCTACCATGGATTCTTGCTGAGCAACGAGCATCCGATCTTTTTTGTCCACCTCCACGTCGATCCTGCTAGCATCGATGTCAATGTACACCCTCGCAAAAGTGAAATCCGCTTTAGCAATCCTGACCAGATCTACAGCTTCATCTACCGCGAGATCCGTCAGTTCTTGAGTAGTCAGCAATTTTCAGTACAGCCTACTTTACACTTCCCCAGCACTACACCAGTCAGAGAACCCAGCTCCCACTATCAGTTGGCAGTGCCATTTCAACATCATCCTAGTGCTAGCAGTATTGGCATGGCTGCTAGAGAACAAACTCTACCATCGATAGCACATGCGCAGCTTCCCAGTGAAGCAGCCACGACCTTATTTACTCAGACCAACAAGCCAATCCGGGTCCTCAGTCAGATCAAAAACTCCTATATTCTCTGCGAAGACCACGACACATTGATTCTCTTTGATCAGCACGCCGCCCATGAGCGATTGTTGTATGAACAATTCAAACAGGCCACTGGCCAGCAGCTAAGACAACCCTTACTGATCCCTACCCCACTCCACTTAGCAAACCAGCAAGCATTGCTCCTGGAGGAGCAGTTAGAATTATTGAACAAGCTTGGGTTTGAGCTAGAACAAAGCAGTCCGACCACCTGGTTGATTACTACGGTTCCAGTGATCGCACTATTACCAGCACAACATCATTTTGACTGGGCCACAATTATTCTCAGTATTCTCGAATTAGAAAGTGGTGCAGAGGTCCATCGCACCATCGATGACCAACAAGACGATATTCTCCACACCATGGCATGCAAAGCAGCAGTGAAGTTCAATGATCACCTCAGCATTGGTGAATTACAGCGATTGATTGATGATGTTGCTTACCTACCCGGGGTTTACACTTGTCCACATGGTCGACCATTTCGATTGGTAATGAAGTTCAATGAGCTCAACCATTATTTCAAGCGTCACTAAATTTTATGAAAACAGCAGCCCTGAACATTTTAGAAAAACTGCGCCAGTCGGGTTTTGAAGCTTACTTTGCCGGAGGCTCCGTTCGCGATATGTTGCTGGGAAAACCAGCGAAGGACTATGACATCGCCACGGCAGCGACACCTGACCAAATCGAAGCACTATTTTCGAAGACGCGGTCGATCGGCAAACACTTCGGTGTGATATTGGTCGAAGAGCAAGGACATCATATCGAGGTAGCTACATTTCGAGCTGACAGCGATTATTCTGACGGCCGACGGCCAAATGGTGTCACATTTACCACTGCTCAAGAGGACGTCAAAAGACGCGACTTCACGATCAATGGCTTATTGTATGACCCGATTGCCGACAAGGTACTCGACTTTGTCGATGGGCAGATCGATCTCAAAGAACACCTGATCAGATTCATTGGCAATCCGGCTGATCGTATCCAAGAAGACAGTCTGAGGATCTTACGAGCGATTCGTTTCAAAAATCGACTCGGCTTTCGCTACCATCCAGATACTTTTGCTGCTTTACGCCAGTATAGTCACTTAGTCACCCGCGTCAGTAGCGAGCGCATTCGTGATGAGCTCAACTTTTTGCTGCTTGATGCTAGTAGAAGTGACAGTATTCGTGACTTACATGAATTTGGCTTACTCCAAATTCTCCTCCCAGAGATTGAGAAACTCCGCGGCGTCACCCAACCATTTGAATATCACACTGAAGGAGATGCTTTCGAACACACCTTGCATGCCCTCGAGAGCATCGGCAAGACCACCAACCTCACCCTGGTTTGGGCAACACTACTCCATGACAGCGGCAAAGCGGAGACATTTGCACTCAAAGAACGGATTCGCTTCGATAGCCATGCTCAGCACAGTGCTGTTATTGCCAAGGCCATTTTGACTAGACTGCATTTCCCCAACCGCTTCATCACCGACATCATGTACCTGGTCAGCCACCATATGATGTGGGTTTCACTGAGAGATATGCCAGACAACCGCAAACGAAAATGGATTTTTGATGAGCACTTCCCTGACTTACAAGCATTATTTCTCGCAGACGCTTGCGGATCGAAGCCTCTCGATCTCTCTTTGTATCATGAGATCGAAAATATTGTGACCATGATCAAGACAAAGTACCAAGCACAACCAGCAGCATTATTGTCTGCCGAAGAGCTGATGACTCAACTTCATTTGAAACCCGGCCCCAAACTCGGTAAGATCCTCTCTACAGTCTATGAAGCCCAGCTCGATCACCAGGTCAGCTCCAAAACAGAAGCCCTGGCCATGGCCAAAGACTTACTGACCAGCGACTGAGTCTCACCTTTGTTTTTTTATGAGCATGCCACTTCTTGTTTCTATCGACCAGCTTCTCCGTGAAGGTGAGGGACACAATACCCAGTTTTCCCTATCCCTCCAACATTACCAAATACCAGGGATCAGCTTCACTGAGAAAAGCTTGATCAAAGGGAAAATATCCCATATTGGGGACTATCTTTTGATCAATTTTGACACCACCAAATTCACGTCCCATGAGCAATGCTCACGTTGTTTGACAGACTGTAGTCAAACCACTAGAATTCGCGAGGCTTTGGAAAGCTTTTCTTTGCAGTCTCCTAGTGAAAATGACTATGACCTTTTGGTCAAAGATCGAGATCATACTGATATCAATCTCAGTCCTTTGCTAGAACAAGAATTGATCGCAACAGTACGCACACAACCCCTCTGCAAAAAAAACTGCAAAGGACTCTGTCCCTACTGTGGAACAGATCTCAATCAAGCAGCCTGTACCTGCAAAGAAAAGTCTTCCGATCGCAACCCATTTGCCCAGCTAAAATCCATATTTCCACCTCAATAGCTTAATTTTACTTTATGGCAGTACCAAAGAAGAAAACGTCCAAAACCCGCACCAACCGTCGCTACCGCACATGGGTAATGAAAGAGCAAAGAAGATTGAGTGAAAACTTGGTATTAGTTCCTTATGGCCGTGGTGGTGAATTGAAACCAGCACATACTTACATTGATGATGGCGAAGATCTTCGTCGTCGCAAAGCTGATCCAAAGACACCAGCTACTGAGAAAGCTCCCAAGGCTAAGTCACCAGCAAAAAAAGCAGCAAAACCTGCTGAAACTTCTCCATCTGAAACTTCCGGTAATCAGGACGCTTAATGAGTGCCAATCGTCATTTGTTACGTATTTTGGTCATGCAAAGTTTGTTTGAGGCCAATGCGCGCCCCAACGTGGACAGTGCTACTATTCTCACCCGCAACCTTCAAGACATGTTAGGCAAAAAAGCTCCCCTTGATGCCAAGGCCGAGCTTTTTGCTACCACACTATTTGTCGGTGCGAAGACCAATCTCAAAGCATGTAGTATTATGGTGGAAAAATACGCGCCGGAGTGGCCTTTTGTAGAGCTCCCACTCGTAGATCAGGCAATCCTCAGCATGGCTTATTTTGAATTATTTCACTGCAAAGAGAGTGTCCCACCGATTGTCGCCATCAATGAAGCAGTGGAATTAGCCAAAGAATTTAGTAATGATAATAGTAGTAAGTTTCTAAACGGTGTGTTGTCATCCATCCTTAAGCTTGAGCTCAATGTCACTAGTCAGTGATCTGCAAACAAAACTAGGGATTGTGGTCCAGAATAGTACATTGCTCGAACAAGCACTGACTCATCGGTCCTATATCAATGAACATCCACAGCTAGAGCATCACAATGAGCGTCTCGAGTTTTTGGGCGATGCAGTCTTAGAGCTGGTGATCACCGAGCATCTCTATCACCAATATCCTCATTCCGAGGGAGCGCTAACACTGTTGCGTTCAGCACTAGTAAAGAAAGACAGTCTAGCTGCTATCGCCAAAGCAATTGATCTGGGCGCCTTTATTTTGTTGAGCAAGGGTGAAGAGAAATCCGGAGGTCGTGAAAAGAATTATTTGCTTGCCAATACTATGGAAGCAGTGATTGGAGCAATTTACTTAGACCAAGGCTACACCACAGCCCAAGCCCTTATTCTTCGCTTACTCCTTCCCACCCTAGACCAGATCATCGCTGAGAACTTGCACATTGATGCCAAATCCTCCCTCCAAGAAAAAGCCCAAGGGTTGCTCGGCATTACTCCTGCTTACAAAGTACTTCAGGAGTCAGGACCAGCCCATGATCGCCTCTTTGTGATGGGCGCTTATCTTGGTGAAGAGTTGATCGCCACAGGGCAGGGCTCAAGCAAACAACAAGCTGAACAAACAGCAGCTAGATCAGCTCTAGCTATTAAACAATGGCAATGAGTAAAAGTACATTCGCACTGACAGCTGAACATTGGGGCAAAAGAATCGATGTGGTATTGGCTATGTTTACCCAACTCAGTCGCAATCAAGTCCGAAAATTAATTGCTGAAAGAGCGGTGAGCTGTGATGAGAAAATCATTACCAAACCCGGCACATTAGTAAAGACCACGAACACCATCATGGTTGTCGACGATGTACCTGCAGCCAATAAGAAAATTATTGCCGAAGATATCATTCTCGATGTCCTCTACGAAGACGAGCACATTATTGCCATCAACAAAAAACCAGGCATGGTCGTGCACCCTGGCGTCGGCCACTCCGATGGCACCCTAGTCCATGCCCTGGCATCGTATCAACAAAAACACAATACCCAAGAACTGCGTTTGCTCCATCGCCTCGACAAAGATACCTCTGGACTGATCCTAGTTAGCAAAAATGAGAAGACGTACCATTTGTTTTTGGCAATGTTTGAAGAAAGAACCTTAGAAAAGATTTACTTGGCTATTCTTGCCGGCACTCCCAAAGACCAGCGAGGCTATGTCGATGCTCCCATCGACCGAGCACTCCATGACCGCCAGAAATTTGCAGTCTCTTCTAGTCATGCCTCCCGCCAAGCTCTAACTGCCTACCAGATTATTGATTTCTTCACAGCCACAAGCTTAGTTGCCGTGCGAATTCATACCGGTAGAACTCACCAAATCCGTGTCCACATGCAAAGTATCGGCCATCCAATTATCGGTGATCTGACGTATTATACCAACGCTAGTTATGAGCTCGGTGCTGAGGTACAAGCAAAACGACAGATGCTTCATGCCTATCGCGTCACCTTCATCCATCCAGTTACTACCAAGCCAATCACTATTGTAGCACCACCACCTTTTGATTTCCGCCAGGTACTCGGAGCTCTCAGTGGGAAAAAATACAAGATTCCAGCCTTTAGCTTCGAAGATTATGATTATCACCATCAGTGGTAACTCCGGGACCGGCACCACAACACTCTCACGCAGGCTAAGCAGCACACTGGGATTCCCCTACTTTTATGCTGGCAGTATTTTTCGTAGGATAGCTGATGAACACAAGCTAAAACTACTCGATATGATTGAAGGCGTGGGATATGACAGCAACCTTGATCGTCAGGTAGATGATGAAATGGTCCAAATCATGAGTTCCCAAAAAGACGCGCTTGTAGAGGGCAGGCTCAGCGGTTATTTGGCATGGCATCACAAAATCCCTAGCTTTCGAATACTACTGACAGCATCACCCGCTACTCAAGCGGAACGAATCGCTCAGCGTGAACAAAAGTCACTTACACAAGCTTTGGCTGAAGCTGCCGAACGAGACAATTTGGATTGGCAACGCTACCTCGATCTCTACGGTATTGATAAGCAAACCGCCCCTCAATGGTATCAATTGATCTTGGATACTGACACGATGGACATTGAGACAGTCTATCAGACTTGCTTGCAAACCATTCAACAACAGCATGACATTGCTCAATGAAAGAAACTAAGAGCCAAAGAAAATCTCGAACAAAAGAAATCATTAAGTTACTAGCTTCCCGCTATCCTGACCCCAAGACTGCACTCAATTTTCACAACACCTTTGAACTCCTGGTAGCCACAGTCTTATCAGCACAAACTACCGACAAACGGGTCAATATCGTCACCCCAACATTTTTCCCCCAATATGATAGCGCAGCAAAACTACTGAGTATTGGTGAAGAGCGTTTTAGTCACATGATCCGTACTATTGGGCTCTATCACAGCAAAGCTAAAAATGTGATGCGTCTCTGCCAACAATTAGTAGATCTCCATCATGGTGAAGTACCCAATGACCGCGAGGCTTTAGAATCACTAGCGGGTGTAGGCAGAAAAACGGCGAATGTGGTGCTGTCGAATGCTTTTAGTGTACCAGCTTTTGCAGTAGACACCCATGTATTTCGCGTCACCCGCCGACTGGGTCTTAGTCAAGGCAAAACCCCTTTGGTCGTAGAACAAGATCTGACAGCATTGCTCCCCGAAGATCAATGGTCATACGCCCATCATTACTTTATCTTTCTAGGTCGAGAGATTTGCAAAGCACCTACTCCGCTTTGTGCACAGTGTCCTTTGGCAAAGTTATGTCCCAGCAGCACAGTATAGAAATTATCTTATGGAAGCCAAATTCCACCACAGTGCCAGTCTAGAACTATTTGCACAAAATCACTCCAACTACTGAGCATAAAGTTATGCACAGACAGAATAATAGCTCTCAATAAACAAAAACCACACACAAAATATCATTACGATTTTCTTCCTCACCATGTCAATAACAAGTGCAAAATAATTGATTGCTTTCAGATGCAGTATTTTCTACAGTAGAAGTGCTCCTGAGGTTTTCCACAGGAAGACTGAAATTTGCACATGCGCCAAAGTGATGAGCACATCCCGGTATTAGCCACTGAACTAATCGCTCTTTTACAACTCGAGCCCCAAAACACTGTAGTAGACCTCACATTAGGTCGTAGTGGTCATGCCAAACTGGTGGTGCAAAAGCTCTCAAGTGAGGGCACATTTATTGGCTTCGACGCTGATCAGATGCAAATTAGTTTTGCACAAGAACAGTTTCGTGACTGCACTCCCAAAACCCACTTCATCCATAGCAACTTTGTCCAGATCACTGCACAATTAGCTGCTCTTGGTATCAAAAAAGTCGACCGCATCTACGCTGACCTCGGTCTCTCTACAGTACAACTTCTCGATCACAAAAGAGGATTTTCATTCCAAAGCGACAGTGCCCTTGATATGCGTCTTGATCCGACATCTTCCTCTCCATCTGCAGCACAGGTTATTGCTAGTGCAGATGAGGGGGAGCTGGCGACTATCTTTCAAAACTACGGTGAAGAACATGAAGCACAAGCAATTGCGGCTGCCATTGTCAAAGCCCGTACCATATCCCCAATTCTGACCGGCATCGCCCTGGCAGACATCGTCAAACAAGCCAAACGTCGCTTTACCAAAAGAATCCATCCCGCTACGCAAGTTTTCCAAGCATTGCGCATGCATGTCAATGATGAGCTCAAGGTACTCGAAGATATGCTCCAACAAATCCCGGCCCTCCTCCATCCCCAAGGCCGACTAGCTATCCTCACCTTTCACTCTCTAGAAGACCGCTTAGTGAAAAACATTTTCAAAGCATGGTCACAAGCTGACACGATGATCTTGGTCAACAAAAAAGTAATTCGTCCGACATGGGCAGAGAAGCAACAAAATCCCCGGGCTCGCAGTAGCTACCTCAGAGTAGTAGAAAAACCATCATTACAATAACTCCCGCATCCACTTTCCCACTCTTTTTATCCTTCA
This sequence comes from Candidatus Altimarinota bacterium, assembly GCA_017984655.1. Taxonomy (GTDB): domain Bacteria; phylum Patescibacteriota; class Gracilibacteria; order RBG-16-42-10; family RBG-16-42-10; genus JAGNZB01. The sequence continues at coordinate 8,704 of JAGNZB010000040.1, forward strand.
CCCTCCTCACCTCTCGCCTTATGCCAGTATACGTCCTTCCCCAATCTCAATTCTCAAGCTCCCTCCCTCCCGTGAGAAGGAAACATACTGCATCACTCGAAGTCACCGTCGGTGTCGTTACTTTGAGCTTTACTTTGATCTGCCTGATTAGCATCCTCAGTTTTGCTTCACTGCGTCATACCAGCAAAATTCAAGCAGCTGGCTATTTGATCAAAAAACAAGAACAAGAAAAAAGCTCCCTCTCAAATACGAATAAATCACTAACGATGGAAATCGCCAAGCGACGTTCATTAAATAACTTGGAACAAAGTACTCAGGTTAGTAAGATGCTGATTGTCAGTAGTCCAGTAATTATTACGGCTCCCCGAGATCTGGCTCTAAAGTAAATTGCACATGAATCGATTCGCCAACTTACGCATTATTTTGATCAGCTTGATGTGTATCTTGGTCATCCGTTTGGGTTTTTTGCAGTTGGTCGAGGGAAATTACTATGAGAACCTAGCCGAACAACAACACAAAGGAGTTATCGAACTCCAATCCAAACGAGGGAGTGTGTACTTGACTGACAAATCAGGCGAACCAGCTCTCCTCGCCACTGATACCGCTCTCGATCTCGTCTTTGCTGATCCTAGCCTGATCACTCCCGAAGACGAAGCTGAGGTAGTAGACTTACTCACCCCGCTATTGTTTGAAATGCCCTCTGATGAGGAAAATAAAGAGACCGTGATCAAAGAGGATGATGTTGCTTTTGATGAAAGTGGTATTGCTGTAGAAGAAGCAGCCAATAGTATTCCAGAGATCAATCCTCAAATAGAAGTAAAAGAAACCTACGAGACATTGATTACCGCCTATCGAGAAAGCTTGCTCAAAAAAATTCAAAAAAAGTCCGTCACCCACAGAACCCTGCTCAAGAACTTTAGCACCACGAAACCTGAGCTTCGTAGCCAAATTGACGCCCTTCAGATTCGAGGTATTTATACCGCACACAATGAGATCTACGCGGATCCCACTCTGATTGAAAATCCTGCTCAAATAGCTGGACAACTCAGTAGCTACTTTGACTACACCCGCCCTGTCCTTATTCAAAAACTGACCCAGACCAAAATTCGCTATGTGCCACTCAAACACAAGCTACCACCTGATATATCTGAAAAAATCAAAAACTTACGGCTCAAAAACGGTAAGAAACTTCCCGGTGTAGGGCTGATCCCCGAGCAATGGCGCTATTATCCTGAAGGCACATTGGCTTCACAGGTTATTGGCTTCCTTGGTAGTGACAAAAAAGGCCAATATGGCGTCGAGCGCGCCTTCGAAGAAAGCGGCAACCCAATTCAGCTCTCTGGAGTCAATGGAAAATTACTGATCGACCGCGATCCTCAAGGCAACCAAATTGTCGTCGGAGACAAGATCATGACTCCCGCTCAAGACGGTATGGATATCACTCTGACTATCGATAGAGTAATCCAGAAATTTGTTGAAGATGAATTAGAAAAACAAGTAAAGAACGCCCAAGCTACCAGTGGCCAGGTAATAGTGATCAACCCCCAGACTGGCTCTGTGATCGCAATGGCCAATTATCCCCACTATGATCCGAACGCCTATTGGAAGACTTATGAGAAATGGGACCAAGGCATCCGTGCCGGCGAATACAAAAACAAAATTGGCCCTGAAGCCTTCCTCAACAAATCTCTGACAGAAATGTATGAACCAGGTTCCGTCTTCAAAGTGATCACGATGGCTGCTGGTATCGATAGCGGAGAAATCACCCCCGACAGTATCAACTGCGAGAATGAAAACACCGTCTATATTGATGACTATCCAGTCAGAAACTCTTCACTGCAAGCCTATGGTTGTATCACCATGACCAAGGCTCTGGAAGTATCGAGCAACTTAACCACCCTCACCGTAGCACAAAAACTAGGCAGAACTTTATTCTACCAATACATCCGCAACTTCGGCTTTGGTACAGCAAGTCCGATCGAAATCGACAACCAATCTACGGGTTGGATCGCAACACCTGATCGCTGGGCCAGCATCGACTTGGCAGCTGCAGCATTTGGCCAAGGTGTCGGTGTCACACCGATGCAAATGATTACAGCCGTTGGTGCTATTGCCAATGATGGCATCCTGATGAAAACACGACTAATCCAGCAGTACACAGACAAAAATACGGGCAGAACAACAATTGTAGAACCAGAACAAATTCGCCAAGTCGTCAAAAAAGACACTGCCGACAAGGTCAAAGCAATGATGGTCTCCACAGCCCAAAAATCCTATGCC
>JAGNZB010000041.1 GCA_017984655.1 Candidatus Altimarinota bacterium
CTGCAGATACTGTGGCAATTGCTAAGCTGATCAGGTCCGATGATGATGCGAATGTTCTGGCATTAGCTAGCACGCAGCTTACTAATGAAGAAGTGCCCGCTATCATTGAGGCTTTTTTGACTACAGCATTTGATGGTGGTCGGCATCAACGCCGTATCAATAAAATTACTGCTTTAGAACATCACTCATGATTCGTATATCTGCTTCATTATTGGCAGCAAATTATTTGGTTCTACTAGATGAGATTGCCAGTGTTTTACCTTTGGTGGATAGCTTTCATTTGGATGTGATGGATGGGCACTTTGTGCCAAACTTAGGTTTAGGGTGTGATTTGATCAAGTCTTTGCCTGTTGGAATGACGAAAGAAGTGCACTTGATGGTAACCAATCCAGAGGAAGTGATAGAAGATCTCAAAGATGTTGCTGTCACGCGTTATTATGTTCATCCTAGTACTATTGGTGACTGGCCAGCATTCGTTCAGATGTGCCGATTGCGAGGTAGTAGTATTGGGGTGGTTTTGAATCCTGATCAAAATGTGCAGGTGCTCGATGCTTATATGGTTTCTAGTGATGCTATTTTGGTGATGGGTGTCCAGCCTGGGTTTAGTGGGCAGCAATTTTTGCCACAAACTACTGAGCGAGTGGCGCATCTGCGCCAAGCGTATCCAGAGTTGGAGATCGTTGTCGATGGCGGGATCAATGCTGATTCAGCAGCCAAGGTGATCGCGGCTGGTGCCAATGGATTGGTGCTCAGTAGCTATTTGTTTGGTAGTAGTGATCGTGTTCAGGCGATAAAAACTATTCGGGCGCAGTCATAGTGGTTTTGGTTTGCAACTGATGATATCTGCCGTTATGCTAGGAATGTTCAGCATACTAGATTGAACCTGCGTGTTCAGTTTGTTTTTACCCTCATAATTTTTGTTTCCATGTCTACCAAGAATGATTCCAAAATCGAACGAATGCGTCACAGCTCAGCCCATGTAATGGCGATTGCGATCATGGAGATGTTTCCTGATGCTAAGCTAGCCATTGGTCCTACTGTGGAGAATGGTTTTTATTATGATGTGGATTTGCCTCGAACACTGATACCAGAGGATCTGCCATTATTGGAAGAGAAGATGAAACAGGTGATGAAGATGGACTTGCCATTTGATCTTTATTTCGAGCCCAAAGCCAAAGCGGTGGAGTTTTTGAAGAAAATCAATCAGCCTTATAAGGTGGAGATGGCAGAAGGTCTCGATGTTGCTGAGATCTCTTTTTACAAGAATGGGGATCTGTTTGTGGATATGTGTGAGGGGCCTCATGTCAATCGTACTAGTGAGATTGGGGCCTTCAAGCTGACCAAGATTGCTGGTGCCTACTGGCGTGGCGATGAGAAAAATAAGATGTTGCAAAGAATTTATGGTGTTTGTTTTGAGACACAGGCTGAGCTAGATCAATTTCTCCACCAACAAGAAGAAGCAAAGAAGCGAGATCATCGTATTCTGGGACAGAAACTGAAGCTATTTACCACATCAGCACTTGTTGGTGCTGGTCTGCCTTTGTTGCAACCAAAAGGAGCTATCATTCGCAAAGAACTAGAGGATTATCTCTGGGAGCTTCATAAACATAAGGGCTACTTGCGGGTGTGGACACCACATATTGCCAAGGAGGATCTCTATGTTGCTTCTGGTCATGCGGAAAAGTTTGGCGATGAGCTCTTCCGTGTTCGTGGCAAAGAAGAGGACTTCATCATGAAACCAATGAACTGTCCGCATCATATGCAGATCTTTGGTGATAACCAGTTTTCGTATCGAGACATGCCAGTACGCTATTTTGAGCCTGCTACAGTTTATCGTGATGAGAAGTCTGGTCAGCTCAGTGGTCTGACACGGGTTCGTGCCCTGACGCAAGATGATGGACATCTATTTTGTCGTGTTGGCCAGATTAGTGAAGAGATCAAGACTATTGTTGCCATTATCAAGAGCTTTTATACCACGATGGGTTTGATGAACAATTATTGGGTCCGTCTCTCTGTTCGTGATGATCAGAAGCAGAACTATTTGGGTGAGGACAGTGTGTGGGAGACGGCTGAGGGCGCTCTACGCGAGGTTTGTGAATCTGAGCAGCTGCCCTACAAGATTGGTCGTGGTGAAGCTGCGTTCTACGGACCAAAGCTTGATTTCATGTTCAAAGATGCCATCGGTCGTGAATGGCAACTAGCTACTATCCAGTGTGATTTCAACTTGCCTGCTAGATTCAATCTCGAGTTTACCAACGAATCAGGTCAGAAGGAGCGTCCAGTCGTCATTCATCGTGCTATCTCGGGTTCTCTGGAACGTTTTATGGGTATTATGATCGAGCATTTTGCTGGAGCATTCCCAACCTGGCTCGCTCCAGTGCAAGTGCAATTGATTCCAATTGCGGAGAAGCACCATGCTGCTGCATTTGCATTGGCAAAACAATGGCAAGCACTCGACATTCGTGTCACGGTTGATGAACGCAATGAGAGCCTTGGTAAACGTGTTCGGGATGCAGAGCAAGAGAAAATTCCTTATATGTTGGTGATGGGGGACAAAGAAATTGAATTGGCATCTGTTGCAGTGAGAAGTTTTCATTCTAAGCAACAGAAAGTAATCACTTGTGTGGAGTTTGAACAGCAAATACTCACCGAAATTCGTACTAGGGCATTGTCTGTAGCTGCTGCGGAGTAGGTCTACTGTCGTGTAGTTGGGAGGCTTGAGTAAGTGATTACTTGGGCCTCTTTGTGGTGTGAAACAAAAACTCTTGCTGTCAATTTTGAGTTGGTGAGTGGTGAGTAGATGCTCACCTTTTTAGTTGGTACAGTGACGTTGCTTTTCTGATCAGGAGCTTCTATCTACTCTAACTTTTACCTTTATGTTTTATCCTATCACCGATACCAAAGCGACTATCAAGAATACTAGTAAGGTCCGCAAAGAGCAGCGTTCCGCAAAACGAGAAGCGAAGCAGTTTCGAGCGTGGTTGGCTAAGCCTTACATGTTTTCTCTTTCTCAATAAGCGGATAGTGACTAACTTTTATTCTTAAGCTTACTTTTATGCGTACAACTGCAACATTTCCCATCTACCAATCTTGGGATGTGCCTCATACGGAGGATACTGCTACTGCATCAATCAAAAAGATCATTAGCAAACACCATGTTGGTTACGTTCTCTTGGCAGTATTAGTATTTATAGCTGGCTATGTTCTCTTCCAGCTTTGGGGTAGCTGGGCTTGTGCCAATGATGCTTGTATTCAGAGCAAGATCGATGGGATGCGGACTGAAAAAGAAGCCTATCAGGCCAAGATCCAGTCTATCAACACCTCGATCAATGATCTGAAAAAGAACTTCAGCTCAGGGTATGTGATCGAGCAAATCCAAACGCAACATCTTCAGAATGTTCATCCTGATATCCTCAGTCGCGCTGAACTCATTCCTGCCTCATCTGGGGCAGGCGTGAGTGCGCCAACAGCGGTAGAGAGACAGCAGTTGGCTACGTATCTCACAACCAAACAATCACCATTTGCCCAAGAGAACATTCTTCAATCTTGTGCCAATGCCCAGGTCAATCGTTCGCAATGCTATATGATGATTGCGATCTCCGGTGCAGAAAGTAGTTTCGGTACTCAGTATCGTAAACTAGATGTAGCTACCGGGCGTATTGTTGTGGCCAATCAAGAAGGTCAGAAAAAGTACAATCCAGTCGGTATAAAGGGCGGGGGAGTGAGTTATCCCACTGCCGATGGGTTCTACATCCGTCAGTTCCAGTCCTGGACAGACTTCTGGCAGCAATATCCGAAGATCATGAAGCAAGGATATTTCGACCGAGGTGGAAGCACTTTGGCTATTATTTCCAAATGTTATGTCAGTGGTGACTGTCGTCAAGTAAAAGCTGGTTGGACCCAGCGATCCGAACAATTCTATCGTGAGATTGTAGCGGCCTTGGCCAAAGAAATTACCTATGATGCTTAACCGATTTTTTATGTTGGCACTACCCTGAGCTTATTCCACTGTTGGGATAAGCTTTTTTATTAATCGAAACATCAAATGAAGCTTTCTGATTGTAAGGTCACCATTTCTTGGTATGAAGGGCAGGTCTTGAGTAATTCTTGGTGGGTACCAACAGCAATAATTTGGCCTTGCTCAAGCATGACGATGCGATCACAATTGCGAATAGTAGATAGTCGATGGGCAATGATGATTGCTGTTCGACTGCTGATCAGATTCATAATTCCTTTTTGCACTTCTTGTTCAGTGATGCTGTCGAGGGCACTAGTAGCTTCATCCAATATGACAATACTGGGGTTTTTTAGTAATGCTCGAGCGATCGCGACTCGTTGTTTTTCACCACCTGATAAGCGGACACCGCGCTCACCGACGATAGATTGGTAGCCATTTTTGAGCCCCTTGATGAAGCTATCTGCATGGGCTAGGACTGCAGCCTCTTTAATTTCTTGTTCAGTGGCATTTTGTTTGCTGTAAGCAATGTTGGCGGCAATCGTGTCGTGAAACAGTAAATTTTCTTGCCAAACCACACTGAAGTGCGACCGGAAATTATTGTACTCCCACTGGCGAATATCAATACCATCAAGACTAATAGAACCAGACGTCACGTCATAGAAACGCATCAACAGCATTGCAATAGTAGATTTGCCGGCGCCAGAGTGGCCCACAAGGGCGATCTTTTCTCCTGGCTTGATGATCAAGCTAATATCTTTCAATGCATCACGGTGCTCATTGTAGGTAAAGCTCACATGATCAAAAGTAATTTGACCAGACGAGCTAGTCTGGATGTGAGGCTCTTTTGCCATTGGCAGTTGCTTTGGGCTACTGATGATCTTCTCCATCTCTTGATAACGTAGTACATTTTTCTGGATGTGCTTGAGATTGTTTTTGACCATCAGAACAGGCACTAGTAGCCGATTTCGAATAGTCATGAACATGAGCAAAGTACCGATGCTAATACTGCCAGCTTGGATGAGGTAATAGCCGAAAGCAACTAATACAAATGTAGAGAAGAGTTCGATATCAAAGAAATCTTGCATTGCCCAAGCTCGGTTTGTTCGAGACTGTTGTTTCATCCCTTGGTAGTAGAGCTCATCAGCAGCTTTGATTTCATCAGCTTCTTTCTGAAATGATTTCGTGATCAAGATATTGCCGATCACATCCGCCACTTTGCCCTGCAGTGCACTCCAGCTCACACGAGCTTTTTCTGCAATGGGCTGAGAATATCGGTAGCCAAAATAAGAGACTGCTATTTGAATCGGAATTACTCCCAAGACTACGAGAGTGAGGGGAGGGCTATAATAGAACCCCAGGAACAACATTCCGAACCCACTCAAGAGTGGTGTAAGGATTTCGTCGATGAAGAGGTTGTTGACATCAGCGAAGCCATCTGATGATTCGTCAAAAGTCTTGGTGATGCTGCCCGATTTGCGATTAATGAATTCTCGGATGTCCAGCTTGAGCAGCTGATCATATATGGCTACTAAACGTGTTTTTGTAATTGGGTTCGCAAACCAGTCCCAGAAGAACCACCCCTTGAGAGAAGAAAAGACCGTTGAACCATAGGAACAAAGAAACCAACCAAAGATAACTTGCCCGATGCTCCACTCGCTTGTAAATGGTGCTTGTCCAGTGAGACTGACTAGTCCATCGATCGCTAGTTTGTAGAAATATGGCTGCCCAATACTAACAGCAATGCTGAGCACAACTAGGGCTCCATAAATCAAAGTCAGGGCCCAACGTTGGCGGAAGATCGGTAAGAATGCGCGTATCATTGCCCACATAGAGCTGGGTATTAATGCTGAACAAAAAAGAGTATTAGTGATTTCTAATACTCTTGCAACCAACTGCGATGTCTACAAGGGGAGGTTAGACTCCCTTAGCAGCTCTCTTGGCGGTTGATTTGCGAGGCTGTACTGGTTGCTTGGTATTCTTTTTTGCAGTATCACCAGTGCTGGCACCAGTGTCTTTGACACCACCGACACGAGGATTGCCGAGGCTAAATCCTGGATTGCCAAAGCTGACATTGGGGATACCATATTTATTGTTGTTGGCTGGTTTCTTAGCCATAGAGTGGTGGGAGATTAATGTTTAGTGGAACTATAGCAGTCCTGCAAAAAAAGGGCTACTTGGTTTTCTTCTTACTGGTCGTTGATTGCTTGCTCTTGGGCTTTGATTTCTTCTTGGTGGTAGTCTTGCTGCCAGCTTTCTTTGGCTTGCCTTGTTTGAGCTGAATCAGTTCGATGGCTTCCTCAAGCGTAATCTCTTCTATGGAACTTCCTTTGGGTACACTCGCAAATACTTTTGAGCCATCAGTGATATAGGGGCCAAATCGACCTTCCATAATTTTGACCGGTTTCTTGGTCTCCGGGCTAATGCCCAATTCACGTAGGCTTTGGCTACCTTGGCGACGACCTGTTTTCTCCATTTTGAGAATAGTCAGAGCATCATCCAGGGTGAGTGTCAGTAAGTCATATTCTTTGGGAATAGAGCGGAACTCGGTGGCCTTTTTGATATAAGGACCAAATCGACCGATACTGGCTGTGACTGTTTCGCCATTGTCTGTGCCAACTGTTCGGGGCAAGCTGAGGAGCTGGAGAGCTTCTTCGACTGTGGGAGGATTGTGGAGATTGGCGGATACTGGGACTAGTTTTGGGCCATACGCGAGCGATACTTTCTTTGCTTTTGTTTTGGCTGCCTTATCATCTTCCCCAAGCTGGAGATATGGTCCATAGCGGCCATTGCGTAAGGTGATCATGAGCTCCGTTGCTGGATCTGGGCCAATATTGACGTTCTCTACTACTTTGCCATCAATAGTCTTGGCGTTCTTACAATCAGGATAGCGTGAGCATGATAAGAACTTACCAAAGCGACTCAGCTTAATGACCATTGGAGAGCCACAAACATCACAGATCTCGTCGGTCTGCTCACTGACGACGTCAGCTTTGGCAATATGTTCTTTTTTGTCACTAATTTCTTGGTGGAGTGGCTTGTAGTAGTTGCGGACGATATCTACCCAATTTGCCTTGCCTTCAGCAATTTGGTCAAGCTTCTGCTCCATATCTGCAGTGAAGTGGACATTGATATAGGGATCAAAAAACTTCACTAAGAAATCATTGACTACTTCAGCGGTGTCAGTCGGGATGAGGGTTTTGCCTTCTTTTTCTACGTAGCCTCGTGCGACGATAGTCGATATCGTTGGGGCATAGGTACTTGGTCTACCAATACCTTCTTGTTCTAGTTTCTTTACCAGACTTGACTCAGTATATCGTGCTGGTGGTTTTGTGAAGTGTTGGTTGGGTAGCAGCTTCTCTAATTGTACTTTTTGATTGACCACAACTGGTGGCAGGATGCTTTCACCTTCCATCTGATCAACATCTTCGGCATCAAAATCCTCCATGTAGGCCTTGATAAAGCCGGGGAAGGTAATCACTTGGCCTGTGGTGTGAAATGTATAGATATGTGCTTGTTCGGGGACATCGATGTCAGCACTGACTTGCTTGATTTTGGCTTCTGCCATTTGGCAGGCGATGGTGCGTTGCCAGATCAAGCGGTAGAGAGCGAGCTGATCACCACGTAGTACATTGAGACTTTGGATATGATCTGGGGTCAGAGTGATTTGAACTGGGCGGATTGCTTCATGGGCTTCTTGTGCTGATTGTTTGCTCTTGTATCCTCGGGTAGATTCTGGCAGATATTCTTGACCGTATTGGGTGACTATCATCTTGCGGATATCGTCGAGCGCTGACTTTGCGAGGTTGACTGAGTCGGTACGCATGTAGGTAATGAGACCGGTACGGCCGTCGGCAAGATCGATACCTTCATAGAGTTGCTGAGCGACAGCCATAGTTTGTTTGACTGAGAAACCTAGCTTGCGTGAAGCTTCTTGCTGGAGTGTTGATGTGATAAATGGTGGTGCTGGGTAGCGATTTTTCTCTTTCTCGACCAGATCAGTTACTGTACCGTCAGTGGGCAATTTCTTCAGTGCTGCTAAGATCGGTTTTGTGTCTGGCTCGCTATTGAGAGTGGCTTTCTGATGGTCTATTTGGCTCAGTGCTGCTTGGAATGTGGCACCTGTTTTAGTAGAGAATTGTCCAGTGATACTCCAGCTTTCTACTGGTACAAAGGCCCTAATTTCACGTTCACGTTCGACGATAAGCCGTACGGCTACTGACTGTACCCGACCAGCTGATAATCCGTAGCGAATTTTTTGCCAGAGGAGTGGAGAAAGTTCATAACCAACGATACGGTCAAGAATCCGGCGCGCCTGTTGGGCATCGACGAGATCAATATTGATTTTCTGTGGATCAGATAATGCATGAAGAATAGCTTCTTTGGTGATTTCATGAAAAGCCACTCGATGAATTTGTTGCGTCTTCTTGATCGGTAGTGCCTGCGTCAAATGCCAACCAATTGCTTCACCTTCTCGATCCGGATCTGTCGCGATCCAGACAGTCTCAGCTGATTTTAATAATGTCTTGAGTTCTTTGACAGCATTCTGGGTGCGGGCTTCTTTTGAGACGACATAGGTTGGTTCAAAATTGTTTTCAGGATCCACTCCTAGTTTTGATTTTGGCAAGTCACGAATGTGGCCAAATGAAGCACGTACTACATAGTCCTTGCTGAGGAACTTACTAATAGTCTGCGCTTTGGCAGGTGACTCGACGATAACAAGATTCTTGGCCATATTGAAAGCAGGTAGACGAAGGGGAGTATAGGGGAAGAGGGTGAAAAGACAAACAAAAGGAATTATAAATTACAAATTACAAATTACAAATGAGCACCCATGACTGTATATGTATGAGCATATGGGGACATTCTTATTCTTATTTCCTCTTATCCTAATCCTTATCCTTCAGTTGCCGAAAGTATGGCTATCTTAAACTATCACCAACTCGGATAAAGTTAGGATAAAGAATAAGAAATCGCCGATGGCAACTGTGGGACGCACGATGGGTCTCGAACCCACGACCTTTAGGACCACAACCTAACGCTCTAACCAACTGAGCTACGTGCGTCATAAAATTGCGTTGGCAAATTAATATGTTTACAGCTTTTTGTAAAGGTTTATGCTCGCTAGACAAGTGGTCGACAGTTTCTTAGTATCCTTTTGTCTTAAAGCTCTCAGTATGTCGCTTCGCTTTCGATTGGTTGGTGTTTTGCTTAGTGCTGTGGTGGCTTTGCCCCAGGCAGTAGCAGCGACAAACTTTCCTGATGTGTCCGCTTCTGATCCTCATTATCAAGCGATTCAATATCTTCGTGATCGTACGATTCTCAATGGCTATCCTGATGGATTGTTTCGGCCTGATGGCATCGTTACTCGTGCTGAGATTATCAAGATTGCTGCCAATGGTGCTGGGATTGCAACGGTGAGTTTTGCTACTCAGAACTCTTCATTTCCCGATGTGGCCAATAATCATCCCCTGAAACAATTTATCAACTGGGCGCAGACTACTGGTGTAGTCAAAGGCTATAGTGATGGTAGTTTCCGTCCTGAAGCTGGTGTGACCCGTGGTGAAGCTGCCAAGATTTTGCTCAAGATCAACAACTTACAGCCGGATGTGCCGAGCAACTATTATTTTCTTGATGTGCCACAGACTTTGGATCTCGCCCCATATGTTTATTTTTCCGTATTGAAAAATTTGATTTCTGCCAATGGGAATCGGTACGGTACTGGTATTGGTATGAAGCGTGGTGATGTGGCTGAGATGATGTATCGAGTACTGATTATCAAGCAAAACAATTACGCTCCTTTTGGTGGTGCGCAGCTGACCACACCATCAGCTCCTGCAGCGAAGACTCTCAATGTGTCGATGTCAGGCTTTCGTTTCAATCCGCCAGCAATTACGATCAATGTTGGCGATACCATTGTCTGGAAGAATCTGGAGAATGCACCTCACCATATCGTGTTTGATAGTATTCCAGGTCAGACTGGTTCCGGTGTGCTAGGCAAAGATGATAGTTATTCCTATACTTTCACTACTGCTGGGACATTCAATTATCATTGTCAGCTTCATGCTGAGATGATTGGTTCTGTCCAAGTTCTCTAAAATTATTTTGTTTTCTTTATGATTGAAGCTCGTACTCTCCAAGGTTTTTCAGATTTTTTGCCAGAAGCGATGTATCTCAGACGGTATTTGTCTGATACGTGGCGTCAGACTTTTACGGCATTTGGTTATGGTGAATTAGATACACCTTCATTGGAATATGAAGATATTCTGATGGGCAAGATTGGTGAGGATGAAAAGTTGATTTACCGGTTTGTCGATAATGGTGACCGTCATGTCGCACTTCGCTATGATCAGACCGTGCCACTGGCTCGTGTGGTAGTGCAGCATCGCAATGATCTCAAGATGCCATTCAAACGCTATCAGATCAGCAAAGTGTGGCGTGCTGATAGTCCTCGTAAGGGGCGTAAAAGAGAATTTTATCAATGTGATGCCG
>JAGNZB010000042.1 GCA_017984655.1 Candidatus Altimarinota bacterium
GTATGAAAACCACCCGCCCCCTCTTTGATTTCCGCGTCCTCCCCGGCTTATTCACCGGCCTCGTCAACACCAACATCTGGCCTGACCATGTCGGTCTCAATCTCTTCGGCAGCCCCATAGTTTGTTTTAGCATCACCAACCACTTAGTAGCAGACAGCTACCGAGGCTTCTTCAATACATTATGGGAGATTGGTGGATTACAAAACCAGAAGTAATACGACCTTTATTTCTTCCTTTTCGAGTAAGAAGCCAACAATGTCTCAGCCATTTGACTAGGGTTTGCCAGTAATCTCGTTACCAACTTGGCAAGTGTCTTTGGCATATTATCTTCAGCACGCAAAGTACCAACCACAATCGGACGAAGGCCTTTGTTAGCTGGCAACACGACATGAACAGGATCATGACCTGGCAAAAACACCGCCTTTCCCTCAGGATTGATTCCCACTACCCGGTATTCAAAACTACGATTTTCAGAGAAAGGAAAAAACGTAAAGAGCATGCGATGACCACAATCATCATTTGGAATCGGTGTGGTACAAGGAATGACTAGATTAGGATCCACTGTACCAACTTGAGTCAATATAACAGCAAACTTCTTTGCTAACTGACCAAGCTGATCGTCAACAAAATCTAACTGCCAAGCAGCTGCAGCCTTCTCATCCAAAACTGTAGGCACTTTTTGTGACAGAATAGTACTCATCAGCTGGGTATAGCTGGTCTCACCCACTTCAAATAAGACTGCAACATCCTCGCTACGAGTATCGACACCGTGAGGACCTGAAGCATCTACTCCAGGTGCAACTACTTCAGCTGCTTCTGGCAATAATGCCTGAGTCGCCAAACTAGAACCATCACCACCATTATTTTCATCCCCCAACCGGTAAACACGGCGGCGAACCGTACGAAAAGAAGTGCTCGGACTAGCATCTGGTACCACAACAGCCTCAGGCTCCTCACCAAAAGCAGCAGCAAGCGCACCCAAGTCTGCATCATCCCACACAGGCAATACAGCACTAAAAGCCTGCCTAGTAGCACCAACGGCAGTTAATGTACCAGTAATTCGACCGAGTAGTTCACACTCAGCATCACTTAGATCAACCAACTCCGGTTCCTCAGGCCCCTTACCACCTTCAATATGATTTGCCATAAACAGTTTTTAATAAATTAAAGAGATATAGCTTGTGTACGCAGTCCATTAGCAATGGTTCGAATAGCATCACGATCATCACAAGGATATTTGACCCCCGCTAAATCATTAGCCAGTTCTGCTTGACCAGTATCAGTACAGTGTCGAAGCACTTGACGGACTTTCTGACGTGACACCCCATCACAAGAATGACGATCCAACTGATGATCTCTACGCATAGGTGATAATAATGATAAACGAATATAGCAAATCACCCAAAAGAGCGCAAAAAAGGAAATTAATTAGCAATTAGGAATTAGAAATTGGGGACATGGTGATTGTAGATTGGGACTGTCTGCCGAGATACTCGGCAAGGTCCTTCGGCTGCGCTCAGGATGGCGGGAAGGAGGGGCAGAGTCCTTCACTGCGTTCAGGATGACGGAGGGGAGATACTGAGGAATAAGGCAGGGACCATAAAAGTAAAGGGAAAGGTAAACGTGAATGGAAAGCTAACTGAGACTGTGCAGCCTCAATTCATAATTCCCAATTCCTAATTAACCCAGGCTTTCTTGCATATTTATCATAAGTGAGTAAACTACAAGCAGTCTTTTCTGGAATAGAACTGACAAATGGCGCGGGGTAGAGCAGTTGGCAGCTCGCAAGGCTCATAACCTTGAGGTCGCTGGTTCGAGTCCAGCCCCCGCAACCAATTTTTTGTTGTGCTCACAATCAGAAACTTCCCAGCCACACCGTTATAAGGGTGGCTATTTAACTTACAAGACTACTACTCATCATCGTCAAACATAGAAAATAGGCCACAGATCCTGTAGTCACGAAAACTACATTCAACCGTGGTAGCTACACCAAGCTCAGTGATGCCATACCACGGCTAAAGGCACAAATGGACAAAACAGCGTAAACTATTCAGCAAAAAGTGTCACCAATGATTATCTGCCAGAGACCTGTCCACGACGTCTCGCATCGACATTATGACGTACAGCAGTTCTAGTAAATCTTCTAGTCGCCTCTTCACTACTGACAACCGCTAGTGAGGTCTCACGAATAGGACTAGGAGTACCAGATACTTCAGCTGCACCAGCTAATACACTCATCATCAGGAGGGTTTCGACACTTTTTGTTCGCATATGATGCAGTTTATGAGGTAAGGCAGAAATATAGCGAATCCCCAGTAACAACGAAAGCAGATTGCGAAACAGATCTCTCAGTAGTGCAATTGGAACTGACTAGCACTGATACACAGCAAACTTCAGATACTCCCCCTCTGGGAAAAACACTGACAAAGGATGATCCCAAGTATGACCACGTTCCTCTATTTGCTGGAGAGCTCTGCCCTCATATTCACAAGCCCAGAAGACAATCTTGCGGAACAGGGTACGATCTACCCAACCAGAACAAGAAGCAGTCACCAGGATGCCACCTGGCACCAATCGCTTCATCGCCAACTGATGCAAGACACGGTAGGCATTGGTCCCCGCTTGTAGATCTTTTTTGTTCTTCACCAAACCGGGAGGATCGAGAATAATCACATCAAAGAGCTGATCAGTAGTCTTGAGAAACTCATAGGCATCGGCACAAATCGCCTTCGAAGCTACTTGCGGACAGTTACGAGCCATATGGGCTTCTGTCATCGCAATAGCAGACTGTGAGCTATCCACCGAAGTCACCTCGCTAGCCCCCGCAAGGCCTGCATGAACACTAAAAGCACCGGTATAACAAAACGTGTTGAGCACCTTCTTGCCCTTCACATAGTTAGCAATAGTTTGTCGGTTGGCTCTTTGGTCGAGAAAGAAACCAGTTTTTTGACCTTTGACTACATCAACGACAAAAGTAGCATTCCCCTCTTTGATCAGAATCTCATCAGGTAATTTCCCCCAAACTAAGCCTGATCGTAGTGGCAAACTTTCAGCTGCACGAACATCAATATCACTTCGTTCATAAATCGCATCGATTGCCAATGCTTGTGGTAGAGCCGCAAACAACATTGGTCGCAATCTCTCCATACCAAAAGTCGAAATCTGTACTACAGCAACTCGATCGTATATATCAACAATTAAACCAGGCAGGCCATCAGCCTCACCGAAGATTAATCGATAGGCGTTGGTAGCAACGAGAAAACGTTCCCGCTTCTGATAAGCAGTCTGCAATCTACCAATAAACCAGTCGACATCAATGCTGTCCGATTCTTTCTTGGTCAAGACTCGACAGGCAATTGTCCCCCCCGGATAGTAATACCCTCTTGCCAACCATTGCTGGCTAGCACTATAGATATCGACGATGTCCCCCTTCTCTGCTTTGGCACTTTGAATGCCACCAGAAAATATCCAAGGATGTGATTTGAGTACTGATTGTTCCCTTCCGGCACGCAAACCAATTTGTGAGTTAGGCATAAGTTTTACTGAGATATTCCACAATGTCTTCTGATTCAGAGATCATCCGCCCTTTATCCACATCCACTAGAAACGGCACTTGATCAGGACTGCCAAACTTGAGCTGCATCTGTCGAGCTGGACTACCATAGGCAGCATTGATCGCCACATAGGAGATATTCAGATTGGCTAGAACAGAGCGGACATAACTACAATACTGACAGTTCTCAATTTGGAAGAGCAAAATCATAATGCATGATGTTAGCGCAAGAAGAATCGCCACCAACGCTCACGAGGGATCAAATCATTCCAGCTCTGAGCTGCTTGATCATCTTCAGAGCTCACCTTCTCCAAACCGGCTTGCTTGATCACAAACACATCTTCATTGGCATTGCGCACATTCTTGATCCGCTTTGCTTCTTTCTCTTTGTAGGCCTCGCTATCAAGATACTTCAAATACTCCTGCATCATCCGATTGTCTTGCTCCAGATTCTGAATCTCTACATCACTTTGATGAATTTGCTGATTGATCTGATAATCCTGATAGCTCTTCACCGCATAGGTGTACATCTGATAGACAGCCAGCAGAATACAGATGCTGAGAATCACGCGCATCGATGAATGTTCTTTCCACTTCGTTTTGAGCATGCTGATCAGTGTGAGAGCGAATCTATACTAACACAAAATTGCCCAAGAGCTACCTTGGCATCGACTTTACCCTGTTTGGATTGCAAATCGATTTCTAATAATCTTTGGAGCCAAAGCTGAGCCTCAGCCAAAGTAAAAAGCCGCTTTTGTTGTTGCATATTCTTGGCCACAAAAGGATGAATCTTGAGCGCCTTGAGTGTCGCTTCTACCGGCTCTCCTCGAACATCGGCATCCATCACAAAGATCAGCTTCTTCAATTGATTGATCAGCAAACCAAGTAACATATGCTCATTCTCCCCCTGACCAAACAACGTCTCAAGCGACTCCATTGTGGCCTGAGATCGCTTCATAAAGAAGGCATCAGTTAGTTTAAATACTGACACACTGAGCTCTGGTCGTGCGAAAACCTCCTCAATCAGCTCCGGATGCCCAGCATCGACAAGCAAAGCTACCTTCCCCAACTCCTGATAAGCAAACAATGGATCGGCTTGATACACCTGATCCAGATATTGTTTTTGGCTACCAGTCAGTGTCAATGCAGTATTGAGTGACCGCCCCTTGAGACAAGCAAATGTCAGGCGCGGCAACAATGTACCAGCCTTCTGCCACTCTTGTACCTGTACAGACTTCTTCAGAATCTCAGCTGTATAATCTACATAAATGACTGCAAACTCGGGTGGGATCTGAGCAATCCAGTACCAGAAGTTCTCATACTCAGCTGTGAATGTATGACTGAGCAGACCTTTGAGCACAAAACAGCGTTTATTTCCCAACAAAGTTACTGTAGTCAACACATCCACCATCTCAGCAGGAAGTGGCAATGCCTCACTATCA
Organism: Candidatus Altimarinota bacterium; assembly: GCA_017984655.1. GTDB lineage: Bacteria > Patescibacteriota > Gracilibacteria > RBG-16-42-10 > RBG-16-42-10 > JAGNZB01. The sequence goes on from JAGNZB010000042.1 coordinate 4,996, forward strand.
ATGACAATAATTTCCCCATCACTATTTGTTTTCAAAAAGTGCTGCTTGAGCTCTTTGATGCGTTGCTCGATCAAGGCGGTATCATCGCCGTAGACTAAGATATTCATAGGACTTCATCACTAGTAAGCTCCGCTACTGCTTGCGTACCGACCACAAACCGAGTAGTCGTGGAAGGCTGCATGAATTCTGCCAAAACCCCTTGCGCAGCCAGATAAGCCTGGGCATCTTTGCTACGCAGTCGCTGTGACTCAGTAATCGAACGCTTTACTGATCCCAAAGTACCATAGAGCTTTTGAAAATCATTAGTATCAAGATACTGATTGAGATCTTGTTTGGCCAAATCAATTTCGGCATCTAGCTGTTTCTTTTGAGCGAGCAAGCCGATATAACGATCAGCCAAGACCTTCCCCTCCACCACCGGCTCAGATACTTGTTTGGTATCTTGCAGATAACGATGCTTGGTCATCGGACAACGATCGCGATAATCACAAAAGTCGCAATGTCCGCCCGGCTGAGGTTCATAACCACTGGCAGCTAATTGCGCTAGGAGTAAGGAGAGATCCTGCTTTGCTTTTGCTGCCAACTCAGCAGTAGCCACAAAGCTAACCTTCATATCTGCTCGCAAGTACTGCAAAGACAAATGGACCTGCTTGATCTCTGGCCAGAGCTGTTGCAAAGCCAAATAATAAATCGCCAACTGCAGATTCTGACTCACCTCAGCCACTGAACGCACCGTGGCACTAGTCTTATAATCAATAATCTCCAAGGTATCGTCACCAATTTTATCAATCCGATCGATTCTCCCTGACATCTGATACTCAGCAGACAATGGCAGCACAAAACTGCGCTCTCTCGCGATCGTATTGCCTTGATCAGCTGCATGTTTGTGATATTCACGCTCGACAATCTTCAAGCCAGCCTGAAAGTCATTGTCGGCAGTATAAGCATCAGGATAAAATTCAGCATGAAACCGCTTGGTAAAGACATCTTGGAGCTCAGCGAGAGACAAAGGCACCATCTGATGAGCATAGAGCTCTTCCATCACTTGATGGAGCGCTGAGCCAAAATGCATCACACCACTGGGGCGCTGCGGCAGCTTATCGATATACTGATACTTGTACTTGAGCGGACAAGTACGAAATGTATCCAGAGCTGAATAAGACAACTTCGCCATCGCAAAAGGACATTAATACAATAAAACCGCCACAAACATTTGCTCTCCTTGGAAAGTCACCGCCATTTCCATCTTGGTCATTGCTGGTTCAGAAACTGCGGACTGCAAAGCAAGTTCAGCTGGCAAATTTGCTGAATATTGTCCCTCTGAGGTCAGTAAGCGACCGAGACCAAGACCGGCATCAATCAAGCTCTGACGCAGATTAGTTGATTGAGGCGCCTCTTGCCAGCGAGTGAGCGGAGCTGTATAGGTGCTACCCAAAGTAAGACTACCGAGACCAGCAGCAGTGCGACTGATATTAATTCTCTCAAGCGTACGCTCTGCCATAGCCACCTTCTCCTGGGCTGTGAGTGGTGAAACAATAAAAGAACGCGTAGAAAATTCCTCCACGGCATAGAGCAAGCCATCTTGAGCACGTGCCAAACCAATACCAACACGTGACCAGCGTGCATCAAGCATATTGAGACGATGAACAGCGCTCCGCTTCAGCCCCTCGTCGATATCAGCAATAGTGACACTAAAGGCGATATTTTCCCCTACTGGCTGGAGAATATCAAAAGCTAATTTACGTTGCTCCGGACTACGACCACTACGATCCTTGTGTGAGAAATAGTCATTAGCCACCATATCGTCAGCGTGAGCTTGCGCAAAAGCGGTCAGAGATGGATCTAATGTGACTGGAGAGCGGCCTTGATCCGCACGAATTGCATTAATCCTTTGCAACAATTCACGAGTCATCGCAGCATACTCTCCTGATGTCAAAGCTGATTTCTTTTCAATCACCAATCCCGTCTGCATATCGACAAAATCAGGAAGCACAGGCACACCAGTCACTTTATAAACAGGTGCATTCAAAACAGCAATTCCCTGCAGATCATTGATCTCAACAAAATAAACTCCATCCTGACTCAGGTCAAGTGTCAGAGACCAAGCTGACCCAGCATTCAAGGTATCAGTCTCAGCACCACTCAAACTAAACGTCTTCACTGAACCATCCGACATCACCACAGCAGCCCAGTTTGATAATGGAGTCACCGCCACACCACTCAACGTAAGCCGGTTCGCCTTGGTAAACAATGGCAGATTATCTACTGTCACATTGTTTTTGAGCCAAGTCCGGAAATTGTGGGTGATCGCAGAAAATGACCAACTGACAGGATTGCTCCACTGACTAGTCAATGTATAAAACGTATCAAAACCCGCCTGTGAAAGATGACAGCTGATATCACCCTCCTCAAATCCCTCAAACATCTGATAATCCACACGCCAACTGAGTCCCGCAGGCACAATCAATCGACTAGTACGATGGCTACCCTGATCACACTCCAACCGCAGCAGTGTTTTGTTCTGATCGCCACTCCATGTCAACACAGCTACATTGTCATCACCGACAACAATACTAGGATTAGCTATCGCCTGCGGAGCTTCACTAAAACTCGCTTGCCATTGATCCAGCACCGTAATACCAACAGCTGGAGCTTTCTTCGCATCATCAGAAATCAAAGCTAAACGATATTGGCCTGCTTCGGGAAAGTGAAGATCAAACCGGACACGACCATCGCTAGCCTGATACTCCCACAACCATTGTTTGTCAGCTTCATTCTGAATCAAAACACGAACCTTGGCAGCCGAAGTAGTGGCACTAATGGGATAATAGGTATTGGCTACCAACGTCTTTGGCAACGTAGACAACAAGGTCAGCCCCGTGAAACTACTCGTCGGATAAGCACCGCTGACTATAGGCAAATCAGTACTCGCTTCAGGATACTGCTGAAGTTGTTGCTCTCTGATCATGAGCAGACGGTACATCATCTCAGCCACCTCTCCGCGGGTAATCTTTTCACCGATCGCCACCGTCTTGGCCTTGTACTTATTGGGGATTACCTTCTGATCACGAGCAGTGTAAATATACGCAGCCAAGGGATCACTATTATCGACATCCTGATAGTGCCAAGTGAGATCAGAGCCAGAAGCAATCACCTCATTGATATTGAGCAACATCTTGATCGCCTCACCTCTTGTCGTGGTGTTATCTGGACGATAGGTGCCATCAGGATAACCAGACACAATTTGATGGTGTTGAGCATAAATCACATACTGCCGCAATCCATGCGTCGCTCCCATATCAGGGAATGGCGAGTCGGCATCTACCAAATCAGCAGTGCTGACACCAGCTCCCTCCAGCGCAATCTTGAGCAACTCTGCTCGAGTGATCAACCGGTCAGGACCAAATGTGCCATTAGGAAAACCCTGCACAATAGCACGTTCTTTGAGAGCCTGAATTGCCTGACTATATTGATAACTAGTAGCAACATCAGGAAAATTACTAGCAGCCTGCGCTTGTGGTACTAGAAAAGCACCAAGGATCAGAAATACTACTAAGGGGGAAATACGTCTCATGTAGAAGCAATCTTAATAATAGGAACAAATTCTTCCATCACCGCTTGATAAATCAGACGACGAGTGGGAAAGATCAACTGCATCACCTCAGACTGGTCTACCCACTGAAAGTCAGTAAATGAACGCTCTTCCAAGGTAATCTCACTATCACTCCCCCAAAACAACACCAAATAATAGCGTTGCTCTTGCCCAATCAACCCATCATCACGCAACTGGTTCTTGGGCCAATCAAAACGATACTGATGCTTGGATTTGTACAACAATGAAAATTTGGCAGAACCCAATTCCTCTTGTAGTTCACGCAGCATCCCCTGCTCCTCACTCTCACCTTCATTGACACCTCCCTGAGGAAATTGCCAATGCTCCTGGGGAACATTGCGCTTACAAATCAGCACTTGCTTATCATGATTGATCACGACAGCAGCAACACTATGACGGTACATAAAAATAACAACTCAATATGCACATAACATAGCACACTTCGGGAAAGCTGATAATTAATTGGTAATTAGGAATTAGAAATTATGAATTGGGGACTTGGAGGCTGCAGTGACCAAAATCTCAGCACCACCTCTCTCCCACACTTATAGCTCATTTCACCTTCCCCTTAACTTTTACTTTCATGGTCCCATCCTCATCCTTATTCTTATCTCCATTCTTTCCGTCATCCTGAGCATCGCGAAGGACCCTGCCGAGTATCTCAGCAGGTAGTCCCAATCTCCAAATCACCATGGAGCCCCCATTTGTAATTTGTAATTTATAATTTGTAATTAATACAGCACTAACCAAACAACTCCTCAACTGCCTTATCATCGCTAGTTCGCAATGAACGATAAAACTCCTCATCATATGTCCGCACTCGAACCATAGTTGGAATGGGAATCGCATGGCCCAATAACAAAATTTGCTTCTTACTATCAAGCGTAGCCAACCAGTTGCGTAGCAAACCACGATCAGCAACACCAGTAAATACGGCATCGATATCATCAGGATCACTGAGCATCGCCACAATACGGGTACCCAGCTGAGACAAAATCTCTTTATCAATTGATGATGGGCGTTGATCGATCACGAGCAAAGTCACCGAGTACTTACGCATCTCGCGAGCGATTGTGCCAAAGGTGGTATTCTTGGCCACACGACCTTGCAAGAATTTGTGTGCCTCCTCAATCACAATCATCAGCGGCATCACCTTATCTCGGACATCACCAGAATTCACAAACTTCTCAGTGGCCTTCACATAATGATGGTGAATATAGCGAGTAAGAATGTTGGCGACCAACATATAGGTCATCACATTGTTATGGTGACCAAACTCAAGCACAATACTCTTGCCGTGTTGCAAAGCCGTGATCATCTGATCCCATGCTGTGGCATCCCCCTGCTCGTGCAAGAAAGACAA
>JAGNZB010000043.1 GCA_017984655.1 Candidatus Altimarinota bacterium
GTACCAATTCTTCGTACCATTGGTACTTTGGGTAGGCCTACTAGTGATTATTGTTCCCGGCCTACTACCACATGGAAAAAGACTGTCTTGGATTAGTTTTGTACTGACAGGGATAGCCCTATCAGTGACACTACAGCTGATTGCATATGCTGGCCATTACCAAGCGGGATTCTGGCTGATGTTTGGGGCGGTTTTTTCTCATGGTATACTGCTCATGATCATTACTTTACCGGCGAAGATACTTGGTGAAGCATATGATAGATACTTGAATGCATTAGGAATTTATCATGAGTAACCGTTGGCGTATTTTTGACAAACATTTTGAACAATCGATTCACTTTGATGGAGAGAGCAACAATCCTGACCAGTGGCAGCATGTTTTTTCAGACCCCAAAGACAAGATGCTAGCTGAAAGTAGTGCTGGATTTGAAACCTCATTCCGAATTTTACGCTGGCTGGTTGTGACCGTTGTCTTTGCACTATTATTACGGTTGAGTTATTTACAGCTCAATCTCGGCAATGACCTTTTTGCTCGAGGTGAAGAGAATTATTTGCGTGTCTACATCACTAGAGCACTGAGAGGGATCATCTATGATCGCAACAATGTACAACTAGTAGAGAATATTCCCCACGACAATGCCGCGATTATTCCTGCAGATTTACCGCGCACTGATGCAGACCGACAGGCCCTATTTTCTGAGTTAAGCAAAATTCTCGATGTACCCACACAAGAGATCAGCGATATTAGTGAAAAATATCGTTTCCTCTACACCCCAATTGTGATCAAAAGCAATATCGACCATAACACCAAGCTCAAGCTCATCAGTACATTTGCCAATCGAAATATTGGTGTACTAGTACTCGAGGACTTCTCTCGCCATTACCTACCCAGTAGCAGAGGGCTAGTACATGCTATTGGCTATTTGGGTAAGATTACTGATACGGATTGGCAAAACTCTCGCAACATCTACACCATTGACAGCACAGTCGGAAAAGTCGGCATCGAGAAGAGTTATGAACAGTACCTCAGAGGCGTCAATGGTACTCAGAAAATCGTCGTTGATGCCCGCCATTCCAAGGTGGACACCCTATTCACATCGGAACCGCAACATGGCTGTGATTTGATCACTACTATTGATAGTGGATTAGAGAACATCTCCAACACCTTACTGAGAGAGACCATCGAAAACTATGGTGCTACAGGAGGCTCCATAGTAGTGATGAATCCAAACAATGGTCAGATTCTCAGCTTGGTGAGCCAGCCTGATTTTGACAACAACATCTTTGCTGATGGTATTCGTGGCAAAGAAGTACAAGAGTATGAGAATCTTCTTCAAGACCAAAACACCCCTTTTCTCAATCGCGCTATCAGTGGGACATATCCTCCCGGATCCACTTTCAAGATCGTAACTGCCAGTTCAGTACTAGAGGCAGCCATCGTTGCCCCAACAGACAAAATCGATTCTCCCGGTCAAATCCGTGTCGCCAGCCAATTTGATGAACAAGTTGGCTTCTACTACAAAGACTGGAAACTAGATGGTCATGGTTTACTCTCGATCATCGATGCCATCGCAGCATCAAGCGATACTTTCTTCTACAAAGTCACTGGGGGCTTCGAATCTTTTGTCGGACTAGGTGTCGAGAAGCTGAGTAGCACTGCAAAACAATTCGGCCTTGGAAAACCACTAGGCATCGATATTCCTGGTGAACAAGCAGGCATAGTACCAACTCCAACGTGGAAGACTGAAAAAGTCGGCCCTGCCTGGTTTACCGGAGACACTTATAATTATGCTATCGGACAAGGATATTTATTGACTACCCCACTCCAAGTAGCAGGCTTCACTAGCGTCATGGCTAGTAATGGCAAGCTCTACCAGCCATACTTAGTCAAAGAGATCAAGAACTGTCCAGAAAGCTCACAAAGAGAACCACAAGTAATCCAAGAAGCTTTTCTCAAACAATCTACGATCGATGTAGTCAAACAAGGCATGTACGAATCAGTCTATGGAAAAAAGGGGACCGCCAAGACACTGCAAACCCTGCCCTTTACTGTTGCGGGGAAAACAGGCACCGCTCAATTCAACAATAATCAAAATGTCCATGGCTGGTTTACCGCCTTCGCACCTTATGAGAATCCCGAGATCGTGGTTACCGTCATGATTGAAGGTGGTGGAGAAGGTAGCGCCATTGCAGTACCAGTGGCCAAACAAATACTACAATGGTGGCATGAAAATAAATAAAGAAACCATACTATCCTTATCACCGCCAGACAGTGGAGAACGTAGGTTGACAATCAGGGTCAGCGTTCATAAAGTGCAGGCAGTGTTTTATCCCTCACACAATTGTGTATGCCAACAACTGTACTGATATTTGGTCTTGGTGGTTTTGCTCTAGGTATTGTGCTCGCTATTGTTTATTTTGTCCTCATTCAAAAAAATTTTCGTTCTGAGCTCCAAAACAAAGCGCAAGCTGTATTAAAACAAGCCGAACAAGAAGAACAACAAATCATTAAACAAGCGCAAATCGAAAGCCAAAAGCTCCTCCAGCAAATTCAGAAAGAAGAACAGGAGCGCAAACGCAAAATCCAAGATTGGGAGGCGAAAAATCGTCGACAGGAAGAAGAAGTAGAAAAGAAACAACGGGAACTATTGCAACAACAAAAAGATCTTGACCTGCACATGGAAAAACTCCGTGACGAAGAACAAGTATTGCATGAGAAACAGCAACAAGCTGACGGACTTCTCAATCAAATTTCTGCCTTATCACCAGCAGAAGCAAAAGCCCTCTTGCTCCAAAAAGTAGAAGAAGAAAATCAAGCCGACATCGTCAATCACCTAGAAAAGATTATCACTGAGCAGCAACATACGGCTGATGAGAAGATCAAACAAATTCTCGCTGAAGCCATGCAACGATACCATGGCGAAAGTATTGCCGAATCCACAGTCACGACCCTGACCTTGCCCAATGACGAAATGAAAGGGCGCATCATCGGTCGTGAGGGACGGAATATCAATGCATTTGAGAAAATGAGTGGCGTCGACGTGATCGTGGATGACAGTCCTGGAGTAGTCATTCTCTCAGGATTTGATCTAATGCGTCGCTATATTGCCAAAATTGCTCTGGAGCGCTTAGTAGCTGACGGCAGAATCCATCCGACCAGAATTGAAGAGATGCTCGAAAAAGCGCGCGAAGAAGTAGCCACTATGACCCATGAATTCGGCGAGAAAGTAGTGTATGAACTCAACATCACCGGACTACCCACCGAAATACTCAAACTGATTGGTTGTTTGAGATTCCGCACTGCATACGGCCAAAATGTATTGAAGCACTCCATCGAAGTAGCCAAATTAGCTGGAGCAATTGCAGCTGAAGTCGGTGCCAATGTAGACATCGCCAAGAAAGCAGGCTTACTTCATGATATTGGCAAAGCACCAGACCAAGAGATGGAGGGCAAGCACGCACATATTAGTAGCGATATTTGTAAGAAGCATCGCATCAATGCTGCGATTATTGATGCAATTGAATCCCACCATGGTGATGTACCATTCACGTCACTTGAAGGTATCATCGTCTACACAGCAAATCAACTTTCGATCAATCGTCCTGGCGCAAAACGCGACAATCTCGAAGAACATATCCAAAGAATGACATCACTAGAACAAGCGGCACTAGCATTTGAAGGTGTAGACAAGGCATTTGTGATGCAAGCTGGACATGAGATCAGAGCGATCGTCAATCCACACAACATTGATGACTTACAAGCTTACCAATTAGCACGAAACCTCGCTAGAGAAATCGAAAAGATCAGTGATTTCAATGGGGAAATCAAGGTCAATGTCGTTCGTGAAACTCGCATCATCGAGTATGCTCGCTAGTCTATTAGCAGTTTTTCTGCTAGTATGCCGTGGCCTTAATTTTTACTGTTGACTCTCTTAGAGTTTGGCCGAAAATGGAAAGGAAAGATGAAACGTCGCTATCGACTGTATCGCATTCGTAACGAGAATGTCAGTAATAGCTTCACATTACGTGACTTCTGGAGTCATGTAGTTTCGTATACCCAACTAGGACGAGTATCGAAGCCCAAAAAAGCAATCTTTGTCGTGATCCTGGCCTTGGTCCTCTCAACTGAGCAGGCTAACTTTATCAACATCACGGTACAAGCAGAGTACTCGATTGATGATGAATACATCAGTGATCATGGCCTGTTTACTGACAAGCCAATGCTCACTAGTAGTGAGGTCAACAGCACGATTCTTGAGTATGTAATCCAACCAGGTGACACGATCGATGATCTTGTTAGTCGTTTTCATATCAGTGCCTCCACAATCACACAAGCAAACAACCTTAGTCGATCGGCAAAACTGGAGGCCGGAAAGACTCTCAAGATTCTCCCAGTTTCTGGCTTGTTGTATACGATCGCCAAGGGGGATAGCGTCGCCAAAGTAGCCGGTATCTACCAAGTACCAGCGGAATTGATTATGTATCAAAACAGTATTACTAGTGACAAAGACCTCAAAGTTGGTAACCAACTGATCATCCCCAATGGTATCGAACCCGTGATCGTCTCCAATACCGTCAAAAGAGCTACCACCGCCAAGCCCACTTCAAAATCCAGCAGTGGTGGTTATGGTAGTGCACCAACAGGCACAGCCCAACAAACTAAAGGCACACTAAACTGGCCAACCACCTGTCGAACTATCAGTCGCGGATTCAACCCGGCAATTCCTCACTGGGGTGTGGACTGTGCCAACTCCATTGGTACATCAGTCTATGCAGCGGAAGCAGGTAAAGTGATCACAGCATCAGCTGGTACTTATGGCGGTGGATACGGTAACTATATTATTATTGATCATGGCAATGGCCTCAAGACACTCTATGCCCATCTCTACAAAGTAGGGGTCAGTGTCGGTCAACAAGTAGAACGCGGTGAAGGTATTGGTCTCATGGGCAGCACCGGTAGATCTACAGGTCCCCATCTTCACTTCGAAGTGATCGTCAACAACAAAAAGATCGATCCTTACAAATACCTCTAGTTTTCTGTTCGTACAGCACTTATAATTCCACTGTTCAAGATTAATATACTAGTTACTTTCCCCACACATATGGCAACTTCCAAAGAGCCTTTGACGACAGAAGACGTTCTCAAGATTGCCAAACTAGCCAATCTCAAGCTCTCTGACGCAGAAGTAGAAAAATTCGCACCGCAACTAGGCACTATCCTGGAATATCTCAACATCCTCCAAACACTCGACACTGAGCATGTTGTACCAACAGCTCAAGTGACAGGTCTCCATTCTGTCACCCGTCCTGATAGTATTACCAAGCGCTCAGCTGCCGATGATCTCCTTGCTGTCAGTCCGCTACCAAAAGAAGATCATCAACTACTGGTACCAGCAGTTTTCTCATAATCTCGCATGAACCCTACTACCCTTTCTATTGCGCAAGCACATCAATTGATGGCAGCCAAACAACTCAGCCCGGTCACCCTACTGGAAGCTTGTTTGGATCAGATCAAAAAAACCGACAATCAGATCAATGCCTCTATCAGTGTCCTCTCTGAACAAGCACATCTGCAGGCAGAAGAAGCTGACAAGCGCTATCAAGATGGCGAATCATTGGGCGTCCTTGACGGGATTCCCATTAGTCTCAAAGACGTCTTTTGTACCAAGGACGTGCGCACAACAGCCGCATCCAAGATTCTTGCCAACTTTGTACCGCCATATGATGCTACCGTTGTTGGCAAGCTTCGTGACAAAGGAGCAGTGTTTGTCAGTAAGGTAAATACCGATGAATTTACCTGTGGTGGCTCTACTGAAACGTCAGCTTATGGGGTAACCAAAAATCCTTGGGACCCGAATTATGTATCAGGAGGATCTTCAGGAGGATCAGCAGCATCAGTAGCAGCTGGCCAATGTCTGGCATCATTAGGTACCGATACCGGTGGCTCGATTCGTCTTCCGGCTGGATTCTGCAACATCACTGGTTTGAAAGTAACCTATGGCCGCGTTTCACGTTATGGCGTGATTCCAATGGCATCATCCCTAGACACTATCGGCCCCATGGCAAAATCTGCTGAGGATTGCGCACATTTATTGGAGTCTATGGCTGGCCACGATGTCCTTGATAGTACGACCCCGCCACAACCAGTACCAAACTATAGCCGGTTGATCCAAGAGCCTTTACCCAAATTGCGCGTTGGTATTCCTGCAGAATACTTCAGCGAAGCTCTCACTCCTGAAGTCAAAGCAGCAGTGGAAACCGCAGCAAAAGTGATTGAAAAGATTGGCGGCATCTTGGTACCAGTCAGTTTGCCCCATACTAGCTACGCAGTTTCAGTGTATTACATTGTCGCCCCAGCTGAGATCAGCTCCAACATGAGCCGTTATGATGGCATTCGCTACGGTCCCGGACCAGAGGGAGCTGTAACCAGCCTAGCTGATTACTACTTAGTCGCTCGCGAAGAAGGTTTTGGTGATGAAATGAAACGCCGTATCTTGATCGGTAGTTATGTATTATCAGCAGGATATTACGATGCTTACTACAAAAAGGCCCAGCAAGTTCGTACTTTGATTATGAAAGACTTTGATGAAGCTTTTGGTAAGGTAGATGTATTGCTGGCTCCAGTAACACCGTTCCCAGCATTCAAGATTGGTGAGAAAGCCCAAGATCCCCTACAAATGTATTTGGCTGATGCTTTGGCGATTCCGTCATCTTTAGCAGGCTTACCATCATTAGCTCTCCCTTGTGGATTCCATGGTAATCTCCCCTTAGCAATGCAATTAATTGGCCCAGCATTTACAGAAGATCGGATCTTACAGCTCGGACATCACTACCAACAATATACCGATTTTCATACACGGATTCCGAGTATTGCCAGTTAATTATTCCCCTCTTATTTCCTCTTTATGGCACAAGCATACGAACTAGTCATCGGCTTAGAGATCCATGCACAAATGAATACCAAGACCAAGATGTTTTGTCACTGTGACAATAGCTCTTTTGAAAGCCTCCCCAATACCAATGTCTGTGAGGTCTGTATGGGTTTCCCAGGTATGCTTCCTACCATCAATGAAGAAGCGGTGATCAAAGGGATCAAGGCAGGCTTAGCACTAGGCTGCACGATCCCCGCTTATAGCAAATTTGACCGCAAGCATTACTTCTATCCCGATTCACCAAAAGGCTATCAGATCACACAATTCGACCAACCAATTGCGATCAATGGCGAAGTAGAAATTGACCTTGCTGATGGTACTACGAAGAAGATCGGGATCGAGAGACTTCATCTTGAAGACGACGCTGGGAAATTGATCCATAGCGGCATGGGTACTCTGGTGGACTTCAATCGCGCCGGCACACCACTGATGGAAATCGTCTCCCATCCCCACCTCTTCTCAAAAGAAGAAGCTAGTCAATACGCTCGCATGGTCCAACAAATCGTTCGCTATTCAGGCGCTTCTGATGCCGACATGGAAAAAGGGATGATGCGTTTTGACCTCAACATCTCCCTACGGCCAGCAGGCACTGAAGCCTTTGGACAAAGGGTAGAGGTGAAAAATCTCAACTCATTTCGATCCCTCGAAAAAGCAATTATGTTTGAGATGACTCGACAGGCTGAGATTCTTGACAGTGGTGGTACGATCGCCAAAGAAACTCGAGGGTGGGATGCTGAAAAAGAAATCACTGAAAGCCAGCGATCAAAAGAAGCTGCTGCAGACTACCGCTACTTCCCTGAACCAGATCTACCGCCAATCATCACTACACCAGAACAGATAGAACATATTCGCCAATCATTGCCAGAACTCCCCCGAGCAAAAAGAAAACGTTACACTCGTGTCTTTAGTATCGATAGTGACTATGCTCGTATTATTAGTGAAGACCACAGCATCGCACACTACTTTGAGGAAATGATGAATGCTACCAATGCGTACATCACCGCTAGCAATCTCTTTATTTCAGACTTACTCGGTCATCTCAACCAAAGGGGTGAGACTATCGCTAGTAGTCCGATCAAACCAAAGCAGTTAGCAGAGCTCGCTAGCTTAATCAATGATGGCACGCTCTCTTCCAAAATGGGCAAAGAAGTATTGCTGATCATGCTAGAAACAAAACAAGATGCTCACACTATTGTAGAAGAAAAAGGACTCCGCCAAGTGACCGACCTCGCTTCTCTAGAAACTGCCTGTCAAAAGGCGATCGAACAGCTCCCCAAAGCAGCTGAAGATGTCCGTACCGGAAATGATAAAGCCATCGGAGCCTTAGTAGGTATCGTCATGAAAGAGACCAAAGGTCAAGCCAATCCAGGCAAAGTTAACCAGATTTTGCTCCACATGCTGCGTTCATAGCCTTTACCTTTCACTACTGATGTAGTAGTGATGAATTATTACTGATTTTAACTTCTCACTCGTATGGAACTGATTACATTTTATTACATCCTTGCCATCCTAGGGGCAATCGCTTTGGCATTTTTGATTGTAGTACTGTGGAAAGTGATCATGACATTGACCAAGGTCAATCTACTGCTTGATGAAGCACAAGCTACAGTAGAGCATGTCCAAACATTTGTTGCCAAGCCGATGAAGATGGTGCTCCAAGTGGTCGACCAATTCCAAGGAATTCTCGGTTTCTTTGGCAACAAGCGCAAAAAAGATTAACTGTAGCTCCAGTATGAAGAAACGAGACAAATTTATTGCCGGCACTATTGTTGGTGGTGCAGTCGGTTCTATTCTAGCCATTATGTTTGCCCCAAAAAGCGGCAAAGAAACTCGAGCAGACATCAAAGCTTCATCACAAAAACTCTATCAACAAGGTTCTACCTTCACAGAGGAATTCAAAAAAAGCAGCAAAAGCCTATGGCAAACCATCAAACAGTGGCGTCCTGGTAAAAAGTAGCCAACTTCTGGAACCAATCCTGACGGTTATCCTGCAATAATGTGCGCAATGTCTCACATGTTTCAGGATAATCATTTTGAATTTCTTCGATGATTTTTTCAAACAATTTTCGACAATCAGCATGAAAGAAATCACCTGAGAATACAAAGCTCTCAGCTGCTAATACAAAGTCACGATTGAGCAAAGCGGCCTCGGCAAAGCCACGAATCAACGTCCGGAGTGTAGTGACGCCTCGTAGCAGATAACGCAATTGGGTTTTTTGGCCAAACTTGAGGAAAGAAGCGGCAATTACCAAGCCGCTTTCCTTATACTGTACAAGCAACTGATGAAGCCACTTCAGGTACGCTGACTTAGTCAGCAGCATCACAGTCTGAGTAATCAGATGATCTTGTTCTGGTACAGGGTAAATAGTGAATTGATAGGGATTGACCTCACGCAACACAGCGGAAGCCTCAGCAAAGTCATGCGCTTGTGCTTGGAGAAAACTCACCACCATCCCCCGCTCCTTGATCAGGTCAGCAGTATCTATAGCAGGGGTAAATGTCCGACGTAATGTATCATCAAACCAATGAAACAAAGCAGCCTTACTAGGATCACATTGCTCAGCCCCCTGACAGTGATTGATCCGCTCGATCATAAAATAGAGCAAGCCGCCAAGTAAGTAAGCATGATCCTGATAAGGAATCACAAAACCAGCATGAGTAGCACCCTGGCGTTGTTGATCCTGGACACCAAGCAACTTAGCAAGCTGGAGTGACCGAGCCACAATACGAGGCCTGATAATGCCATCCTGATTGTAAGCAGTGGTAGTAGCCACGAAAATTAGTAATATCCAAGTATTATATACTAATTTTGGTGGTTGGAGTAGAGGAAGGGCTCATGCAATTACAAATTACAGATTATAAATTACAAATGAGGCTCAGGGCTCGAGAGTAGCTTTGGTGGTTTGCAGTACTTGCCGGGATACTCGGCAAGGTCCTTCACCTTGTTCAGGATGACGGAAGGG
>JAGNZB010000044.1 GCA_017984655.1 Candidatus Altimarinota bacterium
CAAACCACCAATTGTATCAGTAACACGAATGTTGACTGTGAATGATCCTGGACGGGTATAGGTGAATGGTGCTGTGCCGGTAGTGTTTTCTAGATCAAAAGAACCATCGCCATTGAAGTCATAAGCAAAAGTTTTGGTTGCACTACCACCTGTTGCGCTGACATGGAAAGAAACCTCAGTGCCAGCTGTGGCACTAGTAGGATTCATTGTCACGGCACAAGCTGCTAGGGGCGCAGTCGTATTGGCAGCAGTACTAGTACCACTGATACGGATATCACCGAGCTCTACCTCGCCTTCGCCAGTACCACGAATTTGGAAGTTGGTTTGGTTCTCAGCAACGAGGAAACCCTCGAAGTGATAGTTGTCAAAGATGAAATTGTCTCCTTGATCAGGAATATTGAAGCTGCTGCTGCCGCTAGTAATGCGGAGCTGCTCACCTTCTTCACCATTGGTACTGTCTTTGCCAAAACGAGCACCGAGATCGATGCTGTAGGTGCCAGCTGGAATGGCTAGGTTGACAGTAATGGTCCCTGTTGCTTGGCTAACGACGAGTACATTGTTGGTAGCATTGTAACCACCGATGCTAGCATCGACTGTGCGACCAAGTCCCCCACTGACTGAGAGTGGGTAGAGATTGTCGATAGTTGTGGCTTCTGTGGTAAAAGCTTTGCGACCGCTGAGGAGATCAATAGCTCCGGTATTAAAGAAAGCAGCTTCAGCTACCTGTCCTTGGAAGAATCCCAAGGCGCTAGCCTGGTAAACTACGGTCGCGATAATACCCAGTGTCAAATAGTGGCGTAAACGTGACATAAAATAGGTTGTAATAAAAAGTAGAAGAGATTAACGGAAGCGATAGCCGACATTGAGACCTGCTGTAAACATAGGATTATAGCCACCAGTACGAGCTGTATCGCTAAATGGTACTTGGATACCGGCATTGAGGTTGACTACTAGTGCGGAGTTGAATTGACTTGATGTTGCAAATTGTAAGGCTAGTGTCTGGGCATATCCTCTATTTACACCACTGACCGTTGCTACACCTTCTGTACCAATCATAAATACTCCTGCGACGAAACCAAGGCGCATGCCTACTGCCAAAGTGTCTAGTGTGACATTCGTGGTAGTGTCGGCAATTCTACCTCCAGCGTCACGAGTAGTGCTGCGTTCTAATGCGACTCCCCAGGTAAGACTACCTGAGATATCGAAGGCAGGAACGGGACGACCGCCAGCACGCACAGTTAGTGTTGGCAAATAGAGAGTGTCACGATGAATTGTTTGTTCATTATTGCTGGTAGCTGGGCTAGTTGGTAGTCCGGTAGTGATGCGGGCAGCAGCGACTGTCAATGGTACAGTTGTTGTTTGTTGGCTAGCATTGTCAGTAATAGTCGCTGTGTACATACCAGCTGGGGCAATGATGTTGAAGTTGTTGCCACCACTGGCATTGGTGATGTTGGTTCCTGGGATACTAATAGTGAAGTTGCCACTACCTCCGCCAATAGTCAGTCGGACTAAATAGCGACCAGTAGGTCCATTGGCACTGAGCTCAGGAGTTGGATTGCTAGCTGTGACTCGGAGAGCTCCATTTGCGGATAGATTGTCAAAGTTTGGCGCTCGGTCTGTGTGTGTCCCCACAAGTACCGTGCCGCCGATAGCTGCTTCAAAGTAACCTCCTGTACCAGGATTGACTGGTGCTACTGTAGCCTGAGGATCGGACTGATCATCCTCGAGTGTGTTGTCTGTTGGTGGTGTTTCAGGAGTCGGTGGGGTTGGTGCTGGTGTGGGTAGTGGAGCTGGGGTTGGAGCCGGAGCTGGACTTGCAGTGCTTAAATCTACAGGCTGACCTTCAGTGCTAGCACTTGGTGTTCCGATCGCTGGTGTAGTTACTACTGTAGTTCTCACTGGTCTACGACGACGAGCTGGTTGGCGACGTGCCGGGCTGGTAGCTGTTGGGGTAGCGACCGCTACTGTAGGTGCTGTTGGTGATACAGGTCCTGTTACTGGTGCGATATTAATTGTCTCAACACGATCGATGTTGAATGTTATTAGTGGGATACAGACGAAAGAGCCTGCGCAGGTATCTCCAGGTGTAGTGCTGACTTGAACCCGAGGTGATGGAGTAGTGCTGCTATCTGTTGCTGCTCCAGTATCTGGACGGCTACTATCTGTTCGTGTAGTAACTCCGGCATCAGTTTGTGCGTGGGCAATAGCTGGAGTGATCACTCCCAATGCTGCGATTAGTGCTAGACGTTGTGGTGATACGAATCTACCTAATCCTTCTTTGGGGGAATGAAGACTTTGCTTAGCCATAGAAAATGGGTTTTAAAAGTAAAGATGGTAATTTAGTGTGATTATGTGTGCTTGTCAATGTGTTTTGCAGTCTTTTGGCCCATAATGACTCTTTTGGGTGCCATAGGGAGTTCAAATTGTGGTATGATGCTTGGATATATTTACTTATGGCTACTCCACTCTTTTCACAGAATCCTGTTTCGCACCCAGTCAACCCTGCCAAACATCCTGCCAAACAAACGCAAATCAATCAACTCAATTTCTTCCCTTCGCTGCCCTTGTTGTTTCCAGATGCTAGTCCTAGTGAGGATCGCTATCTGGAGGTGCCTTTTGGTAGTCGCAATCTGCGGGATCGTAAGCGCAATAAAAGTGATTTCCCGGCGCTGAGTACCAAGACGCCTACGTTGCTGTTGTACCCGCGGCTGTTTCGTCACATGCCAGAATTGTTGACGGGGTTATTACCTGCTTTGGCGGAGACTGATTGTGCGACTGTGATTTTGGCTGACAAAAAAGAGTGCCCAGCTTCGTATCATTTGGTTGTCCCAGTGAGTGAGAAAGCTGTTCATCGGTTGTGGGCTAGTGCTGATTTGATTCTACTGCCGCCAAATGCAGTTGATGCTTTGGTCGAGAGTTGTTTTCGTTATGGTTTGATTCCGATTGTACCTGAGGAGCAGAATTTGGTGATGGATTATGATCCGACATTGGAGAAGGGTAATGCGTTTACTTATAAGACGGATACGGTGTGGCAGATCTATGCTGCGTTGATTCGAGCTTTGGAGACTCACAAGCTTTCTTTTGACTGGCAAAGGATTCAGAAGAACGGTATGGATATGTAAAACTTGACGAAGTAGAAGCCTGCAGTTACTGTCTTTCTAAGTTATTTGCTAACTTTTTTGCTGTGGCTTCTGATAAAATCATTATTCATGGTGCCCGAGTTCACAACCTCAAAAATATTGATCTAGAGCTTCCTCGTGATCAATTGATTGTGATGACGGGACTTTCTGGTTCTGGTAAATCTTCGCTTGCCTTCGATACTATTTATGCGGAGGGGCAACGCCGCTATGTAGAGAGTCTCTCTACCTATGCCAGACAGTTCTTGGAGCTGATGGAGAAGCCAGATGTGGATCAGATTGATGGATTGTCACCGGCAATTTCAATTGATCAGAAGAGTACTTCTCGTAATCCCCGTTCTACTGTCGGTACCGTCACTGAGATTTATGATTATTTACGTTTATTATTTGCAAAAGTAGGGCAGCCACATTGTCCGAATTGTAGCAGGCCAGTCACAAAGCAGACGATTCAGCAGATTACGGATCAGGTTGCCAATATGGCGGCAGGCACCAAACTGATGATCTTGGCACCGTTGGTCAAAGCGCGCAAGGGTGAACATGTCAAAGTGTTTGATCAGATCCGCAAGGGTGGTTTTGTGCGCATGCGAGTTGATGGCCAGGTCTATAATATTTCTGACAGTCTCTCGCTGGACAAGAATCAAACTCACACCATCGATGTGGTGGTCGATCGTCTGATTGCCAAAGAAAAATATGAGCCGGAAGATATGACTCGTTTGGCTGACTCAATCGAATTGGCTTTGGGATTGGGAGAAGGAATGCTAGCGATTTTGGATATGACGACGTCTGATGAGACGATTTTTAGCGAGCATTTTGCTTGTGTCTATTGTGGTATCAGTTTGCCTGAGATTTCTCCTCGTAGCTTTTCTTTCAATAGTCCACATGGTGCTTGTAATGCCTGTCATGGTTTGGGCACGAAGCTGGAAGTGGATGAGAATTTGTTGATCCCAAATCCCCGTCTGACGCTAGCTGAAGGTGCGATCGTCCCTTGGGCGAAGACAGCTTCGCGCTTGAGTTGGTACAATCGGATTTTGAAAGAAGTGGGGAAGCTCTATGATTTTGATCTTGATGTTCCTTACAAGGATTTGTCTGTAGAAGCCAAAAAGATTGTCCTGCAGGGTACGGGGACTGAGTCTTATCATCTAAAAGGGGTGAGAGATTATAACTTCGAAGGTAATTTGAAAGTGACATATGAAGGCGTCATTCCCAATCTGGAGCGTCGTTACAATGAAACTGATTCTGACTACGTACGCAAAGAGATTGAGAAATATATGCAGATCCTCACTTGTCCTGATTGTGGAGGTCAGAGGCTCAAGAAAGAGATCTTGGCAGTGAAAATTGCTGAGAAATCGATCATTGATGTCACTGCTCTTTCAGTAGCAAGAGTGGCTGAGTTTTTTAGTAGTTTGCCGATTTCAGATCATCAAAAGTTGATTGCGGCTCGGATTGTCAAAGAAATCACTGATCGCTTGTCCTTTCTTCAGAATGTCGGTTTGAATTATCTGACATTGTCTCGTTCAGCGAGCACCCTTTCTGGTGGTGAAGCTCAACGTATTCGTCTAGCAACCCAGATTGGTTCTCAGCTCCAAGGGGTGCTTTATGTTTTGGATGAGCCTTCAATTGGCTTGCATCAGCGTGATAATGATCGCTTGATCACTACGCTCAAACGTCTTCGTGATCTTGGTAATACGGTCATTGTCGTGGAGCATGATACGGATACGATGTTGGCTTCTGACTATATTGTCGATATTGGTCCTGGAGCCGGAAAGCATGGTGGACAAGTGATCTCTCAGGGTATCCCATCATTCGTGATGGATGATCCAAAGTCTCTCACTGGTCAATATCTCTCTGGTAGAAAGCTCATTACGATTCCAGCAGTCCGTCGCAAAGGTAATGGTAAGCAAATTACTATTCATGGAGCAACAGAACACAACCTTAAGGATGTGACTGTGAGTTTCCCCCTGGGCAAGTTTGTTGCTGTCACTGGGGTGTCAGGCTCCGGAAAATCTACTTTGATTAATGAGATCTTGGTTAAGTCTTTGACGAACTTCGTCAATGGTAGCAATAAACCAACAGGAGCAGTGGGGAAAATTACTGGTTTCGAGAATATTGATAAGATTATTAGTATTGATCAGAAGCCAATTGGTCGTACTCCCCGCTCCAATCCAGCGACGTACACCGGTGTCTTTACTGATATTCGTGAATTATTTGCGGCTACAGCAGAAGCTCGTACTCGTGGCTACAAATCTGGACGCTTTAGCTTCAATGTCAAAGGTGGGCGTTGTGAGACCTGTCATGGTGACGGTATTGTCAGAATTGAGATGCATTTCTTACCTGATCTCTATGTTCCTTGTGAAGTATGTAAGGGACAGCGTTATAATCGTGAGGCCTTGGAAATTCACTACAAAGCAAAGAATATCGCTCAAGTGCTCGACATGACAGTAGAAGATGCTGCTCAGTTCTTTGCAGCGGTACCAAAGATCAAAGAGGTACTCGATACTTTGCTTGAAGTAGGTCTGGGATATATCAAGCTAGGCCAGCAAGCGAATACTCTTTCTGGTGGTGAGGCTCAGCGTATCAAGCTAGCTACTGAGCTGGCACGACGAAGTACTGGTAAGACACTCTATGTGCTTGATGAGCCGACTACTGGTCTGCACTTTGCTGATGTAGAGCGCTTGCTCAATGTGCTGAATAAGTTGGTAGAAAATGGTAATACCGTAGTGACAATCGAACACAATCTCGATGTGATCAAGTGTGTCGACTGGGTCATCGATCTAGGACCAGAAGGTGGTGAAGGTGGTGGTTTAGTTTTGGCTGAAGGTACTCCTGAAGCAGTAATGAAGGCGAAGGGATCGTATACTGGACAATATCTAAAACTCCAACTAGATCGCGAGCATGAGCTGGTTCTACAACATCAGAAAAAGAAATAATTGTGTATTAGCATACTCTGGCACCAAGAAAAACATTTTTCTCTCTAGCCAAAGTATGCTATAAGTTTGCTGCTTGCCCCAGTAGCTTAATGGATAGAGTCCTGGTCTTCGGAACCAGTTGTGAAGGTTCGATTCCTTCCTGGGGCACCACGAGCACGCCATAGGCGGGCGAGTCTCATCCTTCGTCTCCGTCTTTCGATCACACTGTCTGTAGTAGACAGCCTGCTTTTAGCGTGCTCGTGGAAGACTGAGACTAAGACGAAGACTGAGGAAAGGAATTAGGAATGAGTTGCTCAGAGGTAATCGACTCCTCATTTCTCAGTTTTTTACCCAGGGTACAATTTGCGAGCTTAAGGAAATAGAAACAAGGAAAGAGGAAATAATCGCTCGGGACGAAGAGACTATCTTTCCTATATCTGATGTCATTCGGCCTCGCCCCCTCTCCGTCATCCTGAACCGTGTGAAGGATCCTGCCGAGTAGCTTGGTTCTTGCTCAAGTAGTCTCCTATCGTGCTTTGTTGTACAGTAGCCACACTCACTTATATGATATGACTGATGTTTATCAGTATCTTGACCAGCACGGCATTGCTTATCGTCGCTACGATCATCCTGCTTTCTTCACGGCAGTGGAGGCTAGTGCTTTTGAAGAACAGCTTCCTGACAAAGGGGGGTGTTGTAAGAATTTGTTTTTGACTGATGAAAAGAAACAAAATCTTTTCCTTGTTGTGCTACCTAGTTTGAAGAAAGCTCAGCTCAAGGAGCTGTCACGGACATTGGGGACCAAGAATCTTAGTTTTGCTTCCCCTGCCCTCTTGCTTGAGCATCTGGGAGTGACTCCTGGTTCGGTGTCACTGCTTGGCTTGATCAACGATACTGATCATCGGGTGCAAGTCATTCTCGATGCTGATTTGTGGCAATCAGAGACTGTTTATCTGCACCCCAATATCAATACAGCCACTTTAGCGATTGCTAGGGCTGATATTGAAAAACTGTTGCTTCACTGGGGCAATCCTTATCGAGTGCTGTCTTTGTAAATTTCTGATTAGCTTCTGTCGAGACAGTAATGCATCACTTTTTTACCCATGGCAATTTTGGCTGCACATTGCTCATCAGTGATCTTCTTGCTCTTGGCATCCAAAATACAATCTCGTAATATGCTTACTAATCGATAGGCCATCAGTCCATGCACGGTACGGGCAGAGTGTGTTTCGCACAAACGGGCAATCTCAGTGAGTACGGTGTGCTGCCACATTACTAAATGGTCTCCATGTGTGAGTAGGGAGTCTAGTGATCGTATCTGATCATGTAAGCCATCCTTGCCAGGTCGTACTACTAGATTGTTGTCAGTCAGGTAAGGACGGCCATCTGGGGATGTTGGTTTACTGATAAAAACATGTTCAGCATGGATGTCGCCGTGGGCATGGCCGAATAGGCCTTCAGGATTTTGATCGTGAAGTCTTTTGCCGAGTTTGAGGATGCGGATGATTTCATTCAAGGTTAATGTTCGTCCTTCAGCTTGCCACTTGGCTACTTTTGTAAACATAATTGCCAATTCAGCTTGGTGGTTGATTGTTGGTAGCTGTGCTTTTTTACCAAAGGCGTTGATCACCATTTGATAATCTTCGCTAATTTCACAGAGACTGCGAGCAATCAGTGGGTAATTATCTGCTTCTCCTAGATAACGATCAGCTCGTTCTCCATCAATGACTTCAGTGACTAAATAGGGACCATGGGGACCATGGCGATTGCTGCTGACCACCTGAGCGACACGAAAGCGTAGTTCGTTGGAAATTTGAGCTGCAGCTGCCTGTAGTCCAATCTCATCAGGGTTGATTTTCTTGTACTTTATTGCGACCTGTCTAGGATGGGATTCTCTAGTTACTGCAAAGGCGATTGTATGTCCTGGTGTGGCTTGGGTGAGGTCTAAGCCGACTTCGCTGGCGATGTTGCGTAGTTGTGCTTGTTCAGGTGTTGATGATGGTTGCATATAATTTTGGTCAGATGCGACTGTACTACTTAGCGGATCATCGGTAAAGCTGAGAGTCTCTGGTGGTGGCGTTGTGTACATACAAAAAAGCTCCCAGAGAAAGCAGGGAGCCTTTTTAGAGATTGGTTTAATTTTATTACTTTGGCAGGATCTCGTCGAAGTTGCCTTTGAAGTCTTTGAGAAAGTGGTGCACGTCCATCACATCATCTGAGCTGACAATTTCTTTGGTCTCCATTCGTTCTACACGGGTATTGATTGCGGGGGGATTGGATTGTTCGGAACGATGAGGATTGAGATTGGCTGTGATCAGAATAGAGGTTTTGCAATAGTCACACTGAGCGACGATCACACATTTGTCGCTGACCGCACTGACTACGTTGATATCGTCATTGGAATAACTATTGTCGCAGTGTGGGCAATTGACGTGACTCTTGATGTTGCGAATGACTGCACGGAGGGATGTGAAGTTCATTTTTTGAAGCTAATGCAACCCTAATTATACTCAGAATTATTGGAGATTACTAGTGTTACCAATGATAATGTTTGGTAGTCCAGGTATAGAGAAGCTTTGTCTCTTGAAATCGATCAGGGCTATTGAGCAAGACAGTAATCAGTTCGCGCCCTTGGTAGGTACCTAGCGAGACAAAAGACTCACCCGCATCGTTGGTGGTGCCAGTCTTCAAGCCATGCATATCAATGAAACTACTGAGCAATTGATTGGTGGGGCGAATTGTGTATCTACTGCCGAGCTCGGATGTGATCGTGATCGGACCAGAATCAGTGATGTCGGTAATGGTGGGATAGTTTTTCTGTACTAAGGATGCTAGTTTTGCGATTTCAAAAGCAGTGGAATAATTCTCTTTGTCATCAAATCCTACGGGATTACTAATATGCGTATTGATCAAGCCCATTGCTTGCACTTTTGCATTGATCTTCTCAATTGCTTGGGCTGGAGAGCCAAATATCCCTTGGACAATAGCCATAGTGGCATCATTTCCTGACGAGATGAGACTGGCTTGGAGGAGGCTATAGAGGGTGACTTTGTCCCCTCTTTTGAGGTAGATCTTGGAAGCTGGCATGTCAGCAGCAAATTGGTCGATAGTAATCACTTTTGCTAGGTCGGGATTCTGATCCAACATTGTGGTCAGTGTGAATAGCTTGGTGATACTAGCTATCGGTAAGCGTACGTAAGCATTCTTCTGGTAGAGAATACTTTGAGTCTTGGCATCCATAATGATTGCTGCTTTCGCGGCAATTACTGGTGCCAGTGCATCATCATCTTTGGTGATTTGAAAACGCTGAGGATTGTAGAGATAATTCTCATTCAAGGCGATCTCGCTATTGTAGCTGCCATCTTGAGG
>JAGNZB010000045.1 GCA_017984655.1 Candidatus Altimarinota bacterium
GGAGCGCCTGTACAATCATCGCCATCAACAACATTGAAAGCAGTTTTTTGATGTTGGTCTGAAGCTGCCTTTCTGAAGTGATTGGCAGCTTTTTTATATACTTATCCCTTTTTTATGAAGACAACTATGATTGATCAAAGCCGATTGCAAATTCTCGCACCAGAAAATGATCTGGATCTCACAGACTTAGCGCCGTTACTGGTGCCAGCTTACAAGCAAGTATTTGGCGATGAAACATGGTGTGAAGGTTGGAAATGCCGCCGCTGCAACAAGAAGTATGCACTGCGTGATCCGGGTGTCGTCAATGGCGATTGCTGTGGGCAGCAGCTTGAAGAGTTCTACAGTGATACAGATGTGTTGAAAATGTTCCAAGAGCTGCTGCTGCGACGTTATCAGCTGCGTGTAGTGATGGAAGGTCGTGAGCGTGTGGTGGGGTTTCAATGGGGATGGCAGGATACTTTGAAAGGTATGAATAGTAAGCTGGATCTTTGGCCAGAAATTCTAGAACAGTTGGGTGCTACTTTGAAAACCAAAGGTTTGTATGGTGATGCGATGTATTATTGGTCAGAAAGTGGTGTATTGCCGGATTTTCGTCGGTTGGGATTAGCAAAGCTCATGTACCAAGATATTCGCCAAGTGTTGATGCGGGATGTGCGTACGAAGCTACTACGAACGACACCAAGATCGCCTCAATATCAATTCTCTCGTCAGCAAGGAGATGTTGTGGTGTTGAATTATAGCGAAAATACTCGGGATCGTCGTGTCATGGATGATCGGGTTCTTCTAGCTGGTGTGCTCTAATATTTAAGTTTTTAACTGATTATCTTATGAATGAACCAGTCATCATTGATTCGGGTATTCCTGGTCCTACTGTAGTAATTCTGGGAGGCGTGCATGGGGATGAAACATGTGGAGTGGTTGCGATTGATTCGCTCCGGAAGCTGCGTATCAAGAAAGGAAAGTTGATACTTATTTATGGCAACCCTCTGGCCATTGAGCGTGGTGTTCGTTTTGTTGACGAGAATCTCAATCGGTTATTTTGTCAGGATCATGATCTCTCGGAGAAAGTGAAGAGAAGTTATGAGTACAGGAGATCCAGACAAATATTACCTTACCTAGATACTGCTGATTATGTACTCGATCTTCATGCTAGTTTCACTCCTGCGAGTAAGCCGTTTATTATTTGTGAGCAAAATGCTCGCGAATACGTCCAGTATTTGCCTCAATCGTTGATTTGTTATGGGTTTACTCGACTAGAACCAGGCGGAAGTGATGGGTATATGAATCGATCGGGTAAGGTTGGTATCTGTATTGAATGTGGCTATTTGAAGGACAAGGGGACAGCTGATGCTGCTACTCATGCAGCCAACGTTTTTTTGCAAACAGTGGCCATGGTAGATGGACCATCGCTGTTACTCAATCAATCGCAAGCATATGTAGAAGCTTATGATCTTTATTACACGCAGACTGATAATTTTCGACTGTGTAGGCCATTTGCTGATTTTGAACCAATTAAGCAGGGCGAGATTATCGCTTATGATGCTGATGTTGCTATCGAGTCTGAACTCGATCAGCAAATCCTCTTTGCTACTGATGCCAACCGGCCTCTAGCAGAAGGATTTTTGCTGGTGCGAGGTGTGTGAAAATACTATCAAATTACTCCCTGTAGAGAGAGGTATGCAGTGGTCCACTTACGGAGGTGAGCGAAAATGTGGTACAATTAAGTGGATATTGAATACTTCTCCATGCGAATTGGTATAGATGCCCGGTTATATGGTCCCCGTTTCGGTGGCGTTGGTCGTTATACCCAGGAGCTGATCGACCATTTAGCTCGTCTCGAGCAAGAGCATGAGTATATCTTGTTCTTCAATGAAGAAGACTATTCTCAGTATTTGGCGCCCAGTGCCCGTTTTAGTAAACGGAGAATCACTGCTAAGAAGGGGACATTGGAGGAACAAACTGGCTTTGTGAAGGATCTCCATCGTGAACAGCTTGATGTGATGCACTTCACTAATTTTGATGTGCCTGTTTTCTACAAGAAGCCGATGATCGTCACGATTCATGATTTGGCAGAAATGAAGTTTCCTGATGCTAAGAAGCAAGGCTTCTTGCAGAAAATGCAGCAGAATATGATGATTAGTAATATCAATACTAATAGCAAAAGGATCATTACTGTTTCACAAACTATCAAAGAAGAAGCGATCAAGTTGATTGGTGCACCAGTTGATAGAATTCGGATTATTTATAAAGCGATCAGTGATAGTTATAAGAGCGATGTCTACGATGAGAAGCTGGTGGATTCTCTCAAAGTACGTCTTGGTATCCACCAACCCTATATTTTGTCAGTGGGCTTTTGGCATAGTTATAGCAATGTTGTTAATTTGATTCGTGCCTACAATCTCTTCCGTAACCGCTATAATACCAATAATCAATTAGTAATTGTCGGCCGGCCTGATGATCAAGAAGCGGCTATTCGCCAAGTGATTACCGAGCTTGGTCTTGGTAGTCAGGTGATACTCGCGGGCTTTATGGATGAACGTGATCTACCACTGTTGTATCGTGGTGCTCAGCTCTATATCAATCCTGCATTGGATGATGGTTTTGGTTCTGCAGTGCTGGAATCAATGGCTGCACATGTGCCCGTGGCTACTGCCAATGTCGGTGCTGTTGCTGAGATTTGTGGTGGTGACAATGCGATTTATTTTGAACCTCAAGATATTACCAACATGGCGGAAGCGATGCATCACTTGTTTGATGACGCGGCTTTGAGCAAGTCTTTGGCTGAGAAAGCTTTTGATCAGGTCAGTAAGTATAATTGGGCAGAGACAGCGCAAGCTACATTGGCTGTCTACCAAGAAGTAGCTACCGAACTTGGGGTCACTAGTACTAATGCCCCTGCTGCCGGTGGGATGTTGTCGAATCTAGCAAGTAGCGTGACCAATGCTGCGAGTTCAAGCGTCAATTCTGTTACACAAGCTGTCTCCAACAAAGCCAGCGCTCTCCAAAATCAGGGTAAAGAGGCGATCAGCAAAGTGACTAATCGTAGTAGTAAATAATCATGGACGCTCTAGGGTCATTGTTGCCTCGTGAGTTAGCTCGTCGTCATTTGATGGCTCCAGTACTCGCTGCACAAGTAGTTGACGCGTGGAAGGTGGTTGTAAAAAAGATCGTACCAGCCGTGGAGAAGTACACGCAAGCGCTTACATATAAGCAGGGATTTCTGACAGTGATGTGCTTCAATAGTAGTGTTGCGGCTGAGCTCCAGCTTCGTCATGATCTTTTGCATGCTGAATATGCGCTCTTATTCCCCAAGAAACCAATTATGATTCGTTTTCGGACTGGGGGACAGGTAGACCAAGGGCGATAAATGTCTTGTTCGTCGCTTTGCGTCCTTGTGGGGTTCTTTCAATGAAGCCTTCTTGAACGAGATATGGTTCATACATCGAGAGAATAGTCTCTTCAGTTTCATTGCAAGCAGATGCTAGTGTGCGGATTCCGATTGCTCGACCTGAAAACTTTTCTGCCAAGATACTGAGGAGCATCATGTCATTGTTGTCCAGGCCTTGTTCATTGATCCCTAGCTTTTTGAGACACTGGAGGACAAAGGCGTCCTCAATATGGATCACATCAGAAATGTTGGCGAAGTCACGGATGCGTTTTAATAGTCGATTGGCAATTCTCGGTGTACCTCGTGCTCTTTGGGCAATAATCATGGCTGTAGAATGACTGATTGTCAGGTCAAGTAGTTGCGCAGTACGAGTAATGATATGAGCTAGCTCATCCACTGTGTAGAACTGGAGACGGAAGATTTCCCCAAATCGATGTCGAAGTGGTGCTGAGAGATCTCCTCCACGAGTGGTGGCACCGATGAGGGTGAAGGGGGGGAGTGGTAGCGAAATTGCTTCGCTGGTGTGCCCTTTGCCAACAGTAATGTCGAGACGATAGTCTTCCATTGCAGTATAGAGGATCTCCTCCAGAGGTAGCTTGAGGCGGTGAATCTCATCAATGAAGATGATGCTATGGGGTTTGACTGTACTGAGGAGACTGATGATGTCGGCAGGTTTTTGTAATGCTGTGCCAGCACTGATCACGATGGGACTCCCCATCTCATGGGCAATGACACCTGCAAGGGTAGTTTTGCCTAGTCCTGGTGGTCCTACGAGCAAGAGGTGGTCCAGCGCTTCTTTGCGCTTGAGTGCTGCCTGAATGAAGACTGTCAGATTGTCCTTCACTTCACTTTGGCCAATGTATTCATTGAGTGTCTTGGGTCTGAGACTCATTTCCCAAGCCTCATCATGCATGAGATGTTGGGTTATCGGTTTTGGGACTGTCGTATTAACGCTGGTGGTTTTGCGCATATTTTTGGAGTGCTAAGGTTACAGCTTGGCCACTGGAGACATCTTTGGGAATATCTTTGAGCAGTTCTTCAACTGTTGTTGGATCATAGCCGAGATTGAGAAGTGTTGCGTGTGCATCTGCATGTGGTCTACTGCTTGGTAGGAGAGTGGGAAGGTGAGGGTTTTCTGCCAATTCGATCAAGATCTTGAGGGCAGTCTTCTTGCCGATACCACTGATGTTTTCGAAGAAGTGCTTGTCTTGCTTGAGCAGTGCTTGATGGAGGGAGTCTATGCCAGATGCCAAAATATTCAGACCAGTCTTGGGGCCGATGCCCGAAATATTGGTCAAGATCAGGAACCATTGTTTCTCTGCTTGGCTGCTAAAGCCAAAGAGCTGGTAGTTGTCACTGGTGAGGTGGGGGTGGATAAAGAGGATGATCGCTTCGCCTGGCATGAAGTGATAGTGCCGAGGAACAAGGACTTCATACCCAATTGAGTTGGTGACTATGAGTAGCAAATTGTCTTGGCGGTTGAGAATAGTGCCGGAAAGGTAATGAATCATAGTGGCAAGGGGTGTAAAGAGGGGTGATCTTGCGGTATTGCTTGAAATGTTGTAATCCTAGCTGCGTTCATTTAAAAGAATTTATTTATGAATGTAGCTCAATTTTTATCTTTGGCATATTGGTTTGAGTTGAACCCTCCTGGTGACTTTGTCTATCTGTCTCAGTCGATTGTTTTGGTAGTTGGTGTCTTTGTAGGAGCGATCTTGGTGCAGTTGATTGCGCGTTTTGGTAAGATGAACGGTATTGTTCGCAAGTTCTTACGTCGTTTACCTGGTCCGATGTATCTAGTGAGCATCATTGCTGCTTTCTTACTTTTTGCTCGCTATCAGCGTGCGAGTTATATCGGTATGCGATTCTTTTTTCTGCTCACATTCTTACTGTTTGTGATTTGGTTGGTAGTGGTCTCGATCAAGTTTATCCGATCCTATCGTCGTGAAGTGACTGCTTTTGAAAAGAGAAAGGAAAACAAGAAACTCAAACGTCGCCATAAGTAAATTATTGCAAACTGGCAGTGACGGCTGTTTTGACAACATTTCCGTCAGCGTCGCTGCCTAGTTCTTTCATCACCAGTCCCATCGCTCTACCAAAGTCAGCTTTGCTAGTGATGTTGTTTGCTACCAGGATTGATTTAACACGCTCGGTGACTTGGTCTACAGAAAGTTGAGCAGGTAAATAAGCCTCGATCAGGATTATTTCAGTTGCCTCTTTTTCAGCAAGATCTGAGCGGCCAGCAGCTGCGAATTGTTGCTTGGAGTCCTGACGCTTTTTGAGTTCTTTTCGTAGAATGGTGATCGTAGTAGCATCATCAAGTTCTTTGTTGCTATCTACTTCCACTTGCTTGAGTGCAGCGCTCAACATGCGTAGTGCTGTAACTTTCTCGCTAGCACCAGATTTGAGGGCTAGTTTGATATCATCATTGAGCTTGGATTGGAGGGGGGACATAACAATGTTTAAGCATCTTTAGAGTACACATTTTGTTGGCATTTTCCTAGGTGAGTGCATTGGGTAATGCTCATCATTGACACAAAAGTCTAGGGGGAGTTTTTGTTGTGTATTAGCTGAAAAGGTTGGTTTGACATGTGGTTTTTTCACAAGTATAGTGACACCCGAGATTAGCTAACCAGCCCATATGAATGGTACCCCCTCCACATACTCCTCATGGCAGAAATTGGCTCTCAATGATGTCATTGAGGAGATGTTCATGGTGCTGACAGATAAAGAACGTGAAGTATTGATTCGTCGCTATAGTTTACACAACCAGCCCAAGGAGACATTGGAGAAAATCGGTGCTGGATTCACAGTGACTAGAGAGCGTGTTCGTCAGATTGAAAATGCTGCCCTCAAGAAGCTCCGCCGCACCCTGAGTAATACGAAGCTCAAAGATGTAACCAAGGCGGCTTTTGAGATTTTGGAGACCAATGATGGACTGCTGCTAGAATCAAAATTGATTCAGAAGATTATTCAAAACATCACTGATATTTCTATCGATAGTAATATCATCAAGTTGGCACTGAGTATTGATGAAAATGTGGTAAAGGTGAAGAAAAATAGTTTGTTCAAACCAGCTTGGCGTCTCGACAATATTCATGAGCGTGTCATGCGCGATATCATCGACACTAGTTATGAGACTCTCAAAAAAGATCAGGACGCGATGTCCAACCAGGAAGTGATCGAAAAAGTAGTCAAAAAGTACCCACTCAAAGCGACGCCAAAATTTGTCACCGCTTGCCTGGAAGTAAGTAAGTTATTCAAGAAAGTAGAGGCTGGTTGGGGACTAATGGAATGGCGTCATATCAATCCTAAGAGTATTCGTGACAAGGCTTATATTGTTTTGAAGCGTGCTGAGAAGCCTCTCCATTTTATGGAGATTGCCAGCCGAATTATCGAAGCTGAATTCGATCACAAGCTTGTCACCGTGCAAGCTGTCCATAATGAGCTTATTCGTGGTGATCATTTTGTACTCGTTGGTCGTGGGCTTTATGCTTTAAAAGAGTGGGGCTACGTCGAAGGTACTGTCAGTGATGTGATCGAGCGTATTCTCAAAAAAGCACAGAAACCGCTTGAGAAATCTGAAATCGTCAAACGTGTCCTCGCCGTCCGCCAGGTCAAAATTGGTACGATCGCCCTCAATCTCCAAAAGAATCCAAAATTCGTTCGTGTTGGTCGTGCTGTGTACGAGTATCGTAGCTAAATTCGTTTTACCTTTACATTCACATTCACCTTTACTTTTCTTTCCGAGCGCTTTGCTTTTGAAAGGTAAAGGTGAATGTAAAAGGCTACTTATTGTGCTAGTGCTTTCTCTACTTCCTCTTCAGATAGGACTGGGATATGTAGTTCTTGTGCTTTTTTGAGTTTGCTACCTGGTTCTGCACCGCAAATCAAATAATCAGTCTTGGTGCTGACACTATTTTGCACATTACCACCCCTTTTTATAATGGTCTCTTTGAGTTGTTCTCGCCCAAAGTTTACTAGGCTGCCGGTGATTACAAAGTGTTTGTCTGTGAAGAAGTTGGTGATGACTTGTTGATAGTAAGCTGATGCTGTTGGGCGCACACCCACAGTGTGAAGCTTGTGGAGAAGTGCAATACTTTCTGGTTCCTGAAACCAAGCCCGAATACTGGTAGCAATCTCTGGCCCAAATCCATCGACATCAAGCAGTTCTTCTTCAGTCATGGTGATCAAGTACTCAAGCAGGGGATGCAGTGCTGTTGTCGGAGTTGTTTCATACTCCTGCACTGCTGCTAAAGGTACGTGAGCCTTGGCGATCATCACCAAGTCTCTAGCTGTCTCTTCACCAATATGCCGAATCCCAAGTGCGAATAATAATCGTGATAGGCTGATCTTTTTCGCATCTTCAATTGCCTGGAGTAGCTTGGTGATTTTTTTCTCTTTGAAGAGGGGAAGGTCTTTGAGGTCTTTTTCAGTCAACAAAAAAATGTCGCCGATATCGCTACAAAGATCTCGTGCCAACAATGCATCAATGGCTTTCTCTCCCAAGCCATCGATATCAAATGCTTTTTTTGAAGTGGCATGAATCATTTGTTCGCGATGCTGGGCAAAGCAGGATTTGTTGCTACAACGAATGATAGTACCTTCATTCTCTTCAATCGTAGGTGAGTAACAAATTGGGCAATGTTCTGGGAATGCGAATTGTTGTTCGCTGCCCGTACGTAGCTCTGGTAAGACACGCAATATCTCTGGAATGACGTCACCAGCTTTGTGAATGATGACAGTATCACCAATGCGAATATCTTTCCGTTCTAATTCTTTTTTATTATGTAGCGTGGCTCTTCTGACCGTGCTGCCAGCGAGATCTACTGCTCTGAGCTCTGCTACTGGTGTCAGTGCGCCTGTGCGGCCAATCTGAATCGTAATCCCTTCGATCACCGTCGATGCTTCGCTCGCTGGGAATTTGTATGCTGCCATTGCTCTAGGTGTCTTTGCGGTATAGCCAGCTTGTTCTTGGATTGCCAATTCATTGACCTTGACGACGATGCCATCGATATCAAAGGGGAGGCTGTCACGAATCTTGGCAATCTCATTGTAGAATTCTTCAATACCGTTGATGTCATTGACCAGTTTTGTATAGGGGCTCACCATGAATCCTAATGTACGGAAGTACTGGAGTATTTGTGCTTGAGTTGTTGGCTGTGGTGATAGATTATTGGCGCCAAGTGTGTAGACAAACATCCCCAAGTCGCGATCTGCTGCAATAGTGGGATCTAACTGTCGTAGTGATCCTGCTGCAGCATTCCGAGGATTGGAAAATAATTCCTTGTCTTCTGATTTGAGCTTGGTATTTACTTTCTCTAGGCTTTTCCTAGGCATATAGACCTCACCTGAGAGCTCGATAGTCAGTGGCTGCGGTAACTGTAATGGCACGCCATATACAGTCTTGATTGTATGGGTGATATCTTCTCCGATCACTCCATCACCCCGAGTAAGGCCTTTGACCAACTGTCCATTTTGATAGTGCAAACTGATGTTGAGACCGTCGATTTTGAGTTCACAAAAATACTGCCACTGTTTTGTTGGTAGTAGTCTCTTCAGTCGTTCTTCCCAGTCAAGTAATTCTTCAGTACTAAAGATGTCACTCAGACTCCATTTTCGAGTAAGGTGGGGGACCTTTGGTAGTCGACCACTGAGCACACTACCAATTTTCTGACTGGGTGAGTCTGGCGTGATCAAGTCTGGATAAGCACTTTCTAGAAGGATTAGCTCTTGTTTCAAGTCATCACGAGCGGCTTCAGAAAAAAGCAGCTTGTTCTCGGTGAAATAATGGTAACTCCACTCAGCCAAGATTTGTCGTAATTTTTCCAGACGGGTAGCCGCCTCTTGATGTGATAATGATCTCATGCTGGCTGGACTATTTATTCATCCCTCGCAGGATGCGGATACGATCCTCAAGTGGGGGATGTGTGGAAAATAACTTGCTGATTGTGCCACCCTTGAGTGG
>JAGNZB010000046.1 GCA_017984655.1 Candidatus Altimarinota bacterium
GTGGTTTCTGGTGCAGAGGAAGAACTGGGACGTTATATTGGTGATGATATCAACCCTTTGACGAAATATTTCGGTTTGCCTTGGGATATGACCATGAATATTAATCAGCCTGGTTTTTATGTGGACATCAGCTTTTTGTTTTTAAGCTTTATTCCTCTGCTGATTTTGTTTTGGAAACGTGAACAGTGGCCAGAATTGTGGCAGGAAGTGGCAGTGTTCTTTGGTATTGTGTGGTACTTCTGGCTGTTTGTGTCTTCGGGTATTCCTTGGTATGGCATTGCTGGTTTTTTGCCAGCATTGTTGTTGGTGATGCGCTTCCGTTCATTGGCGCAGGTTCATTTGCCTGGTGCTCGCTGGTGGGTGCCATTGTTGATTATTCTTTCACTGACATCTACCACATTGCTCCGTGAAACTGAGCTTGGTAGTGTGGGTCAGATGGCTTATAGTTTTGGTTTGAAGAATGAACAACAAATTATCGCTGGTACCAATGCTTCTTACCCTGCGATTATTGATGTGCTCAATCAAGAGCCCTTCGCTAGTAGTAAGGATCGCTATATCTACCGGATTGGGACATTTATCAACTACTTTATCGACAATAATCGCCAGCGTGTTTTTGATGATGCTCAGCTCGATACTTTCCGTTGTCTGGATGGTGATGCCAGTAGTGATGCTCGGACCGTGGAGCGGCTGCAGCAGCTTGGTTTTGCTTATATTGTGTATGACACTAATACGCAGACTATTGAGCGGGATAAGAATGGCACATTACACAAAAAGGTCAGCCGCTTTACCCAATTTGCTTTGAAAAACCTCAAAGTAGTTGCGCCAACTGATCCATCCCAATACAGTGCTGGTATCATTCTTTTTGAAATTCCTCGCTAATATGAGTGTTATTGTTGTGGTGCCTGCTTTCAACGAAGCTGATCGTATTGCCAAAATGGTGTTGGCAATCAAGCAGTTTGCTGATCATGTGGTGGTGGTCGATGATGGTAGTGAGGATCTGACCAGTATCCGTGCTCAGGAAGCGGGAGCGATTGTGTTGCGTCATATTATCAATTGTGGTCCTGGGGCGGCGACGCAGACTGGGCTTGCCTATGCTAAGTTGTCCGGGGCTGACTTTATCGCCACTATGGATGGTGATGGTCAGCATGAGCCACATGATCTGATCCCGATGCTTGAGTATCTGCGGGCAAACAATAAGGATATTGTGTTTGGTAGTAGATTTATGAAAGCCAACCAGGTACCGCTTTTGCGGCGTTTGGCCAATTTGATTGGTAATTTGGTGACCTTCTTGTTGTCAGGTATTTGGCTTACTGATAGTCAGACGGGGTTTAAGATATTTACGGCCAAGGCGCTCAAACATATTGAAGTGACCGCCAATGGTTTTGAGTTCTGTAGTGAGATTGTGCGAGAAGTTAGTACGGCTCGGCTGAGCTATGGGGAGTTTCCGATCACAGTTTATTATTCTGAGGACACTATGGCCAAGGGACAGAATATCGCTACTGGTTTGACGACGGTGTTTAAACTAATTGTTCGTAGCTTAATGCGTTGATTTATGACTTTGCTCAATATTCTTGCGCCACTGTTTGCGCTTCTGATGATCTTGAAGGTGATTTCTCGGTTTCGTCGGCATGAAAAGACGGTGCGGGAGATGATCGTTTGGTTTGTGATTTGGGGGGCATTTGGTTATTTGGGTATGTATCCGCAAACGGTGGAGGGACTGTCTGGGTTCTTGGGGATTAAGTCTGGTCTCAATGTGTTGATATTCTTTGGGTTTGTGTTGTTGTTTTATATTGTATTTCAGTTGATGGTCGGGGTGGAGCAGCTGGAGATGAAGCTGACACGAGTGGTGCGAGGAATTGCTTTAAAAGATGGAGAATGTCCACCTTCTATCAAAAAATAGGGGCGTTTTTGCGCTCAGCATTGAAGAATTCTCGTAATCAAGTGCTGCTGGTGGTGTTTGCCGTTGGATTCTTGCTGCTGCTTGGCTGTGGGTTACTTTGGCCACATCCTTTGGGCTTGGCTGATAATCATGATTATTGGCGTCTTAGCAATCCTTTTGGGCTTTATTCTCAGAGTAGTTCGCCTCAGACCTTTACCGCTCTGGAGCTTGATTATGTGAAGACTACTGATTTTCGGTGGGAAGAGCTGAGTACTGGACTGGTGTTTGTGGGGATTGCTTATGTTCTTTCAGGTATTGCTTTATCAACCAGCTTCTCTTTGTTGCTGTTGGGTTTTGTGCATTGTGTGGCGTATAGTTATGCTTTTTATCGTTTTCTCAAGGCATTGGTGCCCCGAAAGTTGGTGGGTGTGCTCGTGCTGGGTGTTCTGGCTGTTCTGGTGCTCAGTGATAGTTTGTTTACTAGTTATTTTGTGTCGTTTTATCAAGAGAGCGCTTTTTTCATTTTTGCTTTGTTGTGGCTTGGGTTGTTTTTGGATCAGAAAGAGCACTTTTGGTGGGAGCTATTGGTGCTGGCTGGTTTGATCCTCAGCAAAGTATCACAATCGATTGATGTGGTGCTTTTGGTGCCTTTGTTGATCAAGTATCGGGATCAGTCTTGGGGAGTAGTGAAGATGTCTGCTGTAGTGTTGCTCTGTCCGATTGCGATTCTGACAAACTTTGCTGGTGATCAGACAGCGACCCAACCGAATATTTATAATAGTTTTTTTACGGGACTCGTGAGTGATCCTGATGATAAATATGTACTGGGAGATTTTGGTTTGGATGCTGCGCTCTATGCTAGACATATTGGTCAGGATTTTTGGTCTGGTGATCAGCAAGATCCTGTGCTTGGAGAGTTCTATCAAAAAGTGGATCGGAGCAGTATCGTGGGGTATTATGTGACTCATCCATTATTCTTTGGGCGCAAACTGGTAGATACCTTCGTGTTGGCTACTGATAATGTTTTGTCCGACCTGGAAACTCGTCCCGTTGCATTTGTAGGAGAGCGGTCAATTTTGGTGTGGTGGCAGTGGATGCTACCTTACCTGCTGTACTTGGCTGTGCCACTGAGTTTAGTTCAGGCTGCTTATTTCTTGATCAAGCGAAAGTTGACTCGATCCACAGTACTGATTTTGGCATTGACTGTGCTTGTACCATTACAATTCATTACGGTTTTCTTGGGGGATGGGGTTCATGAACTGAGCAAGCATCTGGCACCTTGCTATTTCTTTTTTAGTATCTGGTGTTTAGTATCGCTGCAGTATTGGTGGTTTGGCCGGAGTAGTGACCATAAGTGATCTTAGATGAAGATATTGTTGATTGTTGATTATTATTATCCGAATGTGGGTGGGGCGGAGACGCTCTATCAAAAATTGGCTGAGTCACTTGCTGCTAAGCATGAGGTTGTGGTGCTAACACAACAGATATCTGGTGCTCAGTCAGAGGAAGTGCTCAATGGTGTTCGGATTGTGCGAATTGCTACCTGGCATCGGGCGCTATTTCCTTATCAAGCCTTCAAAGCTGCGCTGTCACTGCTAGATGGTGTGGATATTATTCAGGCCGCTACGTATAGCGCAGCAGTGTTAGCTGCTCGGCTTAGGTCATTTACCAAAGCAAAGGTAGTTCTGATCGTTCATGAATATCTGGCGAAGCGATGGCTTTCGCTTGGTCTTGCTGGTTTGTCAGCATTCTTCTATGAGCGATATGTTTTTTCTTTTAGTTTTGATCACTATGTTGCAGTATCGCAGAGTACAAAGAGACAATTACTAGCTCGGGGTATTGGTGATGATCAGGTGACTGTCATTACCAATGGTATAGATAGCCAGCTATTTGTGTCTCAACGAGCTCCTGAGGGGCTGCGAGCTTCTTTGGGAATTAGTGATCAAGCCAAGCTCTTTCTCTTCGCTGGGAGGCCTGGTGTGACGAAGGGCGGGGAATTACTGATCAGTGCTTGGCAACAAGCTCAGTTGCCATCTGATGCTGTTTTGTTATTGATCTTGGGATCTGAGCCGCTGGGGAAGCGACGGAAATTAGTGGCTTTGGCTGCACGTGGGGTGGCTCACACTATCAAGATCATCGATAGTGTGGAGCGATCTCTGTTGCCACAGTACTTAGCAATGGCTGATGTGATCACGGTGCCATCGCTCACTGAGGGGTTTGGGTTCTTTGCTGCTGAGGCTTGTGCTATGCATCTACCGATTGTGATTACACCGGTCGATGCGTTGCCTGAGGTTGTCAGTGGTCGAGTGATAGTGAGTGCGGATTGTACTATTGGCTCTTTTGCTGCTGCTCTTCAAGCTGCTTATCGTAATGAGTTTCAATCTCTATCAGCAAAAACATTTTCTTGGACGAATACGGCAGAGGGTTACTTGGCTCTGTATAAGCGTTGTGTTGGGTGATTCTGTTGACAATGCACCGCCCATAGTTATAGTTCAATCATTGTTGGCGGGTTGTTTTGTTATTACTGTGTGTGGCATTGATTGTCAGTCTTAAGCTGTTTATATGCGTATAGCGATAATTGCCGATCCGGTAGATGAACAACATGCTGGTGTGCATTTTTATGCGAAAGAAGTTATTCAAGCCTTGCTCAGGAATGATCGGGAAAATCAATATGTGTTTATCCATGCATGTCAAAATCCATTCTTCGATACTACAGAGAACTATATTGTGCCGAACCATCGCAATATCAGAGCATATGCTAGCTGGCGGATTTTCTACTTGATTCCAAGATTGTTAAGGAAACTTAATGTCGATGCTGTTTGGGATCTTGGGCATACAGGTCCTTTTAATTTGCCTAAGCGTATTATTCGTCTCAATACTATCCTTGATCTGACACCAGTTTTGCTGCCAAGCGTGCATTTATCATTTAGTACGATTGTGCATAAGGTGTTTCTCCCGTTGATAGTCAGAAATAGTACTGCTATTACATGCTATTCATATAGCACAATGAATGATCTTGTGCGTTTGTATCCCAAAGCCAAGGGTAAGGTGACCATGATTCATCTTGGCAAAGATCCGATGTTTGTGCCCACAAGCC
Organism: Candidatus Altimarinota bacterium; assembly: GCA_017984655.1. GTDB lineage: Bacteria > Patescibacteriota > Gracilibacteria > RBG-16-42-10 > RBG-16-42-10 > JAGNZB01. The sequence goes on from JAGNZB010000046.1 coordinate 4,977, forward strand.
GACCGGATATTCCCAAAAAGTACCACATTGATGCCCCTTATATCTTGTATTTGGGTACTATAGAGCCACGTAAAAATGTCGCCTGTTTGGTTGAAGCCTATGATCAAATGCGGGCGAATACGGATTTGAAATATAAATTAGTGATTGCTGGTAAAAAGGGCTGGAAATATGAGCCGATTCTAGAAAAGATTGATGCTTCACCCTATCGATCGGATATTATTATGACTGATTATGTGGCTCGTGAAGATATGCCTGCTTTGTATAGTGCTGCTGCTGTGTTTGTGTTCCCGAGTATCTATGAAGGGTTTGGGTTGCCACTACTAGAAGCTATGGCCTGTGGGACTGCGTGTATTAGTTCTAATGCGTCGAGTTTGCCAGAAGTTGGTGGAGATGCTGTTTTGTACTTTGACCCTTCACAGCCTGTAGAGCTGGCCGATAGGTTGATACAGGTTCTTTCTACACCTGCCTTAAAAAAAGACTTACAACACAAATCTGTACTTCAGGCATCATTGTTCTCTTGGGACAGCTATGCTAAAAAGGCGATAGCATGGTTTTCAACTTCAGCGAATGAAAAAAAATAGCTTTTGGCAGTTATTATGGGTGATCGCAGCCAATGATTTTAAGTTGCGATATTATGGTTCATATTTGGGCTATTTGTGGTCATTACTGAAGCCGTTATCACTTTTTTGTGTGATGTGGTTTGTGTTTTCAACCTTTGTTCGGTGGGATATTGTTAATTATCAGTTATATCTGTTGCTGGGTATCATGATTTGGAACTTCTTTACTGAGTCAACTACGATGGGATTGGTGGCATTGGCTAGCAAGATTAGTATTATAAAAAAAGTATATTTCCCCCGTATTATTGTGGTATTAGCTTCCACTGTGAGTGCTTTCATCGGCTTGTTTTTTAATTTGTTGGTGTTTTTTATCTTTGCGTTGTTGACTGGGTTAGCTTTTACGCCGTATATGTTGCTTTTCCCGCTAATTTTATTGCCGCTTTATGTTTTCTCAATGGGTATTTCTTTGCTTTTGGCGGGCTTGTTCATAAAGTTTCGAGATATTAATCAGGTTTGGGAAGTTTTGTTGCAAGTAGGGTTTTGGCTTTCTCCAATAGTGTATCCGTTACATTTTGTGCCTGAGAAGTATCAATTTGCTTTATTACTCAATCCGATTACTGGGATTATTCAGTATGCTCGTTTGTTGCTGATTGAGGGGGCTATGCCTAGTTTGTTAGGGATTCTGTATGTGTATTTTGCTGCTTTAGTTTTGTTTAGTTTGGGATTCTTGGTTTTCTCTCGTTTTGAACCTCTAGCGGCTGAAGAACTATAAATTGTATGAAAAAATTCAAGAAATCCACTCACAAGAATGTAAGGAATACAGCAGAGCAGCCTGTTGTAATTGAGGTGAAAAATCTCAGCAAGACTTTTATTGTACCTACGGAGAAACGAAATACGTTGAAGGATACACTGTTCAATCTTCACCGCCGTAATCCTAAGCGGATATTTAAGGCTTTGGGGGATATCAGTTTTTCAGTGAAGAAAGGGGAGTTTTTTGGGATTATTGGTCGCAATGGCTCCGGTAAGTCTACACTGTTGAAGATCCTGTCGAAGATTTATAAGGCTGATAAGGGGAGTATGATCAAAATTGATGGCCTGATCTCGCCATTTTTGGAATTGGGTGTTGGTTTCAATCCGGAAATGACAGCTCGAGAAAATGTATATCTCAATGCCTCAATACTGGGATTGCCTAAAGAGGAGATAGATAATAAGTTTGTAAGCATTATAGCCTTTGCTGAATTAGAGGACTTTGTAGATCAAAAATTGAAGTTTTTTTCTAGTGGTATGCAAGTCCGTCTTGCGTTTGCGGTGGCTATTCAGGCTGACGCCGATATTATTTTATTAGATGAGGTACTAGCTGTAGGTGACGCTAGCTTTCAGCAAAAGTGTTTTGATACTTTTAGACAGTTTAAAAAACAGGGGAAAACCATTATTTTTGTATCACATGATTTGGGTTCTGTTCGTCAATTCTGTAACCGAGTAATGTACATTAAAGATAGTAAGTTACAGATGATTGGTGATCCTAATGAGGTGGTGGATTACTATTTGTACAAGGATAATGATGAAGAGAAAGCTATTCCTACGTTGACGAGCGACACTCTCAAACAAAAGCCGATAGTTATTCAACGAGTTGAATTTATTGATAAATTTGGCCACAAAAATAAAACGTTTTTGTCTGGCGATCAATTCCTGATTCGGGTTCATTACCAGAAAAATGTGCCTGCTCTAGATGATGTCGTATTGGGAATCGCAATTTATAGTGATACAGATGTTCATATTTATGGGACAAACACGTCGTTGCGTAGAAAGAAGCTGGAGTTGAAAGGGGAGGGAACTATTGATCTTGTCTGTGATAATTTACCCCTACTTCAGGGGAAGTTCTTGGTGACATTGGCGTTCCATCATGTTGATGGCACTGTGTATGATTGGCAGGACAAGCAGTTCACTTTTTATGTGCAGAAAAATAACAGTGATGATGGCCTAGTAGCCTTTAATTTTAAGTTTTAGTGATTCGTTTTGATTTTTCTTGATAGGCAATCAATTACCAAATAATTTGAGACTTGTATGAAAGCTTTGGTTACTGGCTCTGGAGGTTTTGTGGGAAAGTATCTTGTAGATTACTTGAAGACTCTTGGTTATGAGACTCATGGGATTGAGAGAAGTCAATCGTCTCAAAATAATCTTCACATAGGAGATATAACTAATCGGGAATTCGTTGCTTCTGTGATTGAAAAAGTTCGTCCTGACTTAGTATTTCATTTAGCTGCTTATAGTTTGGTCAAAACAAGCTTTCAAGATCCGACATTGGTTCATAAAGTAAATGTTGAGGGCTCAAGAAACATTTTGGATGCCCTTCAAAGCAAGGTTCCTCAGGCTCGATTTCTTTATGTTTCCTCAGCTGTGGTTTATGGTATGACCACCAATGATCATCTTAGTGAGATTGACGAGGTGGTTCCCACCTCTCCTTATGCACAATCAAGAATAGATACGGAGAAGATGTTGTTACATTATCCTTTACCTTGGATAGTATCTCGCAGTTTTAACCATACGGGACCGGGGCAAGCTGCGGAATATGTTTTGTCTGATTGGTGTAAACAGGCCGTGGCAATTGAGCTTGGTAAGCAGGAGCCAATTATTAAAGTTGGGAACATTGAATCTGTGCGAGATTTTATGGATGTAAGAGACATTGTAAAAATATATCATCTCTTATTAACTACAGGGGTGTCTTATGAAATTTATAATGTTGGTAGTGGTGTAAGATATAGGCTCGGAGATTTGCTCAATATGATACTTTCATTTATAAATGTACCAGTGCAAGTTGAGGTGGATGGAGCACGTGAAAGATCTCAAGATACTACACTATTGGTTGCTGATACGACCAAGCTTAATCAGCTCATAGGGGAGCATCAATTACTCCATTCAATTGAGCAAACATTACTGGACATTCTCAGCTACTGGCGAAGTAAGTTGAGTAGTTAACCTTATAGCAATTGTATATAGTATATGAAAAAAAAGGCTCTCATTACAGGTATTACCGGTCAAGATGGTTCATATCTGACTGAGTTCCTTTTGGAAAAAGGATATGAGGTACATGGTGTCATCAGAAGAACGAGTACCATAACTACTAGTAGAATTGATCATTTATATTCTGATCCTGCGATTTATAATGTGAATTTGTTTCTCCATTATGGAGATTTAAGCGATAGTAGTAATTTATCGAGATTATTGGCTAAGTTACAACCAGAGGAGATTTATCATTTAGGTGCTCAGAGTCATGTTCGGGTGAGTTTTGATATTCCAGAGTATACAGCTGATGTGGTTGGGCTTGGTACTTTGCGTATTTTGGATGCGATTCGTGAAAATGGGTTGCGTTCAAAGTTTTATCAGGCTTCTTCTTCAGAAATGTATGGAAAGGTTCAAGAAATTCCCCAGAAGGAAACTACGCCTTTTTATCCTCGATCGCCTTATGCTTGCGCTAAGTTGTACGGATATTGGATTACAAAGAATTATCGAGAGAGTTATAATATGTTTGCCTGCAATGGAATTTTGTTTAATCATGAATCAGAGCGACGGGGGGAGACATTTGTGACTAGGAAGATTACTCGTGGATTGGCAAGAATAAAGGCTGGTTTGGACAAAAAACTCTATTTGGGCAACTTGAGTAGTATTCGAGATTGGGGGCATGCTCAAGATTATATTGAGGCGATGTGGCTGATGCTACAACAGCCTGAGGCTGATGATTATGTGGTTGCAACCGGAGAAACTCATACAGTACGTGAA
>JAGNZB010000047.1 GCA_017984655.1 Candidatus Altimarinota bacterium
CAAATTCGCACTGCATCTCAAAGAATGCGAATGGCGATATAGCAAAGAATCCTTCACCCTCGAACAGGAACTTGGTACTATCCTCAAAAAGCACCTTAAATCTCTCCGTCTGCTAGTCTAGAGCCTTTGTAATTTGTAATTTATAATTTGTAATTTGAATTCTGGTCTTTCCACTCTTTCAACTTCAGCAGTGCTTCCATTGGGCTTAGTTGATTGATATCTAGATGGTTGAGTTCGTGGACGAAAGTTGGTATCTCGACTGTTGGTTCTGTTGTGCTGTCTAGGAGTGTTGGTTGTTTGATGTCCGGAGATTTTGCTGTCTCTAGGGTGTGGAGAATCTGTTTTGCCTGCTGGAGAACTGTGCTTGGTAAGCCGGCTCGACGGGCTACTTCTAGACCATAGCTTTTGCCGACACCGCCCGGGACGATCTTGTAGAGGAATGTGATACTGCTGTTTTGTTCGGCAATCGCGACGCTGGCATTGAATGCGCCAGGGAGCTTGTCGACTACATTGATCAGTTCATGATAGTGAGTGGCAAACAGTGTCTTTGCTTTGACAGTTTTGACTAGGTATTCACAAATTGCCCAAGCAATGCTGAGGCCGTCATAGGTGGATGTGCCGCGGCCGATTTCATCGAGGATAATCAGACTTTTGCTAGTAGCACTGCGGAGAATATTGGCAGTCTCACTCATCTCTACCATAAATGTCGACATCCCTCGGAGCAAATGATCTTGGGCTCCGATACGAGTGAAAATACGATCTACCATTGGTAAATGAGCTCGAGTTGCTGGCACAAAACTACCGATCAAGAATAAAATTTCAATCAATGCTACTTGGCGCAGATAAGTACTTTTGCCACCCATATTCGGTCCGGTGATCAGCATCAACTGATGATCTTGCTGATCAAGCTCAGTGTCATTGGCAATAAATGATGGGCCCATTTTCTTGGCGATAATCGGGTGACGACCACCTTCGATCGTCAGCGTCTCATCATCACTGATAGTAGGCCGGACAAAGTGATACTGTGTCGCTGTCTCGGCATGACTGACCCAGACATCTAGCTCAGCAACTTGTTGTGCTAGTTCTTGTAGCCGGTCTTTCTCAGCAATTACTTGCTGACAGAGCTGATCAAATAATACTGTTTGACGAGTTTGTGCTTTTTCATTGGCAGTCAGGTAGGTTGCTTCGAATGCGTGGAGGGTAGTAGATGAATAACGCTCTGCATTGACTAGTGTTTGTTTGCGGATCAAGTGGGCAATCTTTTCTGGTGTGGCGTCGCGGAGACTGGCTTTGGAGATCTCAATAAAGAATCCAGTAATGTTATTGAAACGCACTTTCAAGTTGGTAATCTCAGTTTTTTGTTGTTCTTCTGCTTCGTACTGACTAAGCCACTGTTGGCTATCGGCTACGGTGCTGCGGATCTGATCGAGCTCTGGATCAAAACCAGGTCGGATCCATTCACCCTCACCAGCAGTCAATGGCAAGATCTCAGTGCTCAGTGCTGTGGTGAGGAGATTGAGAATGTCAGTTGGTGGTACTAAGGCTTGGGCTAAATTACTAATGATTGCTTGAGGAAATTGAGTGATATGACTAGCTAGGGGTAATAAGACTTGGAGGGTCGCCAGTAAATGACCGAGATCTCTCGGGCTAGCACTTTTGAGGGCAATTTTGGCAACTACTTTCTCAATATCACTACATTGCTTGAGATAGCCTTGGATATCTTGGCGGAACTGACTGGATTGGCAGAGTGCTGTGACTAGGTCAAGCCGATGGGTGATCAGTTTGGCATCAGCCAAAGGATGCAGGAGCATACTATGGAGAAGGCGATAGCCATGTGCGGTCACCGTAGCATTGATACTGTCCAGTAATGATCCATGGACTTTGCCATCATGAGCATTACGGACGATATCTAAGTTTCTCACCGTCATCTCATCGAGAGCGACCGTGGGTAGGGTGCTTTGTTGCTCTGCGTGCAGATGATAGGCCTCGGTTTGTTGGGTTTGACTAATGTACTGACGGAGCATGGTATCGGGGGCATTGCCCGCGGCCACACTACTGATCAGGACATTGAGATTGCTCTGGTCCAAGAGTGGCTTCACTACAGCAATCAATGATGCGGGGATCAGCAGTTCTTGTGGGTCACGAATCCGAATCTGATCAATAATGTCGGGAAGAGTGGTGCCGTGACCGGGGAGTAGCTCACCAGTGCTGACATTACAAAACAAAATTTCCCAATAGCCTTGACGCTGATTGATGGCGGCCAACAATCGAATCTGATGTTGTTCGTCGGTGTCATTGATCATGGTGCCAGGAGTGACCACTCGGGTGACGCTTCTTTCCACAATACCGGGTAAGTCAGGACTGCTAGTCTGATTGCAAATAGCAATCTTGTAACCAGCTTTGATCAGCTTGCGAATATATTGTTCGCTACTAAAGTGGGGAAATCCACACATCGCAATCTCATTCTCGCTTCCTTTGTGACGAGCTGTCAGTGCTAGGTGGAGGACGGAGCTCGCGATCTCGGCGTCACTAGCAAACATCTCGTAAAAGTCCCCCAATCGAAAGAGCAGAATGCAGTCTTGGTGATTGGCTTTGATGCTGAAATACTGACGCAACATCGGCGTTAGTTTCTTGGTGGGGGTGGATGAGTCAACCGGCATAGGGCATTCAACAGATGGTAAGGTTATGGTATCTTCTCGATACCTGTCTCGCAAGTTCACTTATGAAACATCCAGAGCATGCATTGTCACAGCAAATCAAGCAAGGTAAATCTTTTCATGTTTACCTACTCTATACTGAGTCGCCTGATTTCTTGCAGACCAATCTCGAACAGATCGTCACCGAGCTCAAAGGTGGCGTAGCTGTCGATCACTTTCAGCTCGCGCCTCTCGAGGGCAGTATTGATGTCGATGCCACTCGGGTGTTTCGGAAGCACTTTCAATTACAAGCGGTGACTGCGATGCGCATCGGGGTGATCGAACAAATTGATCTGATGACATTGCCTGCTCAGCAGATGTTGTTGAAGCTGTTGGAAGAGGCACCCGCACATACGATATTTTTGCTGACCACGACTCGGATTCGTTTGGTGAGCAAACCTTTGCTATCGCGGGTCAGTGTTTGGCGTCTTGGTGGCAGTGGCGAGGTAGCCGCTATCCCGCATGCTGACATATTTGATCAGCTGTTTTCGAGTGAGCTTGCCCTCTTCAAAAAGCAACCACTGATCGATAAGCTAGATAAGCAAACAACTTGGTCCTCGATCAGTCGAGATCTCTCCCTCTATCTCTGGCAGCACCGTAGTGATCTCCCCACTGTTCAGAAATGGTTGTTTACATTATCATTGGCGCAATCACATAGTAAGGTGAAGCCATTGTTGGAATACTTTTTCTTGACTTGATATGAATGCATTTTGGTTGTCCTTGGCTAGTGTCTCTTGGTTGACAATTGGGATTACCGTAGCGAGACGTTTGTATCTCTACTACCGAGGGGTTCGTTTGCCACTGCATGAAGAATTTGGTGTGCCTGATCAGATTGCAGAACAAACTATCAATCTAGAGCGGATGTTCCAGAATAGTCTGCACGACATGTCATTCTCAGAACTGATCAAGATCGCTGATAAAATTGGTCAGAAAAAAGACTACAAAAAAGTGGTCAAGTATTTGGAAGAAACGCTGAAGCGTGATTTGCCACCTGATCACTATATTGATGTCCATGTCCGTCTGGTCGAAGCGTATTTGGCTTTGCAGGATTATCCTCGTGCGTTGGTTGTCGTCAATAAGCTCATTTTCCATTTCCCAGACAATATCGAGTGGTATGAGCAGGCAGCCAAGATTCAAATGCTTGCTGGAAAATATGAAGAAGCAGTAAAAACATTAGAGATCCTCATCGATCGAGCACCCAAGAAAGAGTACATAGAATTATTGGCCCGAGCCTACCGTCGCTTGAAGCTCCATGATAAAGCAAGAGCGATTTATCAAGATGTGCATCGGCTGCGATAATAAGGGAATTATAAATTACAAATTACAAATTATAAATTGGGCTCAATGGGGGCTTCATTCTTATTCCTTCATTTGTAATTGATTTCTCTCATATCAAAAAAGGCACTCTAATTATCATGAGTGCCTTTTTTATGATTGTATGTTTACTTTCGTGCTGCTTTTCGTTTTTTATCTAATCCAAATCCCTCCAATCTATCAGTCATAGTGGTATAGACATCTTCTTCTCGTTCATCAGCATTGATGCTGATCAGCTTGCCCATCTTCTCATAGAGAGAGACAATTGGTGAGGTCTCTTGGTAGTAGTTGCTGAGGCGCAATTTCATGCCGACGATATTGTCTTCTTTGACGAGCTTGAGGTCGTTGTCACACTTCTCACATGTCTCTAGGGCTGAGTCAGCTGAGTAGATACTTTGGCAGTAGCTACAGACTTTCTTTTTGGTGATGCGAGTCAAGGCGTGGTCGTCGCCAACATTGAATAAGACTGCGACAAAATTACGTTTGTATTGACTGATCAGACGGTTGAAGAAGTCAGCTTGAGCGAGGTTGCGAGGGAAACCATCAAAGATGATTGGTTTCTCACTGCTAATATTCTTGATGAAGTTCTCCACTACTTGTTGCAAGATGTCACTAGGGATTACTTGTCCTCCTGTTAGGAGTTGCTTGACCTTGCGTCCGAGCTGCGTGTCTTGCTTCATCGTCTTTTGGAGCTCAAATGGCAAGTCGAAAACAGCCATGTCATAAAGCTTGGTCAACTTACCTGCTTGAGTGGTCTTACCTGATCCCGGTGGTCCAAAAAAGACTAGATCGGGGAAGTAATTGAAACTCATACTAGTATTGAGGAAGTTGAGATCATTGTCTTGAGCTTGTTCTGCTTTGCTCAAGTTGATTCTCACACTATCGGGATGTTCACGGAGCTTGACCAAAGCTTTGGCTTCGATCTGACGAATACGCTCACGAGTGACGCCAAATTCCTGGCCCACCTCTTCTAATGTGTGCCCAATACCATCATCCAAACCGAAACGCATGCGGATGATTTTTTGTTCACGAGGAGTGAGTGAATCAAGGAGGCGGTGGACATCTTCTTTCAGTAGTTGTCGAGCAGCCTGTGATGATGGACTGAGGGTGACATCATCTTCAATAAAGTCACCGAGTTTACCAGAATTATCACCATCAGAGCCAACAGGGGCTTCCAGGGAGACAATGTCTTGTGAAATCTTCTTGATATAGCGAATCTTTTTCACATCCATATCCATCTCTGAGGCGATTTCTTCAATCAGTGGCTCACGGCCGAGCTCTTGCACAAGACGGCGCTGGGTATGGGTGAATTTATTGATCGTCTCCACCATGTGTACAGGAATACGAATGGTGCGTGCTTGATCAGCAATCGCCCGAGTGATCGCCTGACGAATCCACCATGTCGCATAGGTAGAAAATTTGAAACCTTTGCGATAATCAAATTTTTCTACCGCACGAAAGAGACCGATATTGCCTTCCTGAATCAAGTCGAGCAATGACAAACCACGGCCAACATATTTCTTGGCGATACTAACGACCAGACGGAGATTTGCTTCGGCAAGTTGGCGCTTGGCTACGGGGTCATTCTTAGTGATGCGTTTTGCCAGCATCACTTCTTCCTCTGCATTGAGGAGCTCTACACGGCCGATCTCGCGCAAATACATGCGGATAGAATCGCCAGCGATATCACCAAGGGCGAAGTTTTTCTTGTTGGTAGAAAGAAATTTGTCACGCAGTTTTTCTTCTGAGCTTTTGTCTTTGGCTTCTTTTGGTTCTTTTTCTTTTTGAGATTGCCAAATGAATTGTTCCTGACTATCGACGATCTCGATACCATGCTCGAGGAATTGCATCATCACATCTTCGACAACTTCCAGGTTGGTTTCAAACTCTGGAATTGCGTGCATCACTTCTTGTTGTGTGACAAAGCCTTGTTCTTTTCCTTTTTTGATTAGTAAACGTACTTCAGCAGGATATTTTGCTAGGGAGTCTTGTTCACGTTTGATACTTTTTTTTCCCACAGTGGAATGAGTTAAGTATGCAGTTGTAGCAGGCGATTGGTGTCAGCTAGGAGCTTCTTGATCAATTCTTGATTGTCCTCGATTTGAGCTTTCTTGAGCTCGGTTTGGATACTACGCAGTGAAGCTTGTTTGAGATGGGTCTTGAGCCGAGTAAGCAATTTGTGCTTCTCAGTAGTCAGCCGATCAATGTCATAGCTTTGATAGTCTTCATCGATGCGTAGGAGCTGCAGAGAAAAAGAATCAGCCGAAAAGGCTGGAGGGAATTGAAGAAGTAAGCTGCTGATGTCGCTTGATACTCGAGGGGCACTATAGTACTGGTAGGTGATTCTGTAAATGTTTGTCCAGGGCTCGGGAAGAAGTTGTAGTAGCGATGGATCATTGAGGTCATCGATGAACTGATGGAAGTGTGCGTAAAAAGCTAGTGTATAGAGCAACGGATCGCTTGTAGATTGCAACGGTTTGACAGTGCTCGCTACCGCATCAATTTTGTAAGTGCGTAGTGTTTTGTAAATCAATTGTGCTGGCTTATTGATAAGCTTTGCTAGGGTAGTGATAGCCGTATCTTGGTCAAAGGGGTGGGGCAGTCGTTTGATCAGGGGGATTGTCAGCTTGAGCAGTGACTTTTGTTGCTCGACATCATTCCAATCTGCTTGAGGGAAAAAAGCCTGGATGATGAAACTAAGCCAGTCTAAAGCGGTCATCAGCAAGCTACGGAATGCTGCTTCATCTTGTTGCAGCATGCTGTCGGGATCTTGCTGATCAGGAAGCAGTACAAATCTGGCTTTGGTTTCAGGTAGTGCCACGACTTCGGGCATGATGCGTAGTGCTGCTTGCTTGCCGGCATTGTCGCCGTCGAATACAAACAGTAAGGTTTCTACTTGTCGCCGCAGGATCTCAAGATGTTTGGCGGTAAAGGCAGTCCCTGATACAGCTACTGTATTCGTTAGTCCATGCTGTACACAGCTGAGACAATCCACCTGGCCTTCTACTACAATTGCAGTTTTGCTTTCCCGAATCGCAGTCTTTGCTTGATAGAGGCCATAGATAAAGGCGCTTTTGTGAAACAGAATAGTCTCGGGTGAGTTGAGGTACTTCGGTATGTTTTCCTCAGTCAGTGCTCGTCCTGTAAAGCCAATGATCTCACCGCGATCGCCATAGAAAGGGAACATGATGCGATCCCGAAATTTGTCGTGGCTATGAGAGGGATTCTTCTCATCAATAATCGAGACCCCGGCATTGACGAGCTCGGCATTGGTGAATTTCTGGCTGATCAAATAATCGGTCAGCTGCTGCCAAGCTTCAGGGGCGTACCCAATACCAAATGTCTGGGCTGTTTGAGCTGAAAGAGTGCGCTTCTCAAGATACTGCTGCGCCTTCGGTGCTACTTTGCCTTGTTCTCTAAAAAACTCTTGCGCTTGCTTGAGCAAATGTCGTAAGCGCTCTTTCTCATCTTTGCTGACTGAAATCGCGGGCATCTTGGTGGTGTCGAGCATCACCCCTACTCGTTCGGCGAGGTCATGAATCGCATCACCAAACTCTACTTTCTCTACTGTCATGTAGAATTTGAAGATGTCACCGCCTTGATGACAGCCAAAGCAGTAAGCTAGCCCCTTGTCAGGACTGACTATGAAAGATGGTGTCTTTTCTTGATGAAAAGGACAGAGACCTTTGAAATTACGCCCTGCTCGCTTGAGCTGGACATAATCTTTGACTAGCTCTTCGATCGGAAGCTTGGCTTTGATTTCAACAATAGGATCGAGCATACGTGCCTAGACAGAGAGTTCTTTTGTATCCTACTAGTTCAGCGTATGCAATGCAAAGCAGTTATGCTGCTTGTCCCAAGTCTTGATCAGAGATCTTCAGCTGTTGGAGTACCCAGAGATGGCGTGGATCATTGGGATCAAATTTGCCCACTGAGAATGTGACCATTTGGTCGGGGTCCTGTTTAGTGATATCCCATGTGCCAATTTGCCCCTCACGATAAATCATGTCTTTAGTAAAACAAACCCCAGGGGTTTTGCAGTCGGTGCCACGAAATGTTCGTACAGTTCTGTTCCAAGCTGCATCTTGGGCATCTTTGATCATTGCTTCAGTAGGATCCACTTTGGTTAGTTCACTAATAGCTTGTTGTAGGGCTGTAATCGATGGCATATTTTCTTCCGAAACTGTGAGCTCAGCAAGTTTTGTTTTCTTTTCTGCAATTATGGCGAGTTTTTTTTGAAGTGGAGGAAGTTTTTGAAAATAAAAATGGCGATAGAGTACCTCGTATACTTGGCGAAAATCTTTTGGTTGATTTTCTAAACCACAACTTTTAGTTAATGCAATTGCAAGGTAAGGCTCCAGTCCGGAAAACTCGGTAATCGGTTCACCCTCAATAATTTTTTCTGCTTGCCTAGTTACCCCTTCTTCACCACCTTCGTAACGGTCTAGCCCTAAAGCTAATAGTTGAAGTTGTGATCGCTCTCCACTGGCTCTTCGGCCGACGTGGATGCCGATTTCATGCGCGATCAAACCTGCTAGTTTGGCGGAGCTTACTTTTCTAGTACTGGGTATTTTTACTACTTTATTTTCTTGCTGCACACTAATGCCAGTTCTACTGTCAGTAGTAATTTGGACATTCCATCCATCAGCTTTAAGTAAATTAAGTGCTTCATCAAATAGTGATTTGATTTGTTCAGCTTCATAATCTTTGTTCTCAGCGTGAATATGTTTAAGGAGATCTGAAAGAACACCCATACTTTCCCAGATGCGCTTTCTAGCTTCAACAACGGTAGGTTCTTCTGGTGGAGTCACTGTACCAAACTGTTGTTTGATTACTATATTCCATGGCACGATGTGTCTTTGGCTTTCATCTGGTATTTTAATGGTGTCTGCTCTTGGTAAGAGATCCAAAAGTTCTTTTCCGACAGCGAGTTGCTCTGGATCTGTAGTC
>JAGNZB010000048.1 GCA_017984655.1 Candidatus Altimarinota bacterium
GTTCTAGAGCAACCATTTCCAGCCAAAGATGCGACATGGAAAGAACTCAACAAATACGCTCTCTGGGATAGTGTGGACGGCCTGATTGATGTCAGCAAACAGACATCTCCATTCCAGTCAGCACTCTACTACAAGCACCTAGAAGCCCTGATCACTACCTACGCCGGCTTTCTCAATCTAGAATTACCAGCTTATAGCAAGATCTATCGGTATCTAACAGAAAATAATTTTGCGACTAAGTATCATGTGACAGTATTTCCTGACCCAGACTTCAGCACGCAGTTTTGTCAGTGCATTACGAACTATGATCTGCCAAGAGTCATCACCCTAACCAAGTATGTTCAAGACAAATTAGGCGGGTTTGATATCAGTGATTGGAAGCTTCGCACACCAAACGAATACTAAATAGTTCGCTCTCCCCATTTACTTTCCCCACCGCCATCTCGCTCTTTCACCAGTGAGTACACAAATGATCAGGAGCAGGGTTGTTTGTGTGATGAATAAGAGTGCTATAGCTAGGACCTGCCACAGTGTGAGCAAAGAGTCAGCCATGAATATCGACAAACTAATCACCCCACAAAGATAGATGGCCAACACTGTCCAGCCCTGCCAACTCGCAGGCATCCAGCCATAGCCATATAATTTGGCACGAAACCACAATTGAGGAGCAGCAGACATAAAAGTGAATTAGACAAGTACTACGCTAGCAATCGCCACAATTGCCCCAACCAACATCACCACGGTAGGCAATGCAGACAATGCAAAACCCAAGGTCCGGATTTCTGGATCGCGATAATAACTGATCGCATACACAATCCGACCAAGCAACCACACTAGACCTAGTCCAGTAGCCCAAGTCGTATCGACGTAATAAGCAAAGAGCCACAATGAGGGCAAAAACAAAACCATTTGTTCGATTGTGTTGTAGTGGACACGAACATAGCGCTCAAATGTCTCATGACCAGTCATCGCGGGCGCTTTGACACCGAATTTATACCGAGCCAACCCGACATTGGATAATAAAACAATGTAGAGAATCAATGACGCCAAAGTAACTAAACTAACATAATGGAAACCATTCATAGAAAGGATTTAATACTACTATCACTGTAATCTCTTCTCTTTTGATTGGGAATCAAAAAAGCTGCCCCGCAATCGACGAGACAGCTCTTTTGTTAGCAACAGCTAGAGGGCGATTACGCTTGGCCCAAGGTCTTGTCACCTTTGTTCCAACCGACTGGACAGAGCTCGCCTGTTTGGAAAGCTTTGAGCACACGGAGGAGCTCATCGATGTTGCGACCGACAGGAAGATTATTGATAGTAGCTGACTGAAGGACACCATCTTGATCGATCAAGAAAGCACCACGCAGTGAGATACCCTTACCTTCTACCAAGACACCATACGCTGCCGCAATCTCTTTGGTCATGTCAGCCAAAAGTGGAAAGTTGAACTTACCAATTTCTTTGGTCCATGCCTGATGAGAATAGACACTATCAGTACTACAACCAATCACCTGACAGTTGAGATCTTCAAATTCCTTGAAGCGTTTGTTGAGCTCAAGAAGCTCAGTTGGACACACGAAAGTGAAATCCAAAGGATAGAAGAAGAGCAAAATCCATTTACCATGGAAGTCACTGCTGCTCACATGAGTCATCTTGTCACCAACCAAGGCCTCAGCCATGAATTCAGGTGCCAACTCACCCACTTGCGCAACCAAAGTATCTTCATCCATCTCAGAGCCACAAGCTCCACTACCACAACAGCTTTCATTCATATGATCATGCATAAAGTTATATATTATTAGGAATAAATCGAGAGAAAACAAAGACGAATCTTTGTCTGGGAATTGTACGAGAAAGATTCGCAAAAGACAAACTTTTCCTCACTACTCAACGTTTACTTGAACAATATCTGTTCCAATAGAAGTAGCTTCGCGATATAAGTTTACCCCTGCAGATGTTCTACCAGCACTAGTGGGAGTCATAGTGAATATATGCATACCGCCTCCCAAATTAAATAAAGTCCAGTACTGTTGTGTATCAACTAGCCCACGACCACGAGACCAGAACACTCCATTTTCAGTGCTAAGATAGTCAATTGAGATAGCGTAGCTATCTAGAGAGATCATCTCATTTTTAGCAACATTACTACGGAATTGATCACTGGCAGGACCATTGATTGCCTCAGTACAGCCAGCACCAGCTTCATCTTCCCCATTGGTGTGAGGTACCAAACCGACACGCATCGGATTACATACTATAGTATAGCCGCTAGAACTTCGAGCTGTAACAATCGATGAGAATGGTTGCCCCACACGAACATTGGCAGCAATTGGCAGGATACGAATTTCTTCTTGCACGCTCGGCTCACCTGGACGAAGGGTAATATGAGGAATGTTAACACGGACAGAACCACGTGGCTGAGCAGCCAAGCTCAGATCTGCAGCTTGCAAATCCACTGAACTATCAGTATCTACATCATTAGGTGGTGTATACAGACGAGCTATAGACCAACCACTATCATGGTCACCAGCACGACACCCTGTTGGAGTCAGATATACTTGACCAAATCGACTGCTATTAGGCATCAACACATTACCAACAGTAATAGTCGGGCCATTCGTGACACACACATGATCCATAGTGACCGAATTGTTATCCGCTCCACTGCGAGAATAGCTACCATCAGCAAAATTATCGACACTACCATCACCAGCTTGGATTTGAAGACGAAGTGTATGACCAGCAATATAACTATCCCCCAAACGAACACGACCAAAGATACCTACATTTCCTTGGGACCCAGCCACTGCTGAAAAGAGTTCAACCACTGGAGTCGCTGTCATCCCAGTATCAGGCTGTCCGCCATCCACTTGCACATCAGTGCCAGCATCATGTCTCCCACTATCCTGAGCCCCTCCATCTGGAGAAACCGCATCACGACCAACATCTACTACCCCACTATCCACAGCAGCATCCTCTTCGATACCATTTGTACCAGTTGCACTACTAGCACAAGCAGCCACCTGAGTTAATGCTGCAAGCACCAATGCTCGGGCTGAAGTTTGACGACGATGACCAGCAATCCTCTCAATCATAAAGTGATTTATTTAAGTTCAACAGCGCACTATACCACACTTTTCAAATACACAACACCCCCAACTCTACAGCCTGTTCTTATTAGATACACGCCCCTGCCCGAGTGAGCTCGCAAACCCAGACATCAGCATCCCCGTCATCGCCTTACCCCACAGTGGCGTCACTTCGAGAGCGATCGAATAAGGCAAGAATGGATCAGTGATGTTTTCTTGCTCATAAAAAGGATGGCGATAACGCTCAGCAGTATATAAGTGCAAATGTAAGCCTTTGATATGCCACAGCACCTCTTTGCCCAGAAGAGTTAACTTTTCATGCTTGGGGGCGCGATTGAAATACACTAGGCTAGCTAGCACCAAAATCACTGCCGCCATCAATGAGAGTGCCGCAAGAATGACCAAAAAGAAACTGCCAATCGTCCACAGTACAAATATCTTGGTCAATTGAGCACCCATATTTTGTTGCATCGCATCAACAAAAGCACCAGGGATAAACAGCTCTTTCTTGGTCACACTCTCCCAGCCAAGCTTTGATAACTGTTGGAAAAATTGAGGTGAAAACAATGTTGGTAGCTGCGAAAGTTTTACTGTCGTACCACCCACAAACAATGCTTGTAACAAATAGCGTTCGAAAGGATTCAAGACATGGTCCCCAGGCAAATACTGCAATGCAGCATCAATAGTTTTATTCTCAGCATCCTTCAAAAAAGTGAGCGCTATCACCCGTCTATCTACCAAGGCAATCAGACAGCCACCAATCACTGCAGGCGTCAGACGACCATCATGAAATACCAAACCGACCTCCAGTGGTGACAAACCAACTGGAATCTCAGCTATCGGCACAATCGTCTTTCCTAGAAACCGAACATGTCTATTTTGTTTTCTCCGGTTCTGAAGGAAGAGAATGCCCCCCAGCACAAGCGCGACGATGGCAGCAACAATATTCATAAAACAAAGCTAAGTTATTCCAACCACATATGGGGATTAGGTTCGACAATTCCCACTGCTGGCTTGCCCGCAAAAAATGCAGCAGCAGCGATCATCGCCGCATTGTCAGTACAGTAGCTCAGCTTCACTGGATAACAAATCTCCACCCCAGTAGTAGCAAAACGCTCAGTGGCCAAAGCTCGCAAACGCAGACTAGCTGACACACCCCCTGACACAAACACCGTCGGTGACTGATACTTCTGCCAAGCTGCAAACAACTTACTGACAATGACATCAAACACAGCCTCTTGAAATTCATATGCCAGATCAGCTTTCATCTGGTCATCTAGTGCCCCCAATTTATTAATCAACACATACAGTGCTGTCTTGAGACCGGAGAAAGAAAAGTTGAAATCCGTAATCTCACGAGGTCTTTGCCCGGAGCCCCCAGCTTGCAACCAAGCACGAGGCAATCGATAGATGCCAGGACGCCCCAACTTTGCCAACTTTTCGATCTCAGGCCCACCGGGATAAGGCAATCCCAGCATCCGCGCTACTTTATCAAATGCCTCCCCCGCTGAATCATCTTGAGTCTGCCCCAACAACTCGACTTTGCCATGCTCAGGAATATAAGCAAGATCATTGTGACCACCAGAAATACTAATGATCAATGCTGGCAACTGCGGAAGCTGCTCACGACCAAGAAAATTTGAATAAAGATGGCCCCAAATATGATTCACAGTCAGTAAAGGTTTGCGCCACAACAAAGCCAAAGCTTGGGCACAAGTCACACCCACAATCAACGACCCCACCAGCCCAGGACCTTGGGTCACTGCAATCGCATCAATGCTATCGATACTAACAGCCTCTTGCGTCAAAGCACTCTCCACAACAGGGATCATCAGCTGCACCTGAGCACGAGCAGCTACTTCAGGCACCACCCCCTGGGTCAACTGATGTGAGTCCATCCGTGAGCTCACTACAGAGACAAGCACCCGCACACCATCATCCACAATCGCACAAGCGGTATCATCAAAAGATGTCTCGATCGCTAATATTCTCATAAAAGAAAAATCACTCCTGCAGCTTCAAAGATGCGAGCCCAAAAGTCAATAAACAATCTGCAATCATCCATACCCGATCATTCTAATTGCCCCACCACCTATGCTACGATCCACTCAGAAAACTGTCATCATTCCCCCTTTATGAAAGCTGCCATCCGTCGCTACATTCTCTGGTGCGCTCATCGTCAGATAGCTCGCAACAAAGCTCCAATCGTCGCGGTCACCGGTAGCGTAGGCAAAAGCTCGACCAAAGAAGCAATCAAAACTTTGCTCAGCGAAAAGTTCCGAGTCCGAGCAAATTATGGCAGTCTCAACAATGAATTAGGACTACCACTGGCTATCCTCGGGGAAAAAAATGGCCACAACTTATTCAGTTGGCTCTGGCATGTAGTCCGGATTAGCTGGAAAGTATTTATGTTTGATTACCGCTACGATGTGTTGGTACTGGAATGTGGCATCGACAAGCCAGGTGACATGCGAGAGATCCTCAAGCTGATCACGCCAGACATCAGTATTATTACTACGGTTGAGGAATCCCACTTTCAGAACTTCGAAGACTACGACCAGTTGATCAATGAGAAGTGGCAATTAGCTTATGGCACCAAGCCGCAAGGAGTAGTGATCGCCAACTATGACAATCCCCCCACTCCCGGAGCTGCCCAACATCTCGGCCACCAGCAGCTAATCACATTTGGACTCAACCAGAATGCCACATATTCAGCCCAAGATCTGCAGTATACCGAACAAGGACTGGCTTTCACCCTGGTCGAACCAGGTAGTAGCTCCAAGATCCAAGTCCCCTTGGTTGGCAGAGTACAAGCTTATATTGTCCTCCCAGCGATCATTGTCGCCCATCGCCTAGGTCTGAGCTGGGAACAGATCCATGCAGGATTGGCAAAGCTCGAGCCCCTTCCTGGAAGACTCACAGTCGTCAAAGGCATCAATGGCAGCACCCTACTAGAGAGCTCATACAATGCGTCACCAGCTTCAATGCGCTCAGCAATTGAAGTACTGAAAGCGATGCCGGGCAAGCGTAAGATCGCGATTGTTGGGGACATGCGTGAGTTAGGTAGTATCGCCCCCGAAGCACATCAAGACATTCTCAACCTCCTAGCCAAAAACTGTACCGTAATCTGTGCATTCGGCCCCCTCTATGAAGCGGCTCTTCAGCAACTACCAGCACATAACAAAGCCCAAGCAGCCTTCCATCACTTCACCAGTCGTGAAGCACTCACTGCTTTTATCATTCCCAAAATTGGCCCCGGGGATGTGATCTTGATCAAAGGCTCACAGAACACGATCACCCTGGAGAAAGTGAGTATAGAACTCTTAGCAGATCGATCACTAGCAACCAAGATTCTACCCAGACAATATGGCAAGTGGAAATATCAAGATCATGAGTAATCACCCAACTGAAGCACAACTAGTGCTGCCATCAGCTGACTACAAACAGAGCTTTGTCCAAGCAAACAAAGACCGCATGCTGACAAGCACCAATCCTGACTGGCTCCGTCGTGAGATTGAAGACTTTGACCAGTATCTCGCATACACAAAGACCATGCGGACACTTGAGAATCCGCCAAAAGGGACTCCCCAAACAATTTATTGGTTAATTGACCAAGGTCATTATATCGGCGAGATTCACATCCGTCATCGCCCCTCAGGCAAAATCCCCAATCACATTTACTACGACATTGCACCAGCGGAACGAAACAAAGGTTATGGCACCTTGATTCTGCACCTAGGCCTACCCAAAGCAAAAGCACTAGGCTTAAACAAAGTATTTCTCACTTGCAATACCGCGAATATCGCCTCCAAAAAAGTGATTGAAGCGAATGGTGGAGTATTAGAAAAAACTGTCGTCGGTGGAGACACTACTACTTTGCTCTACAGCATCTCTCTAACAAACTAGAGATTAATAGCAATATCATTGACATCATCATCTCCCTCTAGCTCTACCAAGAGCGCCTCTACAGCTACCAAATGGCTATCACTTAGCACTAAAGTTGATTTGGGCAAAAAGCGAATTTCGGCTGAGACCACTGTATACCTCTGGTCTTCAATATAATGCTTCAGTACAGCGAAACGAGTGTAATCAGCCTTGATCAGTAACTCTCCCTCAATAGTATCGACATCACTCGCCCCTTGATCGATCAATCCCAAAATAACCTCATCGAGATTGAGCTCCGTACCGACAGTGAGCACAAAGACGGCTTGCTTCTCAAATAAATAGGCAACTGACCCACTGGCAGCTAGCGATCCACCATGGTCACTAAGAATCTTTCGAATATTGGCGGCTGTACGGTTTTTATTATCAGTCAGAGCCTGAATATACAGGGCGACACCACCTGGACCATACGCTTCATAGTACAGCTCTTCGATTCTGGCACCATCCTTCAATTCACCGGTCCCCTTCTTGATCGCATTCTCGATATTGGCATTGGGCATGTTGTCTGCCTTGGCTTTTTCTACCGCCAATCGCAATGCCGAGTTCATCTCCGGATCACCGCCTTTCTGAGCGGCAAGGGCGATCAACTTGGCATGTTTGGTAAACTTATTGCTACGCTTGGCATCTACAGCCCACTTATGTCGCTTTGTCGTCGCCCACTTAGAATGACCAGACATAGGCTTAACGTAATGCTCTTTTGACAGCGTTGTAGTGCTTCACCAACATCTTGTCCTTTTTGATCTGCTCAGCCATCTTCTGACAAGCATGCATCACAGTGGTGTGATTTTTTCCACCAAAAATCTCACCGATTCTTTCAAACGATAGTTGTAATTCTTCACGCATAAAATACATCGCCAACTGACGAGGGATCAGGATCTCACGCTTACGAACATCACTCAAGAGATCATCAGGAGCGAGATTGAACTCCTCTGCTGTGAGATTGAGAATATCTTTTTCATTCAATGTCTGACCGACCGGTGAGACATGCTGAGTAGTATAGATCGCGTTCTTTTCAGGCTTCATCGAGCGCTGAAAGAGATGGGCTACATCGTCAATACTAGGCATTTTCCCTTGGAGATCGATATAAGCAAGTAAGCTAGTAAGTACTCCCACTAGTTCACGGACATTGCTACCAGAGTTATTAGCGATATATTCCAAAATCTCTTGGGACAAAAGATGACCCTTCTCCTGACACTTGGTGATCAAGATCGCCAAACGAGTCTCATAGAGTGGGGGCTGGATATCAACGAGCATCCCCATCTCGAAGCGTGAACGGAGGCGCTGTTCGAGATTGGAAATCT
Source organism: Candidatus Altimarinota bacterium (assembly GCA_017984655.1). Lineage (GTDB taxonomy): Bacteria > Patescibacteriota > Gracilibacteria > RBG-16-42-10 > RBG-16-42-10 > JAGNZB01. Next base: position 8,336 of record JAGNZB010000048.1, read on the forward strand.
CACGCGGTGGTCGGTCACTGCTCAAAATAATTTGCTTACCACTTTCATAGAGACTATTGAATGTATGGAAGAACTCTACTTGAGTCTGCTCCTTTCCGGCCCAGAACTGGACATCATCCACAATCAATACATCCAAGTTACGATACTTTTCTTTGAACTGAGAAGCCTTTTTCCGCTGAACCATCGCAATGTACTCATTGGTAAAATCTTCAGACGTAGCATAATGCACACGCTTGCGGGCGGACTTTGCCAAAACGGCATTACCAATTGCCTGCAGAATATGTGTCTTACCAAGCCCCACCCCACCATAAATAAACAGTGGATTATAAGCTTGCCCAGGATTATTGCTAACAGCCTTCGCTGCGGCAAAAGCCAATTGATTCTCTTGGCCAACCACAAAACTATCCAAAGTATAGCGAGGATTGAGCGAAGTGGTTCCTACTGCATCGACAGTATCTCGACGAACCGCTACAGGTTGCTTACTTGGAGCTTCTGCAGGAGCAGCTGGTCGAGCAGCCGCAGTAGTAGAGCTCTCTTTCTTCTGACCGATCAAAGTAGAATCAACAATCACTTTGACACTGACTACATC
>JAGNZB010000049.1 GCA_017984655.1 Candidatus Altimarinota bacterium
GATTGGGGGTGACACTGGCCAACAAGACATCTGCACTACCCCGCTGCCAAATTTCGACACTTTGATGGATCCCATGGAAGCTGGGGGCAATGCTTCCCGTGATAATGCCATTACTAGCGTCAGCGCTAAATCTAGCTCCTTTGACTGAGATTTGAAATGCTCTTTTTGCTTCTTCCCCTTGGTTATCGATACTGCTGATCACGGCTGGGAAGCGTCCCATACTTTGGGTGGGATCAGTGGTGTTGACGGGGGTCATGCTGAATGTGAGGGGTGACTGCAATCTCGGTAAAGTCTCGACGAGATAGGGGGGTAATACATCACCAAAAAAATAAGTGCTCATCAGAGTCTGCCGGGCGAGATGGCTCTCGCCATTACTGGAGATTGCCACAGTGTCATTGGTTTTTGCTTGAGCTGGAGATACTTCTAGGGTTCGATCGGCAGGTAAATAGATCGGAGTGACATTCTTACCACTGTCAGTGATCACAGCGACATTGGTTTGAGCTCCGAGGCTATCACGGACGGTGATCGTGCCATTGGCAGTCATTGGTATAGAAATAGTACCAGCTGCCGCCATGGTAATCTCATCGTTATTGACCATACGAATTGTGTACGGTGCTGTACCGCCGCTGACAGTCATTTGTTGATTGGTTCCGATAGCACTTTCTAGTTGTTGGGGGAATACTTCAGGATTGGTCACAATGACGGTATTTTCGAATGCACCAAAGTGGCCAGCACTATCCCGGACTTCAGAGACGATCGTGTAAATTCCTGGCTGAGCATAGCGATGGAGTAGTGGCGTCTGTTCACTAACATTGCCTACTCGGCGAGTGAGATTAAATGCCTTTTTTACTGACTCATCCTCTAGGACTGTAGTATCGCCAAAATCAACTTTATAGTTCCATGTATACGCATTGGCTGCAGACCCACTAACATCCAGTGCCTGTCCTAGGATATAAATTGGTTCATTGACACCCACGATTGCGGTGATCTTTTTGCCTGTAGCTTTGCTTGTCCAAGTCCGGTCACGAGTCGTACTTTGCCAGGTCTCAGTGGAGATTTGTAGCTGATCTGATGACTGGTGCCCAATGGTTACTAATCCGAATTGTTTGAGAATCGTATTATTATCTAGTTCACGCAGGGCCGTAACGATATATTCGCCAGGAAATGTATAGATGTGTTTGCTTCTTTCTGCTGTGCTGATGCCGATATCTCTACCGAGAGACCATGCTGTAAGCTGACTTGCGTCGCTTGTCAGGGCGAGAGGATCTCCCAGTCGTCCCTGAATCGTATTACCACTCACGACAGTGCTCTGGGTGCTGTCTCCAGCTGCGTAGCTCTGCCAATAACCATTGGCACCCAATGCTAGCGATCCGGTAATGATGGTCTGGTTGATAGTGCCAGCTTCCAAGTTTGGTGTCGTACTTTCCAGTACTTCCCAATCACGAGTTGCTGACGTGTTTGTGGTGGTTCCATTTTCCAACACTGCTCTTACTGCAAAGTAATATCGTAGGTGTGGTTGCAAATTGGTGATACTAATTTCAGGCACCGGTCCACGACGGAGATCTTCTACAGTAATCAATCTGACATTCGCTTGTCCTGATCGAACACTGCTCTCGTCAGTACCATAGACAACTTCATAACGTTGTACTGGTACCAGTCGTAATAAATTCTGAACCGTGATCTGTGGTTCGAGGAGGTAGTGCAGCTCGCTTTTTGTTGGTGCGGAGGCAAATTGCACTTGGGCGTTGTCCACAACAACTGGCTCTGCGATTGGTCTGCTACCAAAGTAACCCAAGGTGCTCAAGATTTGGTTCTGCTCGCTGATCACACTAAATGTAGTCAAGCTTGAGTAGGGATTTGTTTGCCAAATCAATTGCAAATTCTGATTATTGATTTGTGCCAGCGGGACCGTGGTTTGGGCGCTTGGTGTCAGTGGGCTTGCCAGTGTCAAAAGACAGTTGCTGCCAGTGATTGTGCCAGAAATAGTAGCCAGAGGTCTTTCAGCATTGCTTAGGCTGATGCTATTCGCTTGGCAAATATTCTCCATAGAGAAGAACACACTGCCACCGATACTGTGTTCATTCTCGCCCAAGCTACCAGACAGCGTATTTGTGGTACTGACAAACACTTTGTGAATAGCACTATCGGCCCAGGTGGTCAGGTTACTTACAATAGTAGTGATACTAGTTTCAAACTCACGACTGATACTCTTGCCACTGATAAAGTATTGTAAACCAGAAACAGTCCAGTTTTCTGACCGCCACAATGTCTCACCATCATCCCTTGTTAGTTGTACCTTCTGTCCGTCAAAGCTGAGGATAAAACGATATTCTCGTCCATTTTCAAATCGGGCAGTGCTAGTGCTTTGCTGACGAATCCCATGCTTGTCCCAAGCTGTTATGTGGAGATCTCCGCTGGCGGCGACATCAAGTGATATGGTGTTGCGACTATTGTGCTCTAGGTCAGCTGTGAGCGTGAGCAGGTGCCCGCTGGTAGTGGTCACTATTTGCTGAGACCAAATGACATTGCCCTGGGTGAGGGGCTGTGAAAAGTCCACTTTGAGCTGAGCCTCCTGGCTGGTTCCATTAGTCCATCCCAATGTGGTAAATAATCCTGCTAGATTGGTAACCCCGTCTCCAGCAGATCTTCCGCTACCGCGTAGCTCATAACTACTGGTTGGTTGGAATGAGCGCAGACCATAAGTGCTAAATGGACAAAGTGTCATACTTGTACAGGCCTCTTCTAGGGGGAATGCTTGGTCGAAATGCAAATAATCACTGAGTAGAACTAGTGCTCGGGTATCTTGATTGGATATTTTTGGTGTCTGCTCTAAGTTTTCACTAGCTGGTTGATTGTTGCTGTTGACCAGAATCTGACTAATAAATCCTTTGAAGTTAACTAACTGGAATAAAGAGCTGGTGTCAGTTACTGCGCCACTCAGCCAGTCCTCACCTGCTAGAATCACATCTTTGGTAATAGCATTGATCTTTGCTAGCTCAGCAGCACTTAGTTTTTTGTCACTGATTTGTTCTGCTGGACTACGGTAAAAGATGTCAGCTTCTTCAGAACGACCGAATATTCCCTGATCTGCACGGATTGTGGTGCTATCAAACTGGGACTCTGGGATCTTTGCTGTCTGTTTGACGCCGATTTGTACTGGCAGTGCATTGTCACCATTGGTGTCGAGTAGGAGGGTGACGTGATTACTTTCTGGTATCTTAATCCAGCCATCGAAAATCCCCCCCTCTGGTGGACTCTGGTATACGGTAGTAGAGAAATGTTGTCGATCAAGGATCTTGAGGGTGTCACCAGAATTAATTTGGTAATAGAGCTGAATGGCATTGATACCATTCGCTATCTCCAATGTTGGTCCACTAATAGTTGTCGGAGCCTCATCATTCTTCCCTTCGAAGTTGAAGGTTTGATTCCTATTTCCAGTCTGGGGTGGAAAGAGCCAGCCAGCTTTTGGAAGCGGTTTTGTAGTGGCCGTTGTGCTGCCTTGGTTCTGAAGACTTTCCAGGCCGGTTTGATTGGGAAAGAATACATTGTTCTTACTGATACTGATAGGGTCTACAGACTGAGTGAGGAGCTGGGTATTGTCTTGGAAAATAGTATTGTAGAGAAACATCCGATTGGTAGCACCACCACTGATTGCTTTTTTGTTATTGACCAAAGCACTGTTGCTAAGGCGTAGGTCGGTGTGAGGATTGGCAGCGATTGCTATATCTGCTTCCATGATTACCGTTCTACTGATGGTCGCTGCTCCTCGTGCTACTCGTAGTGCTGTTCCACCTTGCTCAAAGTGCAATGATTGCACTGCGCTGCCATTACTGAGCACCATGGAAGTTTTTCCAGGCAGGCCGAAGATGACAGTCGGTTCACTACCAGCTTGCCAGGTGCGACTGTCATAGCTACCACGAAGAATGACACCACTAGGTACAATCAAGTCATGCTCACTATAGCGTCCACTACTGATAGCGATTACACCATTTTTGACTGCTGCAAGTGCTGACTGGATCGTCAAATAATCTCCCTTTCCCTGGCTGTCTACTCTTGCTGTCACACTAATGCCTTCTGGTAGTGGTTGAAATGCAATGATGGTTTTGTTTTGTTCTTGGTTGATGTCTGTGATAGCGACAGTACCAAGTACCGGTGTCTCATCGGCCCAGGCTAGTCCGGGCATCAGCTGGAAGACCATGCTGATGATCAAGATAGGAGGAATGCTTTGTTGGAAAAGACGAGAAAGTTTCATTGTTTTTTCAAGAAAATATGCTGCGCATTGAGGTAGAGCAGTTCTTTTTGGTTATCACCATCAGTATCAGCTGCGAGAATGGGTTGTTGATTGGTGAGTGAGAAATTGCCTGTGAGCTGAATGATCGGGTTTGGTATTGTCCGAATAGTACTGATGGTGATTTCTTCGTTGCGTACCGTTGGCTCTGGGCTAGTAGCGATGATCTGGTAGTGTGTCCTTTGGCGTTGATGGAGCGCGTCAGGAACTTGGTTTCGAATATCTCCAGCTTCGGTGGCTAGAAAGAGCTGTGAGCGGTTGTTGCTGTCTATCGTGTACGTCTCACTGCCAATCTGTACCTGACGGCCTTTGAGACTATCGATTGGTAGATAATTGGCGTTGATATCGGTGATCACGCTACGAGATCCTTCTGCTGGGCTGTCAGCACTTGGCAAAGTGATTTGACCATAGCTGCTTTCGAAGACATTGCCTTCGTAGACGCCTGTATAGGTGAAGCACTCTTTGCCATTACCCAAATAAACTAAGCTCTTCTTTGTCTCCTCAGTGTTTACTGTCACCCAGATTCGATCGCCGGCAAGTAAGGCTGCTTGTACCTGAGACAAACCGACTCCCGTCTCTGGTAATGGAATATCGATAGCAATTTGATTGGCAGTGACTTGTCGAATGGGAAATAATCTGTCTGGATTAGCACTGAAGGCAATGTAACTACCAGTGATTATGCGATCTCTGATGTCACTCGCCAACACATCAATCAGCATAGTGGCAATATGGTTGGTATCATCATATTGCACGCGACTATTGGCCGCATGCCAGGTTTCTGTCGTGTGGGTGATCACAAATAGGTCTGCCTGGTTATCATTGTTGGCATTGCCCATGCCCATAGCGGTGATCGTCTCGATGTTGCGAGGGATATAGGGAATACAGCTGCTGCGAGCAAAAGCGTAGTCACCGGCGTTCTTGTCGACAATGAGTTGAGGATTCTTGCTGATGGCCTTTGTCGGCAATAAATAGGTCACGTATTCGTTGAGACTAAATGTTCGACGTAGGTCGCCGACATCATCGTTGGCTGAGGGAGCTAGTTGTCGGCTGAGATAGATCGCATTCCGAGGAGAGCTATCTGTTGGTCCAGTATTACTTGCCACTTGGTATTGGTTGCCATTGGCAGCAATGATGGTCGATTGACTCAGAATATTCTTACGGAGCAGCACATCAGTGATTATATAGTCGCTGCCTACTTCAGTAATTCGAGCATATTGCCATTCTTTGCTATCGACTCTTTCTGCTGGTAGCAGGGTGACTAAGTCATTGAGATTGTCATTATTGATGTCAGCAGTCAATTGGGCTTGGGGAACCTTCGTAAACTCAAGTCCGCGATAGGTGCGATAGCCACGTTCTTGCTGCGTGATAATTCCGCCTCGACCATCACTACCAATAGCCACAATCTCATCCCTTGCACCATCACTGGATGGTATGGTGTTGATAAAACTCACATCATTGATGTCGGTATCGATAGTAATGCCAGCACTGCGATCAAATGTGCTGGGATCAGGAAAGTCTTGATTGTTGGTAACTGCTCTTACTGGGCTCAGAAGAAGCCCAATCACGAGACCACTGATACCGATAGTGAGTGCGATGGGGAGGCTTTTCATATTATCGAGATAGGGTCAGACAGGGGTCTCCAAGCAATGCCACATTTTCATTCAGTCCTGATTGGATCGCCTCTCCCAGCATAGCACCTGACGCCCAATTAACTAGAGCCGGTGGGCTGGAAATCCCCGCATATTGTTGTCGGGGAGCAGCATCAAAACTGACTTTCGCACTAGTTGTTTCACCACCAACGATGATGGCAGCTAGACTCCTGCCTGTTGCTAGCTCTTGCCATGCCGCACTAGTGTTGAGCCCTGGACTAAGGCTGACAAAGCCTGAGAATACAGACAAAATACTCTTGCTGGCTAGATTGGCACTCTGAAGACAGTCGCTAGTCAGAAACTGAGCTACTTCTGGAGAGATCGTATTATTCACTACCTCAAAAGTGTTTGGCAGCGTGCTAAATTGGTTGATTGGTGGTAGGTGATTTTTGGCAAAATAAATAGCGCGATCGTGGGGATTGAGGAAGTATCGCCATGCAAGGAGCTCATCAATCTGCTCATCACTGATCTCGATTGCCGCCCAGCTGGCAATACCATCATCGCTATCTTCGAGAATACCTGGATGGTTGAAGCCCCCTCGAGGAATAGTGAGTGGTTGAGCTACGGTAGAGGGGTCAAGCAGGATAGTTTGAATGGTGAGAGGTTCATCACTAATGCTTCTCACGAGAGATCCGGGGCGAATGACAAAGTATTGTCCCACTGGTGTCCCATTTACAAACACGGTATTTGCTTCTGTCGCTTTTGCCAACAAAGAGCCTCTAGGAATACTAGTGATCCAGTTTCTGAGGGCAGTAAACTGATTGTGTAGTAACTGAATAGGTTCGCTTCGAGGGTCTGGAAATGGATTGCTGGTAGTACAGACATTGTTATTACTAGTACTAACTGGTGTGGTTGTGAAAAAACGGTAATTGATCGCTACTGGTGAAGTGAAGACTCCGATTTGTTGGAGGAAGTCCCCCATGGTGTTTTCATCCAAAGCTCTTTGCGTGGCTATTTGAGTATTGCTAAAGCCAAGAAATTGGGTGCCAACCAATGGAAGAAGGTTGGTGATTGTGGCTAGTGCTGGTTCATCATACCAACCATCCAAGCGAGCACGGATGGCGTTGGTATTAATGCTGGGTAGTGATCTCCATCGTTTGGTTTGTTGTAGTGTGTCTTGCCAATTCTTCTCACTGCTAGCGAGGACATTTGTATAGCTTTTGAGGTTGAATGGTGTTGTCCCAGTAGGTGAAACAACCGATGTGGCGAAGTTCTGCCAAAGCTCATCATCATGGATCTGATCATTGGAAAACAGCGCGCGATTGTAGGTCGTGGCGCCACTGTAGTAGTCATGATTGGCATTGAAATATGCTTGGAATCCTGTGACTCCCAGGTCTGGCAAATAGCCTAAGAGAATTTCCGGCTTAATATCATTTACTTGTTGTTGTGCTACAAATTTGTCAGTGCTACTGTCGAAGATGAAGTACTTATGTTCAAAGTCTCCATAGGGTAGTAAGCTACTCTGACTGAAACTAGCTTTTTCTACTGTTGGTAGTGGAAGATTGATGAGCAGTGCCCCTTGAAGCTTACTGTGGAAATAGCCATTTTCAAGGGTGTTGGTGAGGTTATATACTTGCTGATTTATGGTTGTTCCAGTCTGTAACGTGACAATCTTTTTTTCGATGACAATAGCAGGGTATTTCCCACTGAGAATAGGTGTGATGTCGCTGATATAACGATCCAGCAAAGGACCAAGCCTTTCATCGTCGCTAGTCTGTACGACTACCCAGAAATGGTCGGTGGTGCTGTCACTACTATCAAGCTCTGCCCGTCCAATCCCCAACTTACTTTGGGATATAATGGCTATGATGAGGCCGATTAGTAAGGTAATGATAATGTAATTATGATATCGTCTTTGCATAAGCTCCTCTAGCGACATTAGTTCATCTTATATTACCATAATCATAGCAGTTTCCTCAATCTTTTCATGATCCGTCGTCTTTTTATTCATAATTTTCGCAACATTAGTGATCTAGAGCTGCAATTTAGCGAGCCTCTCACGATATTCCATGGTCAAAATGGCCAAGGGAAAACGAATATTTTAGAAGCAATTAGTATTGTTTCCTGCGGATCATCATTCCGTGAGCCCAAGAAAGCTCTTTGGTTGCCATTCACTCTTGCCAAAGTAGATTTTGTTGAGCTGAGAGCCGAGACCGACACTGATACTCAGAAAGTAATTGTCGCAGCTGCATCTGGTCAATCAAAGCCCCAAATTAAGTACTGGAGGGATGATGTAGTCTTGCCATTGCATCAGTTTGTGGGAACACTCCCAGTAGTGGCCTTTCGACCGGAAGACATGAACTTGTTTATTCTGGAGCCGCAGTTGAGGAGGTCATTTTTGGATAGTGCATTGATTCAGACCTCCTTTGCGTATCGTGACGCATTTGTGCAAGCGAAGAAGATTTTGACCCAGCGCAATGCGCTGCTCAAACATGCTTATGCCAATCCATCATTGTTAGACGAACAATTGAGATTTTGGAACGAACAATACTTACAACACAGCAATCATATTCAAGAGGAGCGTTGTCAGCTGATTGATTTTATCAACGCTCGGTTGGCGGAGACCTATCAGCGATTCTCAAGTCAGAATTTGCCTTTGCAGCTTGCTTATCAGAAGTCAGTGTTTGACCCTAGCAAGTATGCTGAGATCGAGAAGCATCGTGGTTTTACCATGAGTGGCCAGCATCGAGATGACTTTACGGTGGTGGATAGTATCCATACTGAGCCATGGATTAGCACTTGCTCACGAGGAGAGATGCGTACGATCATCCTGGCGCTCAAATCAATCGTCGTCGACTTTTTGATTGAGCAAACTCATGCCACACCAATTCTGCTGCTTGATGACCTTCTGTCCGAGTTTGATGATGACAGGCAGCAGTTGGTGCTATCATGGACCGCTCGTTGCCAGCTCT
>JAGNZB010000001.1:0-29434 GCA_017984655.1 Candidatus Altimarinota bacterium
GTACAACCCAGCGACCAATCCTTACGTAGAGTTCAAGTACACCAAGGAGACTCTCAGTGAGCGTGTGAAAAACAAAAAGATCTTGCAGCAGAAGTTCAATCTCCCTGAGCGCAAAGATGTCTTTGTAGTTGCTGTGGTTTCTCGTCTTACTGAACAAAAAGGTTTGGATCTCGTGGTGGCGATGATTGAACCATTATTAGAAAATTTTGACTTTCAGTTTGTAGTGGTAGGTTCTGGTGATTCGAAATATCATTCGTTTTTTGAGGAGTTGGACAAGAAGTATGCTCAGGTGGCCACGCATCTTTCTTATGATGCGATCTTGCCGCAAGTAGTCTATGCCGGAGCTGATATGATTTTGATCCCTTCCCATTTTGAGCCTTCAGGTCTGACCCAGATGGAAGCAATGCGGTATGGCTTAGTTCCTTTGGTGCGCAAGACTGGTGGGTTGGCGGATAGTGTCGACGACTACAATCCTCGTGAACAAACTGGTACCGGTTTTGTGTTTGAGAAGTACGATCAATATGCTTTCTTTAGTGCCTTTGTCAGAGCTCTGGAAACTTATCGTTATCCTACGATTTGGCAGGGTATTCAGGAGCGGGCGATGACTGCCAATTTCTCTTGGGAAAAGTCTGCAAAGGAATACGTGAAGTTGTTTGAAAGAGCCTTGAGCCAATTTAATTTATAGTTATGAAGACTGCGATGCGTTGGGCCAATTTCTTCCACATGTATCAACCAGCTCAGCAACAGCCAGATATTCTGGAAGCGATTGTTGCTCAGAGCTATAGACTGATGCTGCAGGGACTGATTGATCATCCTGATGTCAGGCTGACGATTAATATCAATGGCTCATTGCTGGAACTCTTTGATCGCTATGGTCATCAAGACTTGATTGAGATGTTGCGATCACTTGGTCTGCGTAAGCAGGTGGAGTTTACTGGTACTGCCAAATACCATGCCCTATTACCATTTTTGAATGAACGAGAAGTCGAGCGTCAGATTGTGATCAATCAAGCGACATTGGAGCAGTATTTAGGGAAAGCAAATAAACCGAAAGGATTTTTCCCAACTGAAATGGCTTATGATAAGAAGCTTCTTCCGATCATTGAGGCTTTGGGATTTGAGTGGTTGATTGTCGATGAGATTGCTTGTGGTGGTGAAGTTGGGAAGGTTGATCATCAAACTGTCTATGATGTGGCTGATTCGAAACTCCAAGTTTTCTTTCGTAATCGTCAGTTGAGCAATGTAATTATGAGTGGTGCTGTGCGTACTGGTGAGACTTTTCTTGATATTGCTCACGATCATGTGGAGCAAGGAGACTATGTAGTGACCGCAATGGATTTTGAGACTTTTGGCCATCATCGTCCTGGTTTAGAACAATCCATCTTTGCTGTGTTTGCTGCAGCTGATGTCGCTCTGGTACAAATTTCTGATCTGGCTATGCTCTATCCCCGCAGAGAGCAAGTGACCCTGGTACATTCGACCTGGGCTACTAGTCCGCTTGATATTCGCAATCATAGCCAGTTTCTCTCTTGGTCGGATCCTGAGAATGTGATTCATTCTGATCAATGGGCACTCACAGAGTTGGCATTGCAGGCTGTTTATACTACGCATCTCAGTGAAGATCAGTATCAGTTGGTTCGGAACAAAATGGATATTGCTTTGGCCTCAGATCATTTTTGGTGGGCTTCAGCCAAGCCCTGGTGGAGTGTGCCGATGATAGAGGATGGTGCTTTCCGACTACTCGATACGTTGGAGAATATTTCCGATCTTGATCGTGGTACCCTGGAAAAAGGGAGGGCCCTGTATCATCGGATTGTTACTACCGCTTTTGCATGGCAACGTACCGGTAAGATCCACCAAATGATGGTCGAGCAGGGGAGAGTGGTCAGGATTCCCTTCCAAGACCGTGATGACATGACAGTCTATCCAGTGTTGATTGAGCTAATGCAAAGATTAGAAAAAGAAGCCACTGTTAGTCGTGAGTATGAGAAGGCAATCCTCTGGCGTGATGCTATCCATAAGCTGGAGAATAAGCTCGATGCTTATGATGCTGTGCATGCAATTGAGCTTCTCAAACTAGCGATCCCGGAGACTGAGATCACTGCTATGCTTGAAAAATATAAGACTGACTACGCGATCATTCGTGGTGGGCAACCAGAACAAAGGGGAGCGTAAGCAGTGTTGTTATTTAGATGATTGGTTGCGCACTATTGTCATCACAATTTCACGAGCCTGGTGGGGGAAGAAGTAATCGAGGACCGTTGCACCGATACTAGGCAACACTTCACTGATCAGTTCTATGAACTCTCTGTTTGGGTCGTTTTCTAGTTCGCGAAGCAAAATACTTTTTGCCAGAAGAAAGAGTCTATCGTTTTCTTCAGGACTCAATTCAGGTGGCAGTGTCCCTAGTTTGGTTCCAATGGCGATTGCTTTCATGATGCGAGGATAGAACTTCGAATACCCAAGTGGTGGCATCTTTTTGAGAATTTGACCCAGTTGGAATTTCTCAAGTTTGCTGAGCAGCCAAAAGTGACAAACAGTACTAATGATGAATTGGAGATGCAGGACATTCTCAGTTGGACAGATCGCTAACTTGTTCAATTGTCCACAGTACGCTAGCTGTGTACGGATGGCGCTGCATAATAGCCTCTCTGCTTCTTGCTGTTTTGTTGCTTCTGTTCCAGTCCATCGAATCGAGTTTTTTCGTCTCATTTCCTCTCTGATCGCTTGTGCTTCCACTACTGCGTCTTTATATGCCGCTGTGTTTTCCTGTGTAGTGCTCAAAATGTTGTGCAAATGAGCCAGTTGGGCTTCTAGTCCGTAGTTGGCGAGGAGAGCATCTTGTTGTGCTTTTGATAATTCAATCATGTTGTTGCTTGGCTATTGTGGGAGTGATGATTCTAACACATTTGTCTTATATGTCTATGTTGTGATGTGTCGTTTAAGTCACAGCAAAGCTGACTTAGGATGCTGTTCTGAATGAGTTGATGTGTGAGAATGTAGCTGTTCACTGCCAAGGAGAAAGACGAAACTATCGTCGATTCAAACAGAAGATTAGTCTGATTTTTTGTTTGCGGCGTGAATGGTGGTAGCGAGGCCAATGTCATTGTCCTCGTGAGCTTCCTCAAATCGTAGTAATACTGATCCGGGATGTTGGAGTTGTATTTTGAGGTTCCGAAGTACCACAACACCGTCCTCCAAACTGATACCAGAGTTTTTGATATTGGGTTGGTCATCAAGATTGTCTACGGCGATAAATCTCGCGCTATTCTCGTTTGGTTTCGTAAAGCAAACGATAGCCTCTGGGGCGCCATCAGCTCGATTGTTTTCATAGAAAGCTGCTATTGTACTAGCTCTTGTGACGATGCCTGGGATTTCGAGATTGGCTAGAGCTTGATGGGTGTGTGGCCCCAGTTGGATTCGAATTACTTCACGAAGCGAGCGAAATAATGCCAGGATTTCTGTTCGTGTCAGGTCTCTGCTCTCAGGTTCAGTTGGTTGGGGCCTTTGTAGAGCTGAATCTTGGGATGTTAAATAGCGAAGGGTCGCTAAATGGTTCGCACTCATGGGTGGGACTGGGAAAATAATCTGATTTTTGCCGGCACAAGATAGCAGACTCGCATGCCAATCACAAATGTGAGCAGTATTGAGATCGATGCAGGCATGCAGTTTGTAGCTTCGGAGCTCTTTTGCTACCTTGGCTAAGATAGGATGCAGGTAATTTTATAACATTTCATTGTATGGCTACAAAAATCTTCGTCAATTTGGCAGTCAAGGATCTCAATCGTTCTGTAGAGTTTTTTACCAAGCTTGGCTACAAGTTCAATGCTCAGTTCACTGATGCCAATGCTACTTGTATGATTGTGACTGAAGATATTTATGTGATGCTTTTGGTGGAGCCTTTCTTCCAGACTTTTACCAAGAAGGCGATTTGTGACACCAAGACTGCTGTTGAGGCATTGTTGGCGCTGACTGTAGATAGTCGCCAAGCTGTGGATGAGTTTGTAAATAAAGCTCTTGTGGCTGGGGCTACAGAACCAAAGCCGGCTAGAGATCTGGGGTTTATGTACAGCCGCGACTTTGAAGATCTTGATGGTCATACTTGGGAGATCTTCTGGATGGATCCAAGCGCTGTGCAGCAGTAGTACCCTGCGTTCAAGCATTTGTTTCTTTACCTTCACCTTTACTTTTCCCTTTACGTTTCTGTCCGAACTGTTTCGCTCATGAAAGGTAAACGTGAACGTAAAAGTAAAGGTAAATGGGAAGCCTGATGAAGGAAAGAATGGGCCGCAATTCAAAATTACCAATTCCTAATTCCTAATTCGCAGTTGTTAGCTGCGCAGATATTTTTGTGAAAATGTTTTCATTTCTCGTAGTACTGGCATAATCCCTTTTCCTTTTTTTGTCAGACTATAAGTTACCGCTTGTTTGTTGGTAGGGTCTTCTTCGCGTTCTAGAAATTTTGCTTCTTCCAGTCGCTTCAGTCTGTTGGTGAGGGTGACCGGATTGATACCTTCGATACCGCGTTCTAACTGACAGAATCTACAGTCTTGGTCATTGAGCAAGACCAAAATGCGCAGCGTCCAGACGTCACCCATGATCTTGAGTGTCTCGTCGAAGAGTTGATTGTTGGCGCTATTAGGACAGGTATCCATGGTGTAGTTGCTTTATTTTCTCAAATCACTATAATTACTTTAGTAACTCGGTTGGTTCTTTCTAAAATAACTTTCTCAAAATGTATACCACAGACACTCAGAAGCATAAAGTTTTCTTGATCATGGGTAGTACACGTCCACAGCGTATCTGTGAGCAAATCGCTACCTGGATCAAAGGTCTCAATGATGCTGGTTCTACTATCGAGCTTGAGCTCATTGATTTGCGTGATAGCAATCTCCCAATGTTTGATGAGCCACAGTCCCCAAAGATGGGAAATTATACGCGTGCTCATACCAAGGCTTGGGCTGCTAAGATCAACGAGGCAGAGGGGTTTATTTTTCTGACGCCAGAATACAATGCTGGTTACCCGTCAGTGTTGAAGAACGCGATCGATTTTATCTATAAAGAGTGGAAAGAAAAGCCAACTGCCATCGTCAGTTATGGCTACAGTGGCGGTGCTTCAGCAGCAAAGCAACTGACTGAAGTCTTCGTTCGTATCGGTATGGATTTGGTCGAGCCCCAAGCACAATTGATCATTACCCAAGAGATGTTCAATGAACAATGGCTGCTCAAAGAACCAGGAGAAGTATTTGCTACTCAGGCTGATGGTGTGAAGGCAACGCTGACTGCTTTGGCGCAAGCATTTAATGCATAGTTTTATTTGAATGTTTTAATCATGCCACTGAGCATCTTACTGACATTGGTAAGGTGCTCATAAAGCTCGTTGTGGAAATTCGAATCTAAAATTTCTTCTTCGTGTAGAAGATTAATTATTGATACACATTCATAACAAGATCCTCGAGCTGTGATATAAAATCGTTTCTTTTCATTTTTGGTATAACGACCACAGCCTTCAGTAATGTTGAGAAGAATGCTTAGACTTGCTCTCTGTAGTTGGTCTTTGATTTCTTTACTGAAACCTGGTTGTTTAAGGATATGTTGATATATTAGTATGCATATTTTTTGTGTTGTTTTATAGACAGGATAGTTTTCAAATGCAAACATAAAAAATATTCTTATCGCAACCATACTGTAGTAAATATGAAAAATTCGATTTACCTTTACATTTACGTTCACGTTTACCTTTCATGAGCGAAATAATTCGGACAGAAACGTAAAAGTAAAAGGAAAAGTAAAGGTAAATGTAAAGATAGACTGTCGAGAGTATCGGAGTTATTATTTTCAATGATTGTAATCCTTTCAAATGAAACCATTAAAGAAGAAAATCGCTGTGGTCGGCGCTGGTATCAGTGGCCTCACTTGTGCATATGAACTGCAAAAAGCTGGCTTTGATGTGGTGGTCTATGAGAAAAATGAGCGGGTAGGTGGTCGTATGGCCTCACGCACCAAAGATGGTTTTGTGTTTGATATTGGGGCTGATCACTTGTGCAATTTGTATACGCACATGCAAGCCTATTGTGTTGAATTTGGTATTCAGTGGGAACCAATGCGCTTCCTCAAATATGCTGTGGCAAAGCAGGGGAAGATTGTCTCTATGGATGATGCCATTGGAGTCATTTCACGATTGCGCTTGGCATTGCAGTACTTTCGTACCAACAAAAAAGGAGACATCTTCGATCTCAGCGAGCTGGCTGTTGATGACAATCCTGATGAAAGTGGGTATGAGTTTATGGTGAAAAGAATTGGCAAGGAGGCTAGTGATTATTTGGTCGACGCTTATAGTACGACGTATCAATTTCATCGAGCCTCTGAGATTAGTAAGGGGGCGTTGATGGGAATTCTTTATTCTTTGAAGACTAGTTTGCATGGTTGGGAGTTGCATCGCACCCAAGGTGGTATGCAAGCACTGCCAGATGCTTTTGCTGCTCGTCTCAATGTGCAGTGTGGGCATGCAGTGCTCAATGTCACTACTGATGCTGATGGTTGTTTGGTTGATGGTGAGCGTTTTGATGCTGTTGTTATGGCCTCTACTGCCAATATGACTGATGTGATCTACACCAATCCCACTGCTGCTCAGAAGCATATCTTACAACAGGCTCGTTATGCCGCTAGTATCAGTATCGCTTTCCGGGTGCCTCGTGAACTACTACCTAATATTGCTGTAGTTTGGGTGCCATTCGTGGAGAGCTCTATGATCTCAGGGATGGTGAATGAATCGATGAAAGGCGAAGAGGTGACCACTGAGACTGATACTTTGCTTTGTACATGGCTTCATGAAGACTTTGCGCGCAGTATTATGGACAAAACTGATGAAGAAATCTTTGCCATCGTCAAACCAGAACTGCTTCGTATTTGTCCATGGTTTAGCAATGAGCATCAGCTACTTGGGCATGACTTGCAGCGCTGGCATCAGGCAATGCCGAAGTTCACTCCAGGCTACTTAGCTGAAGTCAAAAACTTTAGCATCAATGGTCAGGGAGATCAGAATGTCTTTTTCTGTGGTGACTATATGAACTCACTCTGGACAGAAGGCGCTCTGCGTGGTGGTCAAAGAACCGCTGCCCAGGTTGTTCGAAAGCTGGCTGCTTAGAGCTTGCTGATAATTTCTTCATCACTTGGACCGCTAGCAGGGTCAAAGAAGCGATCTTCTGTGAGATCCATGTAGAGTTTCATGCCAGTACTCACGGTACCGTAGATACCACCCCAGCCGCTTGAAGCGTTGCACCAGAAAAAATTATTGAATGGTGTTTTTGCTTTGAGACGAGGACCTGAGACTTGTTCAGGTGTCATGTCAGATCCATAGGCATTACCAAAAGGAGCGAGGACAAAGTCTTCATTGGTGGTGGAGGTGCCAATGGTTTGGACGACAATATGTTTGCGGAGATTGGGGATATATTTCTCTTCCACGATTTGCATCATGCGATCAGCTACTTTGAGTTTCAATTTACCGTACTCAGCGTAGCTCTTTTCTTTGGCTTCCTTGAATGGAGCATATTCGGTATAGGCAGCGATTTCCAAAATCTGGTGTTTGGGACTTGGTGTGGTACCTCCTTCACTGGTGTGGAGCGTAGGTGTCGACATGAATATCCATGGCTTGGTGAAGTTTACTTCGCCCATTTCTTGCCACATTTTGTTCATATCCCATTGTTCTAGGTGCCAGATATTGTATGATCCGAAGCCGTAGTCTTTGAGATCGATGTCCTTGAGTCCCAAGTAAATGACCACTCCAGCAGGGGAGTATTTGTAGTCCAATTTTTTCTGTTCTTTGGCCGGGAATTTTTCAATGCCAATCAGCTCGGCCATTTTTTGTGGGTCGCCATTACAGATATAGTTTTTGGCTGTGAAAGTTTTTCCATTGGTGGTACTGACACTGGTGACCTGGTCGTTTTCTGTTGTGATTTTGTTTACGGGAGTTTCATAATAAATATGACAACCTTCATGGTCAGTGATGAACTGGGTGAGACGGTCGATGTAGTATTTGAAATGTTTGGTTGGGTAATATGCACCAGTGTTGTAGCCACCAAATAAACCAATATAGGAGAACAGTGAGAGCCGTTCTGGTGGCACCATGAAGTCGCCAGCATTGGCTGCCAATACTGCTTGAGCTTCCTTACTCAAGCCTGTTTCATTGTAGAGATCTTGGAGAGTAGCGTTGCGGTATTTGATGATCGTCAGGTATTTATAAGCTTTGAGATAGTCAGTCCAGACTAGTTCACGATCTGGGAAAGTGCCAAATTCTTCTCGGAGTTTGCTGAGTACTTTGACGAATTTTTGCATTGGTTCTTTCTGGTCGGGATAGGTGGCTGTGACACTATTGACGAGGTTGTCCCAGCCATAGGGAATTTTGATTCGCTTACCATCGGGCATCACCATGTGGTCATAGCCAGTTTTGTCGAAGAGTTCGAAGGTGATCTCTTTTTCTAGGCCAATATGTTTGAGGAATTCGTAAATTTTGCCTCCCTGGCCACAGCCCCAGATATAGTGGACTTGTGCGCAGAAGTAATAGTCAGCTTGCTTGAAGGTTTGGCAGTAGCCACCTGGAATGTCATGGGCCTCGAGCATACAGATCTTGTAACCGGCATGGGCGAGGAGAGCACCGACTGTCAAAGCGGAGCTGCCTGTACCAATGATCACGTAGTCATATTGATGATTACCGAGATAACGAGCATCTTGGGCGGCATGTGCTTCTGGAGTCAGGGCACTGGTGCTGGATTTCTTGGCCATAGGAGAAATAATAATCGCGTGGATGATAGCATCGCCATTAGTAGCTATCAATTTTCCCCTAGATCAGCTCTTTACTTTCTATCTGATTACCAGTACTAGTTACTTGCATTTGTTGGTATATGTGTTGTATTGTTGATTGTCGGTATTATTTCGAGTAGTAGAGATAATCACTCTAGCCCTTCACTAGTATTGGTTTGAGAGTTATTAGCCTCCTAAATAAAGTGGTATTCTCATGTTCAATGTTGAAAATCGTGCCCACCCTGTGCTAGACCATCTGAATAGACTGGCTTTTCTGACGTTTTTGCAAGAGAGCTATCATCCAACGGGTAGAGTGTATACGGAGCTTCCGGATGTGATTGCGGAGGATTGTATTTTGGGGGCATTTGCTACTGCTCAGCCATCAAGCGCTGGTGATGAAGCAAGCTCTCAACCGGTGCTCTGTTGGGCTGAATGCAAAAGGTCACTCCCTTATTGCCAACATGAGGGGGAGGAGTTTGGGTCTTTTTCGTCTACTGATATCACGACGACAACTGCTTTAGCTGACTTTAGAACGAGAGTGTTGTGGAAACTATCGGTTGGCTACACTATCATTGTTCGACGTCCAGTCCCTGGACAACATGTACGGCTGACACGTGATTCTGAGCCAATGATCGATCTCAAGAAAAGAACGGTAGAGGTATTCGGTTTTAGACTTTCCAGACCTATAGGCGCCGTACATACTGTCCGTCCTCAGTTAGCTACAGTACTCAAAGTGAATGGCTAGTACGGGTAGAGTGCCCTGTTCCTTATCGTCTTCCGCGGCGCTAACGACGAACGGGACGACGGTGAATGGAACGGTGAACAATTGGTTGTCTTCTTACAGTTGTGCCAGTATGGGGAGCTGCGGTTGGACGGCCATTGCGGATCTGCGGTCCTCTGGGAGCTGTTTCATAATGGAGTGTGTCACCATTTGACATGAAGACCACATGAAAATGTTGTGGTGGTCCGTGGTAGCGGACTGCGATCTGTCCAGTTCGTGCCATTCTCGCACTAGCTTGAATCAGTGCTCGGAAGAATGTCTCAGTATTTCTAGTGTCTACGTATCGTTCGTATCCTGTGGCAGTTTTGTGCAATACTACATACTGACCTTTGCTAAAGTCAGTAGCACCGAATCGTAAATGGGCGCTATTGGGACTATGTCCACGCAATCTGTTGTTGGCTTGGATGCTGCGGATGGTACTATTGATGATTGGTACGATGAGGTACTCACTGCTCATGCCATTGGCATAGAGTACAGTGTTGAGCTCGACGATCAGTTGTCTCAAGAGGGGAACATGATCTGGACGAATGACCCGACGCCAGACTTCGGGGATATTGTGGCTGTCATAGGCAATCTCTGGTCTTTGTACTGCATTGGCAGGGACCAAGTTTCGTCTGCGTATTTCTGCTGCAATCACATTTTCCAATTGGGCATCTGTGGCAACTCCATTGCCGTGGCGTTGGGCAAAGCGGTCGCGAGCCAATAGTCTTCTGATGACGGCAATATTGTTTTGGCTAGGTGCTCTAGTCACAAAATTCCAATCAGTTCTGCTTCGTTGATTACGAGGAATGCTCACCGCACTCAAAGGATTGCTGCGTATGGTACAAATATCGATATGGCCACGTGTTGGGCTCGTTAGTGCACTCATGAATTGATTTGCTCGCTGTCTTGCTTGTCCGACAGTGGGAATTTCTGGCTCTACACCAGTGACCGTATCATTGGTGTCACCTGGCAGTTCATCTTCGAATAATGCATGCCATGTATATATCCAGGGGACATATGCTACCGAGGTTCTGCCAAATCGAGTGTCCACACCACTTAGAAAATAGCCTGTAGAAGCAGTAATATAAGCACGATCTTGGATGATGTCTGGGTTTTCGGTTCGGAGGATCTCTTGCATGTCAGCCTGAGGTAGTCTGGCATTGAGCAAATTGACCTGACGAGTGCCACCATTATGATAGCCACCAATCAGTGCTGGGATCAAAAAGCCGGCAGGGTACTTCCATACAGGATGGTTTTCGTCTCTCCAGGTGGTGCGAAAGAGATGGTAAATATTGTCGAATTCTAAGGCCGCCAAGCGTGATGAGTCGTGATAGTTGTCAGGATTGGGAACATAATTTCTAGGAAATACTTCGTCTCGATGGTGGCGGTGTTGTACTGCATCTTGATAGGCTGCTGGTTGCATTTGCCAAAGGCCTCTGGCGCCTGTTTCACTGACGGTGATTTCACTACCATACTTGGTCTCTTGTGCAGGAATACCATCACAGACTAGGCCGATGAATTGTTCAGCTAATTCAGATGATTGTGACAACAAGTATTGATAGAGGTCAGTGTGGCGGAAGGCATCGACAAAGTCAGCACGAATCTCCGTACGACGGTTGATTCGTGAAGTCGGTCTCATGCCCAATCTTGCCACATGTCTGATGTGACCAATAGTGTCCTCACGATGCATGGCGAAGCCAATAGGCAGCTCTCTGCTGACATTTTGGATGCCACACTGTGCTGCTGTAAATCCACTTCTTTGTTGGTCCCACCACGCTTGATTCGTAGCTTTTTGGGCGTTTGTCCTTCGATTGGCCGTAGCTTCGGGCATGGTTGCTGTGCCACAAATTTGCCAACCGCCACCACTGATATTCATGAAAAATGCAGGGAGATCACCATTGGGGTGAGCTGCTCTGAGTGCTTGTGCCATCGAGCGCATCGTTTGCCCCATACCTACGCGTTCATCCAGTCCCATCAGCTCGATGCCTTCACCAGCATCTGGACTTGGTGGTGTGGTACTCGGTTCGCTCGTCTCGTCAGGATCATCGATCTCTGGGAGTGGATGACCAGCATCAATAGTGACCGGTTCGTTTGCTTTGCAACTTTCGGTAGCGGGACCGAGCAGTGCCATGCCGACCAGAAGTGGTCGCATGTAGCCTCGTAGTGTACTTGTGAGTGTGGTAGATGGTGTGGCTGCTGGCTTTGGGAGGTTTTCTGCTTGAGATGGTAGCCGCATATTAGATAAATAGCTTCTTAGTATAATAGGCATTTTATTGATATTGTCAATAGCTTGTTATTTCTCATGATTGTGGGGGTGAATTTGATCTGTGATCCGCCCATGATTATTGCCAATTTGAAAGGTTTGTTGCATAGTAATGTCTTGGCATTTATAACCATCTATGTCTACTGTAGATTTGGAGGAGGGAGAGTATTGGCTTGATGCTTCAGCATCTGGAGGTAAGATTTCCGAAATTCGTCGCCTTGATCGTAGCGGGGACGATTCTAGTCCACCAGCAACTCTCTTGGAAAAGATGCGTACTATTCCTGCTTTTGTGGCGGAGTTGTTTCAAACATTTGATGATGACGCTAGCAAAATGCATCGGTTGGTGGAGTTTCTTGTCGCCCAAGGTATCACAGTGGCTGAATTACAATGTGCTATCAAAGCTCATGTGGTGTTAGTGCTGATCACCACCAATGATGCTGCAGACAAAGTATACATTGCTCGCATTGCGGATATGCTGGATTTTCTCGAGCTACTTGATCCTGAGTCTGCTAGGCCAACACGTCATTTGTTGGCTAGTTTGATCAACAATCATGTGTCTGCCGTATCTCGTCAACGTTAGGTGGAAGTCGATTGTTTTTACTGGTCTCTCCGGATATTTTGACGGAAGCTCATACACAATGTGGTGATCGTACAGAAAGCGGTGAAGGCGAGAAAGGGGATTGTGATAAAGTCAAAGTAGGTTACCTGTAGAGCATTGCAAGGGTTGGCGAGGGTGCAGAATGCGCTGGTTTCGAAAGGGAACATCTGCAAGATGAAGTGGTAGAAAGTCAGTGGCATGCCGAGGAAGACTAGTGGCAGAACATAATTGGTAAAATTTTTATCCTGACGCCAGATACCAACAGCGCTGATTGCGACAATAGGGTACATCAAAATTCTGGCCCACCAGCAGAGATTGCAAGGTTCAAATGCTCGACTACGGTCAAAGAAGACACCGTCGATCAAGTTCTGGACTGGGTCACCGAAATTACTGAAGTACAGTGAGCCGAGCACCGCAGCGAATGCTATGACAAAGATACTGTAGGCCAGTCTTTTTTGAGTGGTTGTAAACATACAAGATAGGGGAGTAAATCGCCCCTATCTTACTGTGCGTTGCAATCACTGTATAGCTTGTGCCGTCAGATTGCTGTGTCTCTGTCCGTTATTGAAGCTGGATACTTGCGAGTATTTCTTGGTGTTGGTCTATGTCACCGTCAGGGTTGGTATGGATAGTATAGAATCGATCATCGTTACCGAGGAACGTGATGATATCATGTGGTTTACCAAACCACTGCGGCATTGGTGTGGGACTGCTGATGCCGGCTTTCAACGTATGGCGCTGTGCTTTGCTATTATCTGGGCCAATGGTCATTTCTCTAGTATTTGTGACTTGGTTTGCGAGATCGTCAGGAGACTTTGTATTGGACATGATTACTATCTGAGCCCTGTTTCTAGCAGCACTTTCGCCTTTGAGCTGAAAGATTATTTGGGTGTCAGTGCTAGGAATATATTCAGTCTCAAATTGGCTGGGGAGCTCGAATTGGAGCTGGAAATGCTGACCGCCGATGTCATTGGCTGGGATAAATGTACGAGTGGGATAGAGTAAGTTGACGCCATGATCGATCAAAAACTGGCTAGGGTTGAGCCATTGGTCCACACTGCTGATGTCTGTTCCGTAGCCATTGAGTCGGTCCTCGTCACCTTTGTAGAGACCAAAGTGGAGATGTTTGCGCTCGCCATCCGTCTCTGGGCTCTTGTCTTTGCCGAGATTTGCCAGGAATTGTCCTTTCTTCACCTGATCACCGATTTGGAGCGAGCTGGATGCTAGATCGACGTGGCCGTAAATTGCTTGTATTGGTTGATTGTCGATGTTGTGTTTGATCCGGATCATGCCACCATAGCCACTAGTAAATTTACTGTATGCTACTGTACCATCGGCGATCGAGTAGACTGGTGTGTCAGTTGCAGTATCAGTGTATTCGATATCATCGGCCAAATGGTAGCCTACAAATCGATCTTGGATGTATTCACCAAAACTTTTGAGGTGATTTCGTGCTCCATATTCCGCTACTGGAGCAACTACTTGGGGTATTGGGCTGGAAGTTGGTGATGGTTTTGTGGTGTCAATCGGTATTGGTGTTGCAGTACAGCCACTGAGAAGGATCAGACTAACCAATCCCATGCCAAGAGTTCTGGATGCTGATTTCATAGTGATGGAAATTAAAGGCAACTTGTATAGTACACCTCACTTCACATAGGCACCAGGAAGATCATGATCACTGCACTATTGATTGTGGAAAAAATGCTTAAAGAGCGAGCAAAACTACAATACCAAGAGCAATACGGTACCAAGCAAATAATGCTAATGAGTGTCCCTTGAGATAGCTGAGTAAGAAGTGAATACAAGCTAAGCCAACGCAGAAAGAGACGATAGTGCCGATACTCAAGTTGAGTACTGCCTGCTCTGGGACACCTTCCTTGAGTACATCGTAGAGTTGTTTGAGTCCGGAGACAGTGATAATCGGCAGTGATAAGTAGAATGAAAATCTTGCTGCCGCTTCTCTAGTAAAACCGGTAAGCATGCCTCCCATAATGGTGCTACCAGATCGTGAAAATCCAGGGACAAAGGCCAAACACTGCGCAATACCAATAGTGGTCGCTTGGGATAATTTGATGCTAGCAATTGCGTTCTTTTTGTCTTCAGCGACACGTGATGCCCAGTATTCCACCAATAAGAACAATACAGCTCCGATGATCAAGACAATGGCTACTATTAGTGGCGTGCGTAGATAATCAATATATTGTTCAGCCATAACCCCAACCATCAAAGCAGGGATAGTACCAATGATAATCGCCCAGCCCATAGTGCGTCTACCCTGGAAAAAGTCTCTAGCGATCTGCCATAGCTCAGGAAAGAAATAGATGTAGACAGCAATGATGGTGCCGAGTTGTAAGATGGCATCGACAGCCAAGGGATCAATAGTTTCCAAGTGGGCAAAATACCGAGCGATGATCAGGTGACCCGAAGACGAGATCGGTAAGAATTCGGTAAGACCTTGAATGAGGCCGAGGAGAATGTAGGTAAGCATAAGTAAGAAAGATGGAGGGGGGAGTGGGGGGATTATAAATTACAAATTACAAATTATAAATGGAGCGGGGGGTAATTAGGAATTAGGAATTGGTAATTATGAATTGGGACCAGTGATACGCCCCCCCCAGCAGTCTTTCCATTCACGTTTGCTTTTACTTTTATGCTCCCTTCCTCATTCTCATTCTCCCCGCCCCTCCGTCATCCTGAGCGCATGCGAAGGACCTTGCCGAGTATCTCGGTTCTCACTTTCTTCCCCACACCACAGTTCATTTCACCTTTCCCTTTACTTTTACATTCACTTTTCATGAGCGAAACAGTTCGGAAAGAAACGTAAAGGGAAAAGTAAAGGTGAAGGGTAAAGTAAATGGAAAGGGAAAGAGTATAGCACTGGGGTCTTGGTATCGGCTCGGTTGTTTCCTGTTTGGCAATCGCCACCTTTTGTAGTACGCTTACGCCTCTTTATGTATTTTATGGCAATTAATGAAGGTGCGGGTGGACCTAAAAGTGGTTCGGATGTTGTAGTTCCCGCTGAGAAAGTTATCGATCCAGCTATCCTTGAGGCTGTTCGTGTTGCTCGTGAGGAGGTGAGATCAGCTCGGGGTGATGTGCTGGCTGCTACTGGCAACGAAGCATCTCCTTCATCTTTTCATCCGATAGTGATGAGACGCTTTCATGCTGGGTCACCCGAATATATCAGTGCGATTGAAATGTTGGCTGGGATGGAAACACAATATGATGCACAGATTGCTCTGTATGTTGAAGCGAATTTTCTAGTGAAGGATGCTGCTGGGGATCGATGGGGATGTGTGACACCTGATGGTGTATTTCAACCGGTGCCACTCTTTGCCCATGTTGCTCAGGTAATGATGCTGAACTATCCATTGTGTATTGAAAAGATTGCTGATGGATTTACCGTTCCCCAGGTGACACCTCAAAGCTTGCCATTGAGTGAAGTGAACAAACTGGCTGAGAGATTCCTAGGAAGGAAGTTCGGTGATTTTATGATTGAGGATGCGGGTCAGTTTGAAACTGGTAGTGTCTCTGCTATGCACCCTCGTGGTCGTGCGTATATTCCAGCACCACAAAGTAATCCCGATGATCAGTTTTGGACGGTTAGTTTACGTAAACCAATCATGGGTGGTAAGGCTCCCAGTGGATCAACACCAGTAGTCGGTGGTGTTTTTGCTGATGGACGTCTAGCGCTGAATGGTGACACAAAGGAAGCACTGCTCAAGGATGGTGAAGCTTTTGCTACGCTCCATGATACTACACTAGCCTTTATGGCTGAGTTGGCTACTGGTCAGATCACTGAGCAGTGCTATCACATGGTGATCTCCGCAGGTACCTTACCTGATCCTCAAGATGCTCAAGGCCCGGCATATCCGATAACCATGTTCGCTTCCGAAGATCCAGGTATGGGACAGCCAAATAGTTTGCGCACCCAGGCACATTTTTTTGTAAATGTAGAGCCTGATGATCTATTTGCTAGGGTGGTTCCGCTTTTGGTTCCACATGGTATCAATCAGCATCCACTGGCCAAAGCAATATAAAAAGCTTTGCAACTTCGCGTAGTCTTGCTATAGAGTACATAGGTATTCTATAGCACCTATGTTCTCTTTGCCTGCTTGGCTCAATGACTTCATTATTATCTTTCTTGGTTTAGTAATCGAGGCTATTCCCTTTATACTTTTGGGTGTGGCGCTTTCGAGTTTGTTGTCGTTTGTGATCACTGATCGACAGATTTTGCGCTGGTTGCCGAAGAATCGGTTCTTGGCTTTGTGTTATGCCACGGTGACGGGTTTTCTTTTGCCGGTGTGTGAATGTGGCAATGTGCCACTGGCTCGTAAGTTTGCGATCAAAGGGGTACCACCATATGTAGCGATTACATTCTTGTTGGCAGCTCCTGTCATTAATCCGATTGTTTTGTTCTCTACCTGGGCTGCTTTTCGTGACATGCCAGAAGTGATTATTTTTCGGATGGTATTTGCGGTGATTACTGCATTTGCGGTGGGATTGATTTTTAGTTTTGCGCATGAGCGTCGAGAGGTATTGCATGAGAATATTGTCAAAGTGATTGATGCTCGCAATGCTCATGGTGATCACCATCATGGCGGTCATCAGCACCACCATCAGCATGCCGGTTCAGGGAAGTGGTCAGCATTTCTGCAGACTATCCAGGTAGAGTTTCTGGAGATGACTACCTTGATGATCATTGGTGCATTGATCGCTGCGGCGACTCAGACTTTTGTGCCAAGAGAGTGGATTGTTTCTTTGGGCACGGGGCCGATTATTTCAATTGTAGCGATGTTGATCCTCGCTTTCGTAGTCTCGATTTGTTCCAATGTTGATGCCTTCTTTGCCCTTGCTTACGCACCGACATTTACCACGGGATCAATTGTCGCTTTCTTGGTCTTTGGGCCAATGATCGATCTCAAGAGCTTGTTGATGATGTCGACTACGTTCCGCTGGCGCACTTTGGCGATCATATCCGTGATCACGGTGCAAATCGTGTTTATTTTAAGTTTAATTCTCAATCTTTATGTCAATTAAACGTCTACTCGCTTTTGGACTGTTTTTAGCCTATGGGCTAGCTTTGCTGTGGCTTTGGTGGCAGCGACGAATGACTTTTTTCTTGCATCCAGATTTTGTACCGCTGACAATTGCGGCGATGGTGGCTTTATTTTTGTTGGCATTTGCATTGGTGTTTTCACGTGGGGCAAGTTCTCAGCATGTACAGATTCCCTGGTGGCGAGTACTGATTTTGGCTATTCCCTTGCTTGTTATATTCACAGTTGATGTGCGACCGTTATCTAGTAGTGCTGCCTTGAGTAGGGGAACAACTACTGGTGCTTTGTCGATTGGGCGCAAAGCCAATGCAGGAAATTTCGCTACCAATCCAGCGAAGCGTAGTCTGTATCAGTGGGTAATCGCACTCAATGCCAATCCCGAGCCAGAGCACTATGTCAATCAACCGGTACGGATCAAAGGTTTCATTCTTCATGATCCAGATAGTCCACAGAATCAAGTATTGTTGGCGCGGTTTATTGTTACTTGCTGTGCCGCTGATGCTCGAGTATTGAGCTTGCCTTTGATCAAAGAGCCGCTTTTGGCAGAGGCTCAGAATGACCAGTGGTATGATATCGAGGGAGTGATGCAGATTGTGACTGAAGGTGATAAAAGACAATTGGTGGTTGTTCCTACAAAGGCTACTGCCATTGCCCAGCCAGATGATCCTTACGAAATCTAATCCCTATGACTACGAATCACTTTTTTCGTTCTCGGTTGAGT
This sequence comes from Candidatus Altimarinota bacterium, assembly GCA_017984655.1. Taxonomy (GTDB): domain Bacteria; phylum Patescibacteriota; class Gracilibacteria; order RBG-16-42-10; family RBG-16-42-10; genus JAGNZB01. The sequence continues at coordinate 18,202 of JAGNZB010000001.1, forward strand.
CTTGTGAGCGCTCGTGTGATCGCTATTTTGAGTGTGATGATCGGTTTGCTGATTCTGGGTGGTGATCATGGAGTGCCTCGGGTGACGTATACGGGATCCCCAATACTTTCCGCTCGCAATGGTCAGTTTGTCTTTCGGTTTAGTCGACTGATGGACGAAAAGAGTGTTGAGGATGGTTTTCGGATTGTGCCACCGGTGTCCGGAAAATTTAGTTGGATTGGTCGTACTTTTGCTTTTACTTCAGATACAAACTTGGTTTATGGTGAGCGTTATGATGTTACCTTTGCTACTGCTCGAGACCTCAGTAATAAGGAGATGCCGCTGACTACATTGTCAGTGCCAGTGCAGGATCAGAGCTGGTTTTTCTTGGGCACACAAGCAGGTCAGGCTGGTAGAGTGATGCATCGTGAGCAAAATAGTGCGCAACCTACTGCCATTACCCCAGCTCATCTTTTCGTCCAACAATATGCGATCTCTCCAGATGGCAGTACGTTGGCATTGTTGGCGACTGAGCGGAGCAAGCAAACCAGTAATAATCGTACTGATTTTCGATTGATGCTTTGGGATCGTGCTTCTGCGACATTGTCCGAACCACGACTGAATAGACAATGGATTGTCGACAATCTTACTTGGCTGCCAGATAGTAGTGCGATTGCATTTAGTTATATTGCGTTTCAAGGACCTTTGGAGGGAATTGCCCAGTTTGACCTGACTAGTGAGGAGGTGAGCTTACTGGCTGACAAGAAGGCTCGGGCATTCAACTTTGCTTTTACTCCTGATGGTAGCCAGCTGCTTTATATTGATGTGGAGGGGGCGGTGTTTCTCCGAGACTTAGAGTCTGCAGAGGATACTCTAGTGACTACGGTTTTCAATGATATTGTTGGGTTTGATGCTAGCGGTGAGTATTTGGCTTATACCATGATGCGGAGTGTGGAGAGTTTTGATCTAACCAATGTCCCAGTCTTGCTCAGTGGTTCTGGGACAGAACTCCGGGTGCCCGTGCCGCCAAGCAGTAGTTTTGATATCAATTTTCTTCCAGGCAAGCCTCAGATTGTATGGACTGTAGAGCAAGCGATTGGTGATATCCGTCAGGATTCACTCTATTTGTATGATTACCAAACCGATGTTCTCACCCCGCTGGAGCATCGTGACAATGCTACTGATATCAAGCCGGCAGTCAGTGCTGATGGCCAACAAATTGCTTGGCACCGTTTTTATAATGACAACAAAGGCTATATATTGAGTGGTTGGAATGACTATCAACACACTTTGGTTGGTGGTGAGATCTGGCTCTATGATATGCTGACGAAGCGCGCCACCAATACAGGTGATCAAGGCGCTGAAGTTCAATTTTTACCTTAGTACTGATTTATTCCTATGATTGGTCAAATCGAAATCGAAGAACGTTATTTAGCTAGTGACATTGATCTGCCACTGCTGGTCGGTGATGCTCATGCTGACCATGCTGTGACGTACGCCAACTTTATCTTTGATTATTTTGAGGGCTCTCAACAAACAGTGAGACTGCGTAGCCAGAGCAATTCGCTTCGTGCTCGACTGTATGATGCATCAGTCGCTGATGTGAGAATGGTCATTGGGGTGCCACCTGAGCAACGATTAGCAAAACTACTTACTATTGTGGGGAGACGGAAATTACAATTTACCTTGAAGCTAGACCATGAGGGTGTTGGGAGACATGAGATTGAAGAGGTCAATGAGATTGCTAAATATTTCGGTCAACCGGTAGCTGAGAAAAGTATTGCCAATGCGGAATTCATGGCATTGTTGGAATCTCAGTCGCTCTTTATCTTTGGTTCGATTCTTACTGACAGGAAACAATGGTCGTTACCTGATTTGGATGGTCAGTTTCCGATGGCGATCACCTCAGATTGGAGCCGATGTCATCATGATATTTTGGGTAATGAGCAGGGGAGAAAGATTGTAGAAATCGAAGCGCTTGTCAGTGGGAAAGATGCGAAAACTAAGAGTCCTGCAGTGAAAGCTTTGTTGCTCAATTGGATGAAACCAAAATTGATGAAGCCAGATGCGGATACCGTTGTTGGTGGTAGTACGCTCTGCACCGCACGTCACACCCCGCTACTGATGAAGCAACTGGTAGCAGCGACTGTCATCAAGCCAAAGGTGATCAAAAAGATGGTAGCTCAAGGAGAATTGTCTCAATCTGTGGCTGACCAAATCCTCAGCTAAATTCACCGGCTGACTGACTTTGCATTCTCAGCAAAGTTGATTATAGTACAGCTGCTTTTCAGCTACGGGCCCATAGCTCAGGGGTTAGAGCAGTTCGCTCATAACGAATTGGTCCCTGGTTCAAATCCAGGTGGGCCCACCACGAGCACGCCCTAGGCGGGCAAGTCTTATCCTTAGTCTTCGTCTTTCGATCACACTGTCTGTAGTAGACAGTGTACTTTTCAGCGTGCTCGTGGAAGACTAAGACTGAGACGAAGACGTAGGAAGGAATTGGTTTTGACCAAAGGTACAATTGGCCATCTCAAACATTCTGACGAGAGCTACTTAAAAGTTTCACGATTTTTAGTCGAGGAAAGAGGTGGTAAAATAAAGATTTTTGTATTCTTGATTTTTTGCTCAGAGTACATTTTCGATCTCTAAGATTGTGACACGAGCTTGTAATTGACAGTTTGTTATTATTGGTTCATAATTATAATTGTTTTAAACAAAAATAAACATGTCAAAAGGCAAAAAAGTGCTTACGGTCGTGGGTGCGCTCGGGCTTCTTGTGGGAGGTTCTTTGGGTATTTCTCCACAAGGCCGATTTTTGTTAGCTAATGTTATTAATGCGACATCACGAGCAAATACAAATGTAGTATTTACTGACTCAGGCACTAGTGGACCAGATTTGAGAGTGGTGCCGCCAGAGACTCCACCAGCTCCAAGTCTCGATGTGAAGCTAGGTGCTGCTATTGTTGGAAATGAGCCCTTTGAAGGCGATGATGACTTTTCTGTGCATCGTAGCGACAATCCGAAACTATTGCCTCCTGGTAGCAGTTTTTCTTATTTGATGACAACACCAATCGTTCCTTCGCGCGAAGGGGCTGATATTTTTGAGTATTATCCTTCTATTACATTTCCTAATTCTGATGTCCTAGAGTTGCCGTCCGGATCTCCTAATGATTTTGCTTCTTTGGATGTAACGTGTTGGGTAGATACACAACCAAGGCCAGAAAGAGAGTCACCGTTGCAATTTGTTACGGATTATCTAGGTCTCGACAACTTCCTTGCCACTGGTTCAGATGGGGAAAGCGTTGGGCTTGGTGAATACTTGTTAAACAACGGAAATTTTATTAATGCAAACCAAACACAGTGTCGTTACAATCCATTAACTGGCAAGATTTATTCTTATGTATCGACAAATCCAGTTGATGAATCTGGCAAAACTGTAGATGTTCGCGGGGCACTTGTGCCTGTTGATCACTATGATTACAGTAATTATTTTCACAATCGATTAGCTCTGAATCCATATTTTAGCTTCTTTATTTTTCCTTATAATGAGCCAGTGCAGAGATATCTTCATGTGTTAGTTCGTAACATAAACTCACCACTTACTTATACTTATTTGCCTAGTGAAGCATACCAAACGCCGTTCTGTGCATCGTTTAGTTTGACACAGAAACAAGTTTCTAGCTCAAATGTTGTTCTCAACACGCAAGAAACAAGTGATGAAGCATGCGTAAGCCTTTATGCAGAATCTCAATTTAGTGGCATTAATCCTGGTTTTATTGATCCTGATGTATTAATGAACGCCCCAGTTGCAACTACCAAGCCAGAAACAACTGAGGTTTCCAAACCAAAAAACTTTATACCCTTTATGGAGCCTTTGAAGCTTGAATAGGTTTCAGCCGTATTATTGAACAGTAGAGAGAGGTTCCTTGAGATGGACCTCTCTTTTTTATTGTCATATGAGTTTATCCATTCAGTGTGCTATACCCCAGTCTGGACGGTAGTTTAGTGTCGATAGTATTAGCCGTTCATGGCCACGAGCACGTCATAGAGGGGCTAGTCTTATCCTGAGTCACAATCTTTCTATAATACTGTCATTGGTAGATAGAGCACTTTCTGCGTGCCCGTGAAAGACTTAGACTAAGATGAAGACTAAGGAAAGGAGTGGAGGCTGAGGTTTGAGTGAGGTTTGGTCTCGGCCTCATCCTTTATTCTGCGACCAGCGCTCATAGTTTCATAGGTAAGCAACAATTGAATAGAAAGACAATCGAAAAAAAGAAACTGAGCAAGAAAAATAGACCACGTATGTTAGGCTGTTTTAGGAAATGATATTTACTCAGAACATGAAAAAGACTTCATTCAAAAGCCTAAGAAAAAGTACTATTCTTACATCATTAGTACTGGTACTGGCTGTAGTGCTAGCCCCCCATGTTCCTGCTCTCAACAGCACACTTGTCCCCCAGGCTTATGCTGCTGGTCAAGAAGAACTTTCCGGATTTGTTTATGATGATGTCAATGGTAGTGCGAGTTTTGATGCCGGTGATATCGGGCGAGATGGGCAAATGGTATTGTTGCAAGAAGCAGTGATACCGTTCACTCAGATTGGAACTACCACTACGGTAAACGGTACATTTACTTTCAATGCCGGGAATTCAACTATTTCGCCTGGTGTGGATTATTATGTGTATGTTTTTAATGACTCTGATGATGCGTTCACTGAAGGAACCTTTGGGGTGTATGTTGCAGGCCTTGCTCCTGATGAAGAGCGCGATGGTGGTATGTTTGGGTTATTCAAACAAAATTCGTTTTCTGGTGCTACTTTCTACGATCTCAACCGTGATGGTATTCGACAGGATGGGGAAGCACCTCTCGTCAACCTTGTGTTAACATTACAAGATAGCGAAGGAAACGTACTTGCTGGACCATTAGAAACAAATCTATCAGGTTCTTATGATTTGCGTAGTGGTGTGGCTGCTCCTGGTACCTATTATTTGGATTTTGCCCAATATCCCACCCCTTATGTGTTTACAGAGCAAGATCAAGGTGAAGATGAGGCTCGAGACAGTGATGTGGGTAGTGATGGCCGTATTCCTGTCACGATTACCTACGCTGCTACTCATGTAAACTTGGATGTGGGAATGTACCGCGCTAATATTCTTGTCGGTGGAACAGTATTCAATGATCTCAATGAGAATGGTGTCGAAGATGAAAGTGAGCCAGGAGTAAATAATATTCAAGTTGCTGCTATCGATCGTGAAACGATGTTGAGTATTGCTACTACTACCACCAACTCTGATGGTGAATATCAGTTGAGTGTCGATCCTTTATCATGTAGCGAGCATACATCAGTGGAACAAGACAGTCCGGTTAGTATTGACTGTGCAGTGGCTGAGGCTGGTGGATATTATCAACTTAGTTTTAGTACGGGGATGAATTGCCAGATGGGCGCCACAAGCTTTGTACTGACCAGTGCTGGCGGAGCTGAGCTTTATAATGATAACTGTGACTTTTCTGGCAATCTTCAACCTGATACCAATTATAGTTTTATCTTTAGTACGGCTGAATTAGGCACAGGACTGGCTAATTTTACTGTGCAAAACCTGGCACCGATGATGGATACGATTATGGTTTACAACATCACACTCACTTATATCAATGTATTTGCGAACTTTGATAGTTTGCCTAGTGGAGCAGTATTCACTGATTCAAATATCGGCGTAGACACTACTATTGATAGTGATGTTATTAATTCAACCGGAGATACCATTAATCTTTTTGCTGGAGCAGGTGATGTCGTAGAAAATATTGATGCCGGATTACTATTGGCAAGTGAGGAAGAAGAGGAAGAAGAAGAGAGTAGTGGTAGTGGCAGTACCAGTAGTGGTAGCGGCAGTACGAGTAGTGGGGGAGGTTCTAGTAGTGGAAGTGTACGTACGAGTAGCATGAGTCAGAACACTTCATCACAAATAAGCACCACCAATACACCCTGTTTAGTAACAGGCAGCTCATCGCCCCTAGTTTTCCTAGATATATCTGCCAATGCTGATATTGATTTTCTCACTAGCATTACTTTTTTTAATGAGCCAGAAAGATATTTAATCAAAGGTTATGGAGATGGTACCTTTGGTGTCTACAATAAACTGACCCGCTTTGAGCTGCTCAAAATAGCGCTTTCAAGCAACTGTGCCGGTAGTAATGGTATTTTTACCACCCAAAATACATTTTTCTCTGATGTCCCCACTGATGATTCAGAGAAATCTCGGGTTGTTGGTGAAGGCTATCGCCTTGGGATCATCAAGGGAGTCGGGGATAAATTCTACCCAGACCAACCGGTCAGCTACGCAGAAATGATCAAAATACTTTTTAGCGCCAGTGTGTATTTCAAAGATGGCAAGCCAGTAGTAGAACTAGACGCTCCTGTTGTAGGAGTTACGGATCCATCATTCACGCAGGCAGTGGCATACGCACATAGACTAAATGTCCTACCATTTACCAAGGAAACACCATTTCCTCAAGATAGATTGGTAACGAGATACGACATGATTAGTGTCCTAGCTAGTTTTATCAGAGCCATGCAACAAGGGACTGTAATGGCGAACTAATTTATAGTTCAGCTATACCGGTATAAAAAGAGGAGCGTTCAATGCACCTTTTTTTTACTGCTGCATCGATGAACTCTTTTATTATTTTGTGAGCATCTTCTGATATCGTTCTAACATTTTCTCTGCCCTTTGCTGCTTTTCTCCACCTTGCTGAAGCTCCTCTACAATGTCACTCAGTCCCGATAACAAAGCATTGCTGATTAGTCGTGGACGAGATAGCTTGTTTCCGGATGCTTGTTCATAAGCATTGATGATGTTTTCTACATAATCTGGGTAGTCTCGAATGTAACGTGAGAACTCTTTGGCTACTTCGCCATACATTGCTTCACCAAAATCGATAATTCCGGAAATTGTGGTGTTTTTGATCAGGATGTTTTCGTGATGTGCGTCATTGTGAATGAAGTGGAATACTCCTGTATGCAGTGTCTGGTCAAAGATTTGTTTTGCCGTTTTAGCTAGTACCTTGATATGGTCTGGGAGATCAGACAGAGTAACCAGTGTGTGATATTCTTTTTCTACTTCAGGATGCAGATAAGCGGTGGTTTCAATCTCTAGTCCGATCGATTCAGCCATTGTTTTTGTGAACTTTTGTCCAATCTGAGCGTGGAATTTTCCTAGATCTTGGCAAATCTTGAGTCGTTCTTGTTGTGAGAGTGTTGGCCACACTTGGATCATTGGTACACCCTCAAGATAGCGATAGCAATACATCTCCGGATCTACACTGACAAAGACAACAGTTGGTGTCGGAATGTTGAGCTGTAATCCTTGTAATTGTTTAGCTACTTTTGCTTCAAGTAGCAAACTGTTTTGTGGTGGGAATTCTTTGTTGTCCCGTCCCACTTTGACGATATATTTCCCCCCATCATTGGTCTCAACATAGTAAGCATCGTTACAAGCACCATGAGCTTTGAGTTCGAGGCGCCCTACGTCTTTCTTTAGGTTATTCTGAATGATGACTTTGAGAGTGTGGGGCTGAATGTGTGGAGTGATTATGTTGGTCCAAGCTTACCAATCTTATCCCAGTGCAGCTAGTTGGTTTGCTACCCGGATGTAGCTAGACGATGATTGATTGGTAAAATGAACAGCAAGATCCTTTAGCTGTGCTTTTTTACTTTTCTTTTTACCTTTACATTCACTTTTCTTGAGCGAAGTAGTCCGGAAAGAAACGTAAAGGGAAAAGTGAAAGTAAAGGCGATTGATTGGTATGGGAGACAGGCTGAACCAAGATACTCGGCAAGGTCCTTCACGGTGTTCAGGATGACGGAGGGAAGAGAATGGGGATGAGGGATAAGGAAGGGACCATAAAAGTAAAGGTGAAGGGAAAGGTAAACGTGAAGGGAAAGCCTGATGGCGTTTGGCTTCGTGTGAGTGGTTTCCAATTCATAATTCCTAATTGCTAATTCCTAATTAACTCCCGTTTCCAATTTGTAATTTATAATTTGTAATCTGTAATTCACAATTTACTTCTTCATTTGAAAACATCTCAATACTATTCTAGATTCCTCATAGCACTAATTTTCTCCCCCATGTCTTCTTTCCTTCACGAAGTAGTGATCACGGCAATCATTGTAAAAGATGGTAAATATCTTATTACCCGTCGGTCTCCAAACAAGAAGCGGTTTCCTAGTATGTGGACAGTTCCGGGTGGGAAGCTTGAGACTGATGATTATATTAACTTGCCTAAGGATACGGAGTTCTATTGGTACAATGTCTTGGAACAAGTGTTGAAGCGGGAGGTTCGGGAGGAAGTGGGGTTGGAGATTGACCAGATTACGTATGTGACCAGTTTGGCTACGGTTCATGCTGATGGTGCGCCTTCGCTAGTGATTTCTTGTATGGCCGCCTATGTTCGTGGTGACGTCACTTTGCAGCTAGAAGAGACTGATCAGTTTGCTTGGGTTAGTCTTGAGGAGGCCAAAGCATATCAGTTGATCGATGGTATTTATGATGAGTTGGCGATGGCTGAGAAGCGTCAGATGGGGGAGAAGATTGAGTGGAAACGAGCGTAAGCATACGTTCTGGGAATACAAAAAAGCCTGGTTGATAATGATTGGTGTATATTCCATTATCTGACCAGGCTTTTGATTGTTGATTGATTTAGTGAGCAATCACGACGGTGTTCATTGCTTTGATATAGCGAGTGATAATGATCGCCATTTCGCCCCGGGTGACGACACGATCTTGAGGGATTGGTTCACTGGGATTGTAAGGGTAGATGTCCAATAACTTGGCGTACTCTACTGGTTGTGCAAATGTCGGTTCAGTGATGCCTGTTTCTGTTATTGGCAAGTTCTTAATTGGTTTACCGTTTGGGAAGTAAGCACTAGAGCTGAGGAGGATCTTTGTCAATTCTCCGACTGTTACTGGTTTGCTTGGCATGAACTGATTGTTCAAACCTTGGATGATGCCATGGGCGCTGGCTTCACCGATGATTCGAGACTGTTCTGAGCCATCGGTTGCGACGTCGGTGAAGAGCGTGTTGTGCACACTGAAGGTACCATTGGCTACACAGTTGCTGCTCATTGCTACTTTGAGTAATTCAAATCTCGTCAATGGTTTGTTGCTGCCAAAAGTACTGTCAGCATAGCCTTGGATCAAGCGAGTGTCCGTGTTAGTTTTGAAGACAATACTACTGAGGAAGTCAGTGGCTGCATTTTGACCATCACTGAATAATGCTGGTGATGCTCCCCCTGTGACCAAGCATGGATCATAGAGCGGTGTGATCGGTGGTAGTGCTGAGATTGTTTCAGTACCTAGGCGGTATGCTTTGCTGATTGTTCGAATTGATCCACTATTACCACCTCCACTTGAGGTGCTACCCGTACCCTGCAAACCATCATAGATACCACGATCAGCAGCATGTGTATCTTGGTCTTCACCAACGATGAATACAACTGGGTTACTACCACCACTGACTGTAGTGCCTGCGGGCGGAATGATTGTGAGCGTATAAGTAGCAAAATCGACATCGCCTTCAATATTACCATCTTCATCAAGCTCCATAGTTTCGTCGATATCTCCACCTACGATGTGTACAGTAGCACCTGAAGCACTATCTGGTTCGCTGCCATCCTGAACACCATTACCGTTGGTATCAGTAAAGATATGTAGGAAAATACTACCGCTACTACTAGAATCTTCTTCGGCAATACCACGAGAGAAGCTATATTCTTGACCTTCTTCGATGGTAACTATGATTGGATTACTACCACCGGTGACTTCATAGCCATCTGGTGCATGGATGAAAAACGAGTATTCATCGGCACCGATATCGCCGTAAAGTTGGCCTTCTTCATCAGTTTCTCCATCAAAATTACCCTCTGTTGTTTGGATTGTGATGGTGATGTATTCAGCACCAAAATCGCCGCTGTCTTGTTCACCATCCCCATCTTCGTCCATAAACAGGTTGATATGGATGCTACCACAACTCTCTTCACACTCACCACCACCATCTCCGCCTCCACCACCGCCACCATTATTTAATCCAAAGCTACCGAAATTGATAGTGTCGTTTGTGTTTAGGACTACATTTTTAATCGGAAGTGGGTCTCCGAAGATCGTATATGCTGGGTTTTCGTGAAGAATATTGAATGAATAGGTTCCTGGTGCTAAGTATCCGTGAATGATACCGTTCTGTAGAGATCCTGTACGAGGAAAGGGGATCAGATTGTTAGTATTGTTGTTGATGATCAAGTTCACTTTTTCAGCACCGTCTGGATCAGTTTCGCCTTGTACCTCATCACCGTTGTAATCAGTGTAGATGTGGACTGAGAACTCGGCGACGGGACCCGTGTAGATACCAAAGTTCCCTAGCTGAGTACTCATATTGGCGTATACCGGTATGTTACTTGTGACATTATTTCTACCAGTTACATAGGTACCATTGGGGAGGTCAAAAGTGACTTCGTAGTCTTCAGCTGGTGTCAATATCGCATTGATATCACCGACTCCATTGATTTCTGAGGTGAGGTCCGTGCTATCCAGTCCTTGTGTCAATGTGATGGTGATGCCAGAAGCACCGTCAGCTTCACCATCATCTTGGACGCTATTACCATTGGTATCAGTAAAGATATGGAAGCTTAGTTGCCCGTCTTGTCCACCGCCTCCGTCGCCTCCACCTCCACCATCTCCACCGCCACCTCCACCACCTGGATTGCTGTCATAGATACCGGCATCGACACTAAATAGGATTTGATCTGCTGACAAAAAGATATCACCAGTACGACCGCTGGCGTCTACATCACTGTCGATACTGTCATCAGCTCCGCTATTCTGGAGGGTGAATGATTCAGTAGGACTCAGCTTACTGAAGACTAGATAGTAGGTGTCACTTGCGAGACCGTCAAACTGATAAGCTCCGGTATTGGTAGTACCTTGTCCACCCACCATACTGTCATCACTAGTTCGGTAAAGGAATACATTCATTGCTGGTCGAGGTTGTTCGTTATTTTGATATTCACGAATACCATCATTGTCACTGTCCAACCAGGCTACACCACCAATGGTACCGTTGCTTGATCCACCACCACCACCGCCACCTCCACCACCTGGATTGCTGTCATAGATACCGGCATCGACACTAAATAGGATTTGATCTGCTGACAAAAAGATATCACCAGTACGACCGCTGGCGTCTACATCACTGTCGATACTGT
>JAGNZB010000001.1:29534-33329 GCA_017984655.1 Candidatus Altimarinota bacterium
GGAATACATTCATTGCTGGTCGAGGTTGTTCGTTATTTTGATATTCACGAATACCATCATTGTCACTGTCCAACCAGGCTACACCACCAATGGTACCGTTGCTTGATCCACCACCACCACCGCCACCACCACCAAAATTACAGGTTTCACATAAACCGGCATCGAGATCGTCGACTACTTGTCCAGCAGCAAAGTACACTGTGGCACTATTACCTGATGCGTCCACGTCACTGTCGACAGATTCATCTACTCCAGTGTCTTGGCTAGTAAATGCTAAATTGACCGGAATGTTACTAAAGTTTACTTGGTGTTTTTTGTAGGCCACCATGATATTTCCAATACCGCCTGAGGGCGCATTTTCGGAAATCACTAGGTGAGCAGTACCGGTGCCCATTTCGGTTCCTAGCTGAAATGTATAACTAGTACCATTGTGGAGATTCTTTCCTGATGGACCACAAGTGCCATCATAGATTGTATCGCCATTGGCCGTCACTAAAGTAATGTTTGTGAACTGCGCTTCACAATCTGCGCTAGTAGTGAATGTTAGCTCGTATTCACCGCCTGTCACATTGATGCCAGTACAGTCAAATGCGCCATCACCATTTTGCCACAAAGCATTTGGCCCAATACAGGTTGGTAGTTCAGCGATCAGTTCATAGCTACCATCCACGGCTGTTGTGTCACTATCCAAAGTCGTGCTGGTATTGAGATCTTGTAATATTACATCAACACCTGTGACTCCAGTTTCGCCAAAGTCTTGGGTACCACTGTCATTGGCATCTACCCACACAAAGTCACCGACACGAAAATTATCGATATACGCCCCGGCATCTACATTGGTAAGTGCTTCAGTACCACTGATCACGAATGTTTCTGTGTGACCACTCCCATCAACATCACTATCAGTAGATTCAGATCCACCGCCACCATTGATACCAATACTGCCACCAATATCAGTCGGACTAAATGAATAGTTGGTTGGTAAGTTTTCGAAGACCACATGATAGGTGCCATCAATGGTAATCGAGAATTCGTAGTGTCCTGTTGTATCGATGATGACTGGTCCTTGGGCTCGTGTCTCACCGTCAAAGAGTGAGACTGACAAAAAGGGCATAATCCCATCCCCACCATCATTGATGCCATTTTTATTGGTATCATAAAAGGTATTACCACTGATGGTGGCATTGGCTGCTTGTGCTGTTTGAATCAAGCTGAATGGTGCTTGTAGGTGGGCGAGCACCATAAATAACACAGCAAACTTACTGATGATTCTTCTCATTTGTTTCATAGAGGGGGGGGGTGGTTTGTTATTGTTTCCTATCAGTATATCACAACAGTGTTACTTGAATCTAGCTCTAGACTCAAGATTGTGCTGAATGCGGATGGAGATTGGTAAGTGCTTCACCTAAGTCATTTTTTGGGTGACTAAGCACTGAAAAACTTATTCCACCACTTTTTTGCCGTTGCTGCTGCTTTTGTGAGCAGCTTTGGTTCTGGTTGGTTGAGCAATTGAGCAAGGCTGGTGCTGTGCTGTCTACTTAAGGTTTTTCCGTAAAATTGGCTAGCATTGTTTTCTCCTAACCGGAGATGGTTGTTGATGGTATCAATGGTGATGGTGAGTGGCCGGTGGCTAGTATACTCACGACCACTGATATGACAGACGATCGTCCATTTTTGGCCGAACTGATTGAGAACAGTGATCGTCTTTTTTCTGCCAACACTTTCGTTACTAATGCTCAAGACCGTAATTGGTGTGTCTGAAAAAGTAGTATGAATGTAGCTGTCAATAGCTTCAGATTTGTCTTCTCTAGGCCCATGTACTATTGGTTTTGTCATTAACTTTCTCAATCTTTCTGGTGCTACTGTTTGTTGCTCTTGTTGTCCCTCAGCATTCTGGTAGGTGATGGTGATCAGCATACCAAAACCGGAAAAATAGGTGATGTCTGTTACGGTTGCGAGCGTCTCTAGGCCGTTATCAAAATAGATTGCACATTCTGGGTCAGCACAAACTGCTAGCTGTGTTGTTAGTAATGCTTGGTGTCTAGCCTCAGTATCCGCAATGATACGCTTCAATTCTTCTTGCCATCCTATTAAGAGGTCTTGTTGAGGATTGGCGATTATTGGTTCTCTTACAACCACTTGCATGGCTGGTAACCGGGCGATTTGCATACACCACTTTGTCTGCCATCGCTCGAGTTGACTGCACAATTCTTTTACATTCCTTGTTTGGGGGAGTGGTTCACAGAGATCTTTGATACTAGCCATCTCCTTTTTTATCAGATATTGTTCGGTTTCGGTGAGGATTAAAGGTGGCCTCGATTTTGGCTTTCTAACTAGATCAATTGGATGATGCGAGGTGAAGGCCCGATCTATTAGTCCACTACCAGGTAAGGATGGTAGTGAGAGAAGTGCTGGTCCGTTATTCCTTGCTTGACCGAATTCTAAAGTGGTCCGTTCTGGGGACTCAGAAAGTCCAGTTTGTTCTCTTCTCAGGGCTCCTGGTGGTTGTGTTCGTGTTGGTTCCTTTGTTGGTTCCTCTGTTGGTGGGCCCCAGTGCATACCACTTGACCTACTACTCAGATCTATTTCGCTGCCGATTCCATCTGGATTGGTAGAAATTGTCATAGGAGAAGCTTAGTGATAAAAAATTGTCTGTTAGCCTTCATTTATACTACACTCTGTCTGTTTTTGCTACTAGAAAATTTCTTTCCCTTTATGATCTGGCGAAAGCGCACTCCTACTGAGCTGACAATAGAAGCGAATCATCGCAGAGGTGTCGTGCCGCTCACGTTACTCCTGCACAATATTCGTAGTCAATATAATGTCGGTGCCATCTTGCGTACTGCTGATGCTGTGGGTGTGCAAGCTGTAGTTTTTAGTGGTTATACTCCTCAGCCAGGTCAAAAGGGAGTAGACAAGACGGCATTGCGAGGATTACAAACATTAGCTTGGTCATCGGTGACTGACCCATTGGTCTGGTTGGATGAACAGAAAATGCAAGGAGTGAAAGTCTATGGTTTGGAACAGTGTCATGGAAGCTTGGCTTATCACCAGGTGGCGTATGACTTTCCGGCGATTTTGGTGGTTGGAGAAGAAGTCAGTGGTATTGATGAGTTGCTGCTTTCTTATTGTGATCAGATGGTGGAGATCCCGATGTTTGGTGCCGCTCATTCACTTAATGTGTCTGTTGCGACTGGGGTGATTATGTATCAGATGTTGCTGCAGTGGCAGAAATGAACAAAATGAAATGGACTGTATTGTCAGTTTATACTGTATGGACAATGCTTCTCTATGGCTCCTATCCTTTGGTATTTCTTCTCTGCACGTATTCCTTTTTGTGAAGGTATCGAGCGATTACTGATCCAGTTTCAGTCTTTTGAAGCCATCTGGTCTAATTGTGATCAACATACTTGGGTGGCAAGTGGTCTGAGTCAGCGTAGTTGGCAAAGACTGCAACTGGTCCATGTCGATGCTGCTCGATACGAAGATGTCTATAGGACAGCTGAACAAAAGGGGATTGCAGTCGTGCTGTGGACTGACGAAGATTACCCACAGCTATTGAAGGAGATATATCATCCACCATTGGCGCTTTGTGTTTCTGGTCAGCGTAGTTTTTTAACTCGTAAGATGGTTGCTGTGGTGGGAACGCGTCAGTCGACTCTGTATGGTAAGACCATGGTGCAGGGAGTTGTTGAGGCTTTGGCTCCGTACCAATTGGTCTTTGTGTCGGGAATGGCTTTTGGGATCGATAGCGAGGTCCATCGATCAGCCCATCGACTACAACTGCCCTCTATC
>JAGNZB010000050.1 GCA_017984655.1 Candidatus Altimarinota bacterium
ATGATGGCGTTATTAGCTTTCTTTTATGTCATTGTCTTTTTGGGGGCGGTCTGCTGTGTTGGTTACTACTGTTGTGTTGCTGGTGGGGTGTGGTGAGACTGTGGATTCGTATCGTGGTAAGGGTCTTAGTATGAGCTATCCTCGGGGGTGGACCGTGGCTGAGAATGATCCTGCTAGTTTGGTGACCTTTTCTCATGCTAATGCGTCTTTGCGTCGTGTGGATGGGGTGTTGATGGTGCAGGCTCAGCCTACTGTAGAGACGTCATTGCCCAATATTGTGTCTGCCAATGATGTTGCTATTCGTGCTTTGACTGCCAATCAAAATATTGATACCCAGAAAGTAACTATCGCTGGTAATGATACTGCGATTTGGAGTTATGATCGTACTGATACCAATAATGTAAAAACTTACTTCCGTCAGACCCTTCTCCTTCATGGGGGGCAACTCTATACAGTGACTGGCACCTTCGAGAACAGTAGTGGTGCTGATGCGAATGTACTGGCTTCAATCAAGAGTATTAGTTTTACTAATTAGCCAAGAGTTTTATGGAAATGGAGATCGAAAGAAAGTGGTTTGTGCGAGAGTTGCCTGATCTGAAGGGATTAGCTCCGCTAGCTGACGAGCGATACTATTTGGATGCTAGTGATGAGACTAGTATCCGTTTCCAGAAGCGTGGAGACCGATATGAGCTGGAACGGATGGAGGCTCAGTCGGTTTTGTCACGAACGCAACAAAAGATGTCCCTGACCGCTGGAGAGTTTGAGCGAATGAAGAAGATTGCTATGGGACCATTGGTGCGTGATAGTTACTTGTTGCAGCGAGATCCACAAATCACTCTCAAGGTGTATGGTGGTGTGATTATTGGTCTTTGTCGGGTTGAGATTGAGTTTGCTACTGAAGAAGCTGCAAAGGCTTTTGAGCCTTTGGCTTGGTTTGGTGCAGAGATTGATGGGCTGTGTCCGCTGGGAAGAGATTCGCAGTTGGTTCAAATGACTAGGGAGCAGTTTCTTGCCACGATGCAACGTTATCAGGTGCCGATGATTGGAGTTACTAACACATAAACTGTTATGGCTCAGGATCTGGGGCGGATTTTGCAGGAGATTGGGCTGGATCGGAGAGAGTCAGCTTTTTATTTGGCTTCATTGCAGTTGGGTAAGGCGCTTGTTAGTGATATTGCTCGGACCGCTGACCTTAACCGTAGTGCTTCCTATGAGGTGCTGGAGCAACTAAAGCAAAAAGGTTTGGTGAGTGTGCATAAGGTAACGAGAGGGTTGCAGGTCTCCCCCACTGATCCTGATCAACTCTTGGTTCAACAGCGAGAACGCTATGAGTTGCTCAATCAGCATCTTCCCGATCTGAAGTATTTGTTTACTGTAGCTAAGCGTGAGCCAGGTGTGAAGTTCTATCAGGGTAAAGATGGTTTGAAGACAGTCTTGCAGTTACTGCTAGCTGAGCGTGAGGAGGTGTGTGTTTATGGTGATGGGGATGCTTTTGCACAAGCAATACCAGGTTGGACAGAGCAGTATGCTGATGAGCGCGCTAGGCGCCAGATCCGCTCACGATTGATTCTGAAGTCCACACCTGATGTGTTGGCCTCTTTGCGGAAGAGGAAAATTGATAAAAATCCTAAATCGCAGCTATCTAAACTACGGGTACTACCAGCTGCTATGGATGTTCATGGTGGCTTTGATATTGTAGGCAATAAGGTGATCTTGTTTTCTTTTGATCAGTATAACAGTGCTGTTGTGATTGAGAGTGTGGTTATCACGGCAATGATGCGTGGTGTGTTTGAAATGCTTTGGAATTTAGCAGAACAGTACAGTTAGAAGATTTGAATCTAGCCTGTAGTTGAGATTGGTTTTTTTTGTGTGTGATTGGTTGTGTTGTCATAAAAAAGCGACAGTAATTTCTCTTTCTTATACTGTTTTGTTGTTATTCTTGGTGTTGTCTTGTGTCTTGAACAGTTTTTGGAGTTTGGTGGAGGTATGATCTGATTGTCATTAACTGAATACTTTCTATGGATGATCAGATGTATGCTTGTGCTGCCGATTTTTTGTTTGAGGTTGGGGTGTTGGCCAAGACGCCTCGTAGTGGGATTTATTTTCTGGGTGAAGGTCGGCAAAGTGTGGCTGAGCATCTCAGCCGAGCAGCTTACATTGGTTTTGTGTTGGGCCAGATGACTGGTGCAGTGAATACGTCCAAGATTGTGCAAATGTGTCTTTTTCATGATTTGCTTGAGACTCGTATTAGTGATCTCAACTATATCCATCAGCAATATGTCAGTGTTGATGTGGTTTCAGTTTGGGACGATATTTTGTCGCCAGTGTCATTTGGTGGTGCGATTCAGGTATTGATGGATGAGTATCATGCTCGTCAAACACTCGAATCAGTCATTGCCAAAGATGCTGACAATCTTGAATGGATTATCACGCTCAAGGAGATTTATGATATTGGTAATACTCGTGTACTTTCTACCATTGAGAATGCTCAGCTCAGGCTCAAGTCCCCTGCTGCCCAGAAGCTCGCTACGGCGATCTTGGCTGGTAAAAGTGATCAGTGGTACAACAGTACGAAGCCGAAGCAGTGGTGGGTGGCCAGGAAGCGCTGAGCTCCAGGCTAGAAGCTCAATGTGGCGAAGTGGTCCTCCAGTGTCTCTGCTCGTCGAATCATCGTGAGCTTGTGGTCCTTGTTCATCAGGTATTCAGCTGATCGCAGTTTGCCATTGTAGTTAAATCCCATAGCGTGGCCATGAGCTCCAGCATCATGAATCACGAGGACGTCCCCCATTTCGATCTGAGGTAGTGCACGATTGATTGCGAATTTATCATTATTTTCACACAGTGCTCCGGTCACGTCATAAGTGTGATCGAGTTGGGCATTTTCTTTGCCAAGGACCGTGATGTGATGATAAGCACCATACATTCCGGGACGCATGAGGTTGGCCATACAAGCATCGACACCAATATAATCTTTGTAGATGCTCTTGCGATGGATTGCCTTGGTGACTAGGTAGCCATGTGGTCCAGTAATGAATCGGCCGCATTCCATTGCGATCTTGAGCTTGGGTAGATGGTTGTTGATGATTTTCTCTTGATGTAGCGCTTGAATTGCTTTGCCCACTGCAGCGACATCAACTGGTTGCTGTTCTGGACGATAGGGAATACCAATGCCGCCGCCAAGATTGATACCTTCGATGGTGATATTGTGTTTGCTCTGTAGTTCCTGGACAAGCTCAAAGAGCATGACTGCAGTGTCGATGAAGAACTGAGCATTGAGTTCATTGGAGATGACCATGGTGTGGAGCCAGAAACGTTTGACGCCTTTGGTTTGGGCGATCTTGTAAGCCTCAAATAGTTGTTCATGGGTGAGACCATACTTGGCCTCCACAGGTTCCCCAATAATACTGTTGCCAGCACGTCTATTACCTGGATTGTAGCGGAATGAGAGTACTTCTGGCAGTTTGCCCAGAACCTTCTCCAAATAATCGATATGAGTGATGTCATCCAAGTTGATGATCGCACCAAGTTTTGCTGCCTCAAGGTAATCTTCTTCGGGCGTATTGTTGGCGGTAAACATGATTTCTTCACCACTGATGCCAGCCATGGTCGCTAATTTGAGCTCTGCTAGCGAACTACAGTCAGCACCAATGTTTTGCGTTTTGACTAGTTTGAGAATGCTCGGATTTGGTAAGGCTTTCACAGCAAAGTATTCTTTGAAATCAGCCCACGCAAATGCATTGTTCAAAGCCTGACAGCTAGTCTTGATCCCCTCTTCGTCGTAGATGTAGAAAGGTGTGGGGATGGATTGTAACCATTGTGTCGTCTCTTGTTTGCCAAATGGGACAGTCTTCAACATAGCTGTGAGAAAAGAAATAATGCGGCCCCAGCTTAGCGGATATTGATGATGGCGACAAAGAATTTTTTGGATCGTTAGTTTGCCAGTACGCTGGTTTTTATTTACCTTCTTCTTAAGCAGAAATATATCATTACTTGAATAGATTTATGAAAGCAATTTTGTATATGGCAACAACCCTCAATGGTATTATTGCCACTCACGATGATTCTGCTGATTTTATTACACCTGCAGAGGCTGCTAGTTATGTGTCAGCTGTAAAAAATGCTGGTGCCGTAGTTGTCGGTAGAAGAACCTACGAAATACTTTCAACCCAACCTGAGTTTCAGGAATTTCTGAAGGCGGGGGTGAGGATTGTTGTTGTATCCCTTGGTAATGTTGAACTAAAAGACAAAAATCATACTATTGCTCATTCGCCCAAGGAAGCCTTAGATTTAGTGAGCAATTTTGCTGAAGTAATTATTGCTGGCGGAGGCAAATTGAATAGTGCCTTTTTGGATGCAAATCTCATTGATGAAATCTATTTAGATATGGAACCGGCAATTGTTAGCAGTGGTATTCCCCTGTTTAGTAGCAGTGTAGCTGATAGGGAACTGCAATTTTTGGGCTCAAAACAGTTTGGAGAGCATGAAATTCAACTTCATTATAAAGTCGTAAAATAATACGACATGTTTTGACTGAAAACTTGAGATCACCTTGTAGGTCCTTTGAGCTCGCGGATGAAACACGACTTATGTGGTCATGTTGTGCTGCATTTTATGGTTGTTGACGCTTTGCTATCTTGATGTTATTTTACTGATTAATTTCTTTTCGATATGATTTCACCCATCGTTCGCGATATGAAGTTTGCGCCTGCTTTTGATGCTATCCATCATGATGCTCGCATCCAACCTGTACCCAAAGGTTTTCGTGATCGACTTCATGCATTGTGGGCTGTGTATGGTTTGAAGGATTCACTCAAGTTGGATTCGAAAAGGGATTTTGTGGTGCCAGATGCTGCTGTGGTTTTTCCTGGTGGTCGGAGATATGGCTCTTCGACGGCTATTGCTACCTACAGTCGTCGTGGAGACGCTGCCACTCATGCACATGAGCTGACGCATACGAGAGTCAAAAAAGAATTGGGTGAGATTCTGAGTAGTCTCGGTACTTCTGAAGATGTAGACGAAGCGATTGCCTTTGCCACTGAAGTGGCTATGTTTGGCAACTGGACTGATGTGGAAAGAATTATTTCTAGTGGATCTTATAATCCCAAGATCGCTTATCTGACCAAACTTTTGGTCAGACTTTACTATCTCTCTGGTAATGGTGACTTTGTTGAGGTTGCGAAGACATTGATGGGCGAAATCCAAGCTCAGGCTGGTTCCACTATGTTGGATCGGTTGCTACAGCACCCTACTGTGCTCGTGGGTGTGGTTGCTGGAGATGTTCGTGCTGCTGCCGAAGTCAACATGCAGAATGGCTCTGCTACTGAATGCACGTATCAAGGCAAAACGGTGAAAGTAGCATCCAAAGCTGACTTGGAACAAGCCTTGATTGCTGTCTATTTCGAAAAGAACTTCGCTCTTCCAGCTGAAGCAATTCAGTATATTATGACTCGTCAGCAGTATCGCAATCTTGCCGATGCTATTGCTGATGAGGGCCCGGTGAAGGTTGATACAATCAATGCCTGTCGTCGGTTGATCAGTATATTCTATCTCAATACCCAGCGAGATATGGCTGCGGTACGTTCGCGAGTCGGTACGATTCTTAGTTGTGGTACCAATGATCGTGTCTTGGCAGCATGGACTGATATCGAAGCGGCAACAGCTGGCATGAGTCAGTTGTATGGTACTGATGTAGTTGCTGAGATCATGGGGGTAGCAATGCAATCAACTCTAGTGGCTGAAGACTTGGCTAAGACATTGCCTGGATTGGTTAAGATCGTTGGCTATGACCGTACTATTGCTAGTTTGTTTATTAAAAAGTTTGCGGAGGATGCGATATTCAGAAACTATTGGCTGGTGGGCGGTATGGTGGAGCTTGAAAATTATTGTACCAGAGCCTATGAAGGGTATCGGGATGATGATAAGAAAGCAGGTGCTTATAAGCGTTTGCAGATGGAGCATCTTTTGTCATTTCCGTTTACACCGACTTTTGAACAAACAAAGCGATCCGTGACTGACCCTTATCTCTTTCCTGATAGCGTGCTGAGTTCAGTTAATCCACTGATTGTCTCTCATTTTCCATTGGAATTTCATGACCAAGCTGAGCTTCTCATGGTCAGACTGCAGAATGTTATTTACTTTGTTTCTATACTAGGAATGGCTTTTGTTGACTGGCTAAAAGTAGAGTCTGGTGATGATGCAACTTATGGGTTAATTGGGTATCATCGCGTTACTGGTAATCCGTCGGTGAATCCTAGAAGTCTATGGCTTTGGCAGAAAGCGATTAAAAATGGTGAAGAAGCGGTAAAGGCTTCAATCGGGTTAGATTATACAGCACAAAGTAAGCTGTTTTATACAGCTGGAGAGAAGGTTGTTGTAGACCTTGAGGATGCTTTGAAGCGGTTCTTGACCAGGGCTGTATAGGTTAGCCCCCCCCTTTCTGATAGCCGGGTTTACTATGAATTTTGGGTTTAATTTAATCTGCTATTAGTAGATATAACAGTTGTGTGGAGGTTGCTTTCAGGCGTACTTTCAATAAAGTATCTAATAGATATTTAGGTTTTTATTATGAAAGTATTTAACAGGATAGCAATTGTCGGGATCAGTGGTACTGGTAAATCTACTTTAGCCCGATCGATTAGTCAGATATTGCAAATTCCAATTATTCATATGGATGAGCATATTTGGGATGTGCATTGGAGGGAAAGAGCAATCGAAGAAACTGAAAGGACTCTCAGAGCAACATTGCAAGGATCTTCATGGATTGTGGAAGGCTATATTCATCCGTGTGCGAAGGAAAAATTGGATCATGCTGACTTGGTCCTGTTTCTTGATTATTCAGGTTGGACGGCGATGTGGGGAGGTTTTTGTCGTTGGTGGAAGTATCGTCAGGGAAAACGACCGGAAATGCCTGAAGGATGCATAGAGAAGCTGAGCTGGAAGTATCTTCAAGTGATGCGAAAAAGACTGGAAAGGCCCGAGTTGATTGATGCTTTGAAGGGTGTCGAAAATAAGATTGTATCTTTGACGTCACGAAAAATGACAGCCAAATGGTTGGCAAGTTTATCTGATAGTCTTACTAAAAAGTAGTTTATTATTTCCTTTTTCTTTCCTTCGTCTTCGTCTCAGGCTTAGTCTTCCACGAGATCGTTCAAAAGTACTCTATCTGATAAAGACAGTGTTATAGAAAGACTGAGACTGAGGATAAGACTCGTTCGCCTATGGCGATCTCGTGGTGACATCCAACTCAAAGGTTACACACTCTTCAATTTTAGGCTTCTATTAGTCACCAATGTCTATCACATAGTTCGAGACGGTCGACGTGTGCTTATAAAAGAGATCGCTATAAAGGAGATAAGGCCCTCTATCGCTGCTTCTTTAGTGCCCTGTACTTATTACAGTTAAGGTAGAGGTTGAACCTTATCATTTGTGTATGTTTCCTTTATCAAGATTAGAGTAAAGTGGGGGCAATTAATAGACTCTTTGTGCTAAGAAAAGGAGATGGGGGCTATCAAAAATTAATTGTTTAAGATGAAAAAACGTTTGTTAGGTATCCTCCTTATTGTGTCGCCCCTACTTGTTGCCCTGATTCCTTTTTACTCTCAAGGTATTGCTTGTGTTCAAAACAACATGATCGAATGTCTGAATCGAAATCAAGGAGTTTTATCTGTAGTTCTGTTTTTCGTTGGCACCGCTGTTGTCTGGGGGTGGGGACTTGCAGACTTCTTGAAACAATTTAGAAGGAAGCCTACTGTATTTATTAGTGTAGGTACATGTAGTGCGCCATGGAATGAGAAAGTCCCTAATTCGATACAGTTCTTTGCGGAAAGTATTTCAGATACCCCGATCAGTATTAGCTTGGTGAAAATTAGGTATAAAGATACTAATCGTTGTTTTAATTTCAATTCGCCCCCATTTCCTATTGTTTTGAAGCCTTATTCTACTTCGACTGTCACAATGCAAGACCATTATGTTGCAGAGGAGCAGTTGCCTGAGCCAATAGTAGTTGAATTGGAATTTAGTTTTATTGATCAAGATATACACAAAGCATTCTTTGAAATTGCTTCTCCTTGTGATGTTCAACATAAGAATGTGAAGTGGCGTATAGTTGGTTCTAAGGTGATACGAATTTAGTCATAGGCGTGTCTTCATGATTTTTTAACTCTCGTTCCTATGAGTATTAATTTTAGACCAAAGGTTTTATCTGCTGGCAGGAAGGTGATATTTTTAGATACAAATATTATTAGCGAAATAAACAAGGTGAAGTTGGGGCACAGTCAAGATCCTAGGTATATTGAGATTCATGATGTTCTTGTAGAGAAACTTGCTGCTGGTAAGATTTGTCTAGTCGACGCAATGCAAGCTGATGAATTAGCTGTTGATACTAGATATGATCATGTGGCTTTATTCAAATCATGGGGGAAGGGCGTGGTTGTAATGCAAGTGAATATACTTGAACAGTTGCACATACTTGCAGCAATGCGATCATATCTTCTTGGAGAGAATGATGTTTTATTACCTTTTGTAACTAAAGATATTGATTTCATTTTTGATCGCCTATACTCAAACTCTGTGCGCGATAACTCACCTAAGAATAGGGGGGACCTTAGAGATAGACTTTTACAGTTACGTGACAGGAAAACTATGTTGCAGGGGCAGTGGCGTTTAGAGATTCTTAGTGTGCCAAATCTGATACTTCCTCGACTTGAGAGTTTGCTGTCTAGAGATGGTATGAATACAGTTGCTGCTGGAGTTCTTATGAAACGATTAGGCTATCCATA
>JAGNZB010000051.1 GCA_017984655.1 Candidatus Altimarinota bacterium
GGGAGAAAGTGGAGGAACCAAGATACTCGGCAGGATCCTTCACGGTGTTCAGGATGACGGAGTAGGGGGGGGCGTTTTTTACTAATTCCTCATTCCTATTTCCTTGGATCCCAATTACTAATTACCAATTCCTAATTGCTAATTAAAAATCTTTTATCCCAATACAAAAAGAGATCCACTTGGGATCTCTTTCTTCCACATCAACGACCGTAACTACTTACCGACGTAAGGTGAGGCTTGCTGTGCGGTCCTCAATTGCCCATGTGAGTGTCATGACATCGCCACTGCATGCTGATGTCATCTCAGTACTGCTAGTGACAAAAAGCTCATCATTGTCTAGTGGAATCACGTCAGTGGTGAATGGCTGACCGTTGATCTTCACACTGTCGACCTGGAGTCCATCGCCACTGATATTGCTGAATGTGTATTTGGTACCATTGTTGGTGTATTGGCCGCGGATGCTACCACGATAGCTCATTTCCATCATCATTGGTGGTGTGCCTGGAGTTTCGATAGTGACTGTGGTGGGATTGATGGTTTGGACGAAGCTATTGTCTGCGCCAAACACATAGGTCATGCTCCCTTGAGTGACTGTGGGGCTTAGGGTGCTAATGCTTGATTGCATCAGTGCCATCATGGCATTTTTGTCAGCGTGCCAGGTGCCTTGTAAACAGTTGGAGTTGTTGAGAATTGCAGGTACTGTTGTGCTTATACTGACACTTGAGCTAGTGCTGGTTGGTAGTGGTGGTGACGCTGGAGTGGCTCCACAAGCTGTCAGGAGGATGAGGGTTGCTGTGATGCTGATAGCACGAAAAGAAGGGGAGATCATGTTAACGGAAGTTAGTGAATTGGAGGGCGACGTCGAGTTTGTCTTCTTGGGCACGCAAAAAGTTCATTGTTGCTTGGAGATCATCTTTGCTCTTGGAAGTCACCCGAATCACTTCGGCCATGATGCTGGCCTTTACTTTTGGTTGTTCGTCTCTGAGTAGGGCTGTGATTTTTTTTGCTAGTTCTTGTTTGAGCCCTTTTTTGAGTGGTACTACTTGTTTGATTTGTGCATTGGCAGCTGGTTCGGTCTTTTTGCTGAGGTCTAGGTATTTGAGTGAGATGCCTCGTTTGACCATTTTTTGTTTGAGTACATCGAGAACCGCAGCGAGTTTGAATTCGTCTTGGGTAATGATCTTGAGCTCGTCTTTTTCTTGTTCGATACTGACCGTGATGCCTTTGAAATCAAAGCGGGTGGTGAATTCACGACGAGCTTGGTCAAGAGCATTGGTGAGCTCTTGTTGGTCGTATTCGGAAACGACGTCAAAAGAATAAGTGTCAGCCATTATGAGAAGCGGAAGTTAACGATATTGTTGATGATTTCCAGGATATGTTCGAAGTTGACGTAGTTGACTAGGTCGAAGTTGAATAGCTTACCAATAAAGTTGATCACACTGACAGACAAAATAGTGACAATGAGGCCGATAATGGCATAGCGAATCGTGCCGACAGCACTCTTGGTTTTGTCTTCTTTGCCACCTGAGATAATAAACTGGATTCCCCCCCAGAGCATAAAGATCACAGAAAGTAATCCTGCAATAACGATCGCATAAGCAACCATTTCATTGATCAGTGTGCCGGTATCGATGCTCTCAATTGGTTGTACTCCAGGAATCAATCTCAAGCCATTGATGGGCAAGATGCCGGATGGAGCTGTGGTGGTAGTGTTTGGAGTGGCGGTGTTGTTGCCAAGGGTGACTAGGTAATGCCACATAGAGTCAGATTAACGTAATGTACTTGCAGTAGTACTGAAGAGGTTGTTGATCGTCGAAATGATTGAGTCGAAGTTGAGGTAGTTGACGAGCTGTAGATTGAAGACACGACCAACGAGGTTGATCACGGTGATTGAGAGGATGGTAATGATCAATCCAATCAGGGCATTGCGAATACTACTGACGGCACTCTTGACCTTATCTTCTTTGCCTCCTGAGACAATGAAGCGAATACCACCCCAGAGCATGAATACAATAGAGAGGAAACCTGCCAAGACAATGACGAGGGCAATGCCTTTGTTGATCAATTCCAATAAACTGTAGCCATCATCATTGGTGGTGAATCCTACTGCAGCGCTTCCAGCTGGGGATGTTGTGACTTGAACTAAATAATTCCACATACAAAAGATTAGTTAAGTGATTCGCTGTCGGTGACATTTTCTTCACCCGTCTTGTTGACGATTTTCATATTGATATGCGCATTGGTTTTTGCTCCGATGACGCGTAGGAGCATGCGGAGTGCATTGGCTGTCAGTCCATTCTTACCGATGACAGTGCCCATATCTGACACGGCTACTTCTACTGTCAAAAGCACTCCCAATTCATCGATTGTGCGAGTGACCGTGACTTGTTCTGGGAAATCTACGATTGCCTTTAGGATATACTCAAGGAATGTGAGGTCAAAAGGGACTTTTTCTTCACCAGACATGAGAAGAGGATTAAGAAACGCGCTTGACTAGGTCAGCGACAGTTTTGGTTGGTTGAGCACCTTTGCTAAGCCAGTATTGATAACGAGCGAGGTCGATACTGAACTTCTTTGGTTTCTCAGTAGGGTTCCAGTTGCCAATATCTTCATGATAGCTACTCTTGACTGGAGCTGTATGCTCAGTCACTACAATACGATAGCGAGGTTGATTAGGACGGCCGACACGAGCGAGACGAATACGTAACACAGTGATAAAGTTAAATGAGTACGTGGCGAGTATAGGTAGTTTTTTTGTCAATATCAAGCGAAAAGAAAGCGGGGGAATTATAAATTACAAATTATAAATTACAAATTGGGGAAAAAAGCTCGGAAATTAGGAATGAGGAATTAGGGATTATGAATTGGGAACATTCACACGGCACTAACCGCCGTTAGTCTTTCCCTTTCCGTTCACCTTCACGTTTACCTTTATGGTCCCTTCCTTATCCTTATTCTTATCCTCCCTCTCCGTCATCCTGAACCGCGTGAAGGACCTTGCCGGGTATCCCGGCAAGTATTACAAACCCGCAAAGTTACTCTCGAGCCCTGAGCCAAATTTGTAATTTGTAATTTATAATTTGTAATTTCCCTCTTTTTCTTTGTTTTTCCAATGTAATACCATCAAAATGATGATTCCTATACAGATTGCGCTGTCTGCTAGATTGAAGGTGGGCCAGTAGGGGAGTTTGATGAAGTCGATGACGCCAGGGAGGTGGATGCGGTCGATGACATTGCTGGTGGCGCCACCGATCACTGCTCCGATGGCATATGTGGCTAGTTTTTGGTGATTTTGTGGTAGAAGCTTCTCGTGAAAGTAGGCTAGGAAACAGATGAGGACACAGCTTGTGATGAGAGCTACTGTGTTGGTCAGGGGTAGGCTAAAGGCGATACCGCTATTGAGTGTGTAGTAGCTGCCGCTGGCAACAATAAAGTATTTGCTCAGTTGATCAATGATCAGGATGATGAGGGCGACAACGATCATGGCTTAAAGTGCATTATTGATCGCATTGAACCACAGATTGCTCATTGCTTCATAACCTTGGGCATTGGGGTGATTGCCATCATCTGAGAGGGTGCTTGGATTGGTGAAAATGGTGGTGTTGTAGAAATCAACCACGTGAGCATTGTGCTGGCTGGCTGCGGTGGTGATTGCTTGATTGAAGGCTCGTGAGATACGGCTCATTCTTGCTCTTTGTTCATCATTGAGTCCCATGCCATCTGACGCTACTGGCCGGCGAGACTGGTCATCGACTAGACCAACAAAGACTGTGATATTGGCAGCACGGAGCTGTGACAGTATCGTATTGATGTTTTCAGTATAGGTGGCGATGGTGCTAGCTGAACTATCGTGGTCATTCCAGCCATCTTCCCACATGTCATTGCTACCAATCAGTAGCGTCACAATGTGTGGGCGTGCATTACGAGCTTGAGGTAGTTGGTCGCTGACCAATGTGCTGGAGTTGACACCTGAGACACCGAGATTGCGAACTTGTGATCCTGGTCTGATTGCCGCGATGCGATCTTCTAATCTGCCGGGGTATCCTAGACCACTATCGTCTCTGTCTCCAGCCGTGAGGCTATCACCAATGCTGATGATTGTAAGGCTGCCTGCAGGAAGAGTGGCTGAGCTAGTTTGAGTTGCTGTTGGGGTGGGGTGGACTGTGATGGTTGATGTGGGTGTTGGCGTAGGAGTAGGAGTAGGAGTAGGAGTAGGAGTAGGAGTAGGAGTAGGATCGCTTATGTTGTTTTCGTTTTGGTAGTAGCGAATCACATTGACCAGTACTTTGCTCATCTCTGCTCTGCTGATCGTAGCATTTGGCCGGAATGTACCGTCGGTGTATCCACTGACAATGCGTAGTTGATCGGCACTATTGATATAGCTGCTGTACCACATCGTGCTAGCTACATCACTAAAGCGTGCGGTGCCTTGATTGCCGATGCCAAATACTTCAAAGACGATCTTGATGGTCTCTGCTCGTGAAATAGAACGCTCGGGATAGAAGTTTCTTTGAGTACTGCAATTGGTTGTGGCTGTGCCGGAGATTACTTGGCGTCGTGCTAATTGGTTGATGTACGTTATGGCCCAATGGTTCGTTGGTACATCACAGAAAAGTGGCGCTTCTTCTTCGTTGGATGCAATACCCAAGCGATTGGCTGCACCTACAGCCATCTTGACCAATTCAGCTCGAGTTAGTGGTTGATAGGGGTTGAAGCGGGGATTGGGGCTGATGATGCCTTGGTCAGCCAAATAGCTGGTGTATTGATGGAACCAGTCATTGGTACTGACATCTTGGAAATTTGCAGCATGAGCTAGTGATGGCGTACAGAGGAGCAAGAGACAAGCTGCCTTGATCAAAAAAGAGCGCATAGTGAAAGGTAATTCATGCTCAGTGTAGCAAGTTCTTTTCGCTGCGTCAGTGTGATTGCAAAATTGGACTAGCTTATTTGTCGAGTCCTAATAGGATACGTAATCGTTTGTCCAGTGCGTGGATGCCGAGCCAAACTCTTTGAACTTGGCCTAGGTCTGCAGGTGAAATGGTTTTTGTGGCTGTCTTTTTCCCTTGTTCAGGTGAGGCAATTTTGATGGTGACTTGTCCCTGCCACGCCTGGAGTTGTTCTGTTGTGGTAATCTGACCGTGTTCGATTTGTTCCACTAGTTGTTTGGCTTGTTCTGCTGATCCTTGAGCGATCAAAGCATCAATGATGGGTTTTGCTTCTGATTCAAGAGAGAGTTGCCCTGTTTGTTCACGGATCAATCGGTCGAGTGTTGGTTGATTGTGGGTGATTGATTTATCAAAGAGATCATAGAGGATGCGGGCTGCACTAATCTTACCGGTCTCGGCCAGTTTGATCATGTACTGGTAGAGGTTTGATTTGGCTTGGACTTCTTCCATTTCCAAAATCTTCAAACCAAAATTGTGAAGAATGGTATTGGGTTCTTCGACTAAGGTTCTGACTGCTTCTTCTTCTGCTTCACGCGTGTCAGCTGATTTACAGATATCGACAAAGCGCTGAGCAATCAGTTTGGCATCTTCGGCATCGACGGCTCCTTGTTGCATTCTGCCAATCAAGAAGACTTCAAATAGTTTGGCGCGTTGACGCTTGCTACTGACAGTCTCAGCTCGTCTTTCACTGGCTTGCGCTTTTGCTATCTCGGGTTGATTGGTCTCTGCTGGGCTAGCAGATAAAGTAGCGTCGTACATAATTAAGCAATAGTATTGATATTGATGTCGCCGAGACGAGAGAGAATTTCAGGACCAACAAACTTCACATCACGGCCGTAGCGTAGACGTGAAAGCTCAGTGGCGAGTTTGGTGATATCTTTGTTGCCTCGATCGAAGTCTTTGATGGTATTGACGCTAAATGGTGGCGTGATGATGTTATCAACCGACATTTTGATACAGGCATTGAAGCCACGGAGATTGATCAAGTCATTGCTAGTGAATACTGGGCCCATTTCTTTCTCCATGTATTCGGCATCTTGGGCGCCGATCTTGAAATTGAGCATGGTGCCGACGTTACCAAAGACGGCATTTTTGACTTTGTCATTGTTGTCTTTGACGAGCTGGGCGATGTATTGGTGAGCGATGACCAGTCCGAGCTTATATTTGCGGGCTTCTGACAAGATGCTCTCAAAGGCGTCAGTAACGAAGTTTTGGAACTCGTCGACATAGAGGAAGAAGGGTTGGCGGTCATCGGCACTCATACTGGCGCGTCGCATAGCTGCTACTTGAATCTTGTTGACGAAGATCATACCAAGCAGGTTGGCATTGATATCACCGATGAGACCTTTGGCCAGTTTTACAAAAATAATCTTTTTGGTATTCATTGCTTCACCAAAATCAAAGCTGGATTTGGTCTGGCCAACGATATTGCGCATCGTCGTATTGGTGACGAAGGCACCAAATTTTGCTGCTAAGAAAGGGATCATTTCTTCTTTTTCCCGAGCTCCTGTTGCGGCCATCTGTTTGGTCCAGAATGATTTTACGATTGGATTCTTAACCTTGCTGACTTTGTATTGCTGCCATTTTTCATCAGTAAATAAGCGGACGATGTCGGTGAGCGCGCCTCCTTCTTCTTCGTCATCCATGAGGGTGAGACAACCGTTACGGAAGTAATCTTGGATACGTGGTCCGAAGATTTCTGGACCAAACAAGCCAATCATCATATTCATCGCATCGAGAGCGATGAAATCCTTTTCTTCAGGTGTCTTTGCCTCGAGCATATTGATGCCTAAGGGAAATTTGGTATCAGATGGGTCAAAGACAATCACATCCTTGAGCCGTTCTGGAGGTACCCATTCCATACAGTCGTCGACGAGCTCTCCATGAGGATCGACGACACAAAGGCCATGGCCAGCCTTCATATCTTGTTTGATCAAGGACTTCTGCAGTACGGATTTACCCATACCAGTTTGACCGATGATGTAGAAGTGACGGAAGCGGTCTTTGAAATTCATTTTGACTTCGCGCACTTCACCACGGTAGGCATTGTAACCAATCAAAACTCCTTCTTGCGCCAATACGGCAGGAGCAGCAGCTACTCGGAAGTTCTGCCAGTGAATCGATGGCGTGGTATTGATATGACTATTGGGGAAGTGGAAGATCGAAGCTAGTTCTTCGGTATTGAAGATCGGTAGTTTGTCTGTGCTGCCGATACTGAGCTTCTCATAGCCTTTGATAGTAGCGGCACTATTGACCTTCTCAAAAGGGACGATTTCGTTGAGTACCGGATCGTTGTACTGTCCAAAAGAGGTGGTCAAGGTGTCAATGTAGCTTTGGGCTTTCTCGATTGTACTGCTACTTGCCACTAGGCGGATGATAGTTTTGAAACCAACTTTGCGCGCTTTTTCATTGACCATCTTCATTTGTTCTTGTTCGGCATCAGTAGGGGTATGTTTGTCATGATCTTTGTCTTTCTTCGTCAATGCAGAGATAAACTCACCGATGGCGATGAGGATCTTGTTGCCTTTGAGCTTTTTGCCATCACGAATCTTGCCTACTGACTTGAGACTGCGGTTGGTCCAGCGTTTGTCTGCTGGCATCAGAATTAGCTGCAGGGCGATACCTTCATCGACACCGAGCTGTCCCAGTGGATTGATAATACTATTCATCGGGTCAGCACTGAGATTTTTGAATGTGCGCAGTGGGAAGATCCAGTCTTTTTCCAGGCTCAAGGTCACACCTGCCTTGGCACTGTCTGGTCGGAAGATAGTTTGATCTTTGCGGTCTACTTTCTCAATATTGGCATCAGGATAGAAAGCAGTGATCTGACGCTGAATCAAGCTGAGGTATTCTGGTAAGGCAATGATAAAGAAGTCAATCTGGCAGCCATCAGGATTCTCGCGGAAATTCTTGGCTGATAATTCAAAACCAAAGTAGTTTTCATCATTGAAACTACGAGCAAAGCCGCCTTTCTGAGTTTTGTTGATGGCTGTCAGTACCTGTTCCATGATGCTACTGATCTCTTTGTGGTCCCCAGGGCGATTATTGGGATCAGCTTTTGGAATAGTCACCAAATAGTAGGCCATCTTGGCAGCCCGGGCTTTGTTATGCGCTTCACGCCGCTTCTTGAGGAAGTAGAGAAAGCCATAATAACTGACGAAGATGAGAGCGAGGGCGATCCAAATGATCGTGATCTGATCCATTGATTTTGGTGTTCTTAGCAGTATAGCACGAAACTGGGGGAATTGTTAAGGCTCTAGACTAGGAGACGAACATCTCTTACTCTAGAAACATGCTCAAGAAAGCCAAGATCTCATGGTTTACCATGAAAAAAATAATTCACTGCTTTTGTATCGATGTTGATGCTACCAAAACA
>JAGNZB010000052.1 GCA_017984655.1 Candidatus Altimarinota bacterium
CACATATCTTGAGTGCCATAACCCAAAATGTCGCCAAACGATTCGTGAGGATCGCATTGAGGATCAAATCATTGCGTATCTGGCCAAGTACGAGCTGGCCGATGAATTCATGGTTTACGCCAAAGAGGCCATTGCTCGTTTATCTTCCAAGATTCGCGTTGATAATCAGGCAAAACGCAAAGCATTGGATTTGAAGCTCGGTCAAATTGATCAACAGCTTGAAAAGCTCAATAAAGCCGTTCTGGACGGTTACTTCACGTCTGACGAGGGCTTGTCTCGCAAGAATGAGCTTACCGAACTGCGTCACTCGCTGCGGCTTCAAATTGGCGAGACGGAAGATGTTAAGGAAGATGTCCTCTGGAAGCTCACCATGGAAATGATTCAGGTCTTCGATTATCTTCCGTTTAAATTCAAAGAACTCAATCCTTTGGTCAAAAGAAAAGTTTTGAACGTTTTAAGTTCGAACCGCGAGCTAAAAGGTCAAACTCTGCTAATTCAAGCCATTCCTGCGATTGAAAAATTGAAAGCAGCCAATTATTTGATTCAAGCTCAAAAGTTGCTGTTGAACCACGAGCCAAATGGTGGGGACGTACTCGGAAAAGTCTTTCCTTTAGCGGAAAAAGCACTTGTCGCAAATACAAAAAACTCCTCCAAAAATGAAGAAGTTCTTTATGGTGGGTCGGGCGGGAATCGAACCCGCGACCATTAGCTTAAAAGGCTATTGCTCTACCGACTGAGCTACCGACCCATGCTGCGTGATATTAGTTAGGTTTTCCTCGTCTGGCAAGAGCTCTCGACATTTTTGTCAAATATGCTATTGTCTTGGATAACCTTAACTAAAAAATATGCGTCTTATTTTAGCAAAATTTTCAAAAATTGTTCTTGTAGCAAGTTTGTTTGGACTTGGTGTTGTGGCTCATGCACCAGTCACTCAGGCTTCTTCTGGCAGTGATGATAATTGTAAGGCCTATTATGGCAATGTTTGTACACAGTGGTGGGGTGAGACAAGTGCTCCTCGTTCTGTTCCTGCTGTCGATCGTGCGAGTCGAGATAGTCGTTGTAGTGCTTATTATGGTAATACTTGCACTCGCTATTACAATGAGGCACCACGAGCCATGCCTGGTACTGGTAATCTCAGTGTCAATGGCATACCACTCAATGATCCTATGTGCCGTGCGTACAGTGGAGTTGTTTGTACTCAGTATTGGGGAGATGATACCGGTCGTATCTATCCACAAGTACCTTATACTACGATGACGCCATCGTACTATTATGGTTCTTGGTATTATCCTACGTATTATTATGCTCCTTGGGCTGGCAACAACAGCTACTGGGGATGGTAAAACAAAAAGACCCTTTAGGTTTCTGCCTAAGGGGTCTTTTTTGTATTGGCGACGTAAACGCTTAGCCGAAAATTCCTTTTTTCTTGGGTCCGTTGTCTAGGTTGGCAAGCTGCTCATAGAGTTCTTTTTCTGTGCTTGAGAGTTTTTGAGGGATGTCGATGATGACTCTGGTGAAGTGACTGCCATGGCCACTATTGGCAAGGATACCTTTGTCTTTGATCTTGAACATGGTGTGTGATTGGGTGCCGGCAGGAATCTTGAGTTGTGTGATGCCATGAATAGTATCTACTCCAATAGTGCCGCCAAGGATAGCTGTAGCTACTGAGATGTGACTCTCATTGTAGATGTCCATATCTTTGCGATCGTATTGTTTGCTGGCAGCTACCCGAATATGGAGGTACAAATCTCCACTGTGTTTCGCAAATCGTCCAACTTCTCCATAGCCACGCATTCGTAATGTCTCGCCATCATTGATGCCTGCTGGAATGTGGATGCTGAGCGTCTCCTGTTTGCGTTTTCTTCCTTCACCCTGACAGTCAGAACACTTTTCGGAAATGATTTTTCCTGTTCCTCGGCAGTCAGGACAAGCCTGGTTGCTTACTACCTGGCCGAGAATAGTATTTTGAATTCTTCTGACAACACCTTTCCCCTGACAGGTAGTACATTCACTTACTTTGCTACCAGGAGCCCCACCACTACCTTCACAAGTGGTACACGCCGCCAGCCGGGTGACGACGATGTCTTTGTCAGCACCAAAACAAGCTTCTTCAAATGTGATTTGTAATTGCATCTCGAGGTCACTGCCTTGCTCCGCACGAGCTTCACGATTGCCGCCCATGAAGTCACCGCCGCTAAAGAAGTTTTCAAAGATATCGCCGAAGCCAAATTGAGAAAAGTCGAAATTGCCTTGACCACCAAAACCTTGCGGTCCACCACCGCCATTGAAATTTCCAGTGCTACCAAATTGGTCATATTGTTGTCTCTTCTGAGGATCGCTCAAGATCTCATAGGCATTGCTAATTGCTTTGAATTTTTCTTCGGCAGTTTTGTCACCCTTGTGTTTGTCTGGGTGCCATTCTTTTGCGAGCTTGCGATACGCTTTTTTGATATCATCAAGCGATGCATCCTTGTTTACTGCTAGTGTCTGATAGAGATCTTGTGCCATAATAATTATTGCTGTGGTTGGCTCTCATTAAGAGTAATGTTCAGGTCTTTTTGCTCGCCCTTGTGATAAACTTTGACGGTGATTGTATCGCCAGGATGGAACTTTTGGATTGCTTTTGCAAGTGAATTAGTTTCATCAAGCTTCTGACCATTGAGTTCGAGAATGATGTCATTTTCGACAATACCAGCTTTGTCAGCTCCACTGCCTGGGACTACTGCCAATGCATCATTGCTATCACCCTTGATCACTAGGGCTCCATAATCTACTGGCAGTTGGTTGGCTGTGGCAACAGCTTTTGTGATCATCATGTAACGCACACCTAATTGAGGCCGGACGACTCTACCAGAGGTCTTGATGCTGTCGATAATAAACTTGGCATCATTGATCGGAATGGCAAAGCCAATTGATTGGCCTGACCGATCGATAGCAGTATTGATACCAATGACTTGACCTTGGAGGTTGATTAATGGGCCACCACTATTACCAGGGTTGATGGCTGCATCAGTTTGAATGATGCCACTAAGCTGAGCTCTTGCTCTACCACTTTGATCACTGGCGGTGATTGTACGATCGAGGCCACTGATGATTCCTTTGCTCACTGTTTGGCGATACTCATTGAGACTATTACCTACTGCCAAAACAGTTTGGCCAACTTGTAGCGCTGAGGAATCATTGAGCTCTACGGTGGGGAGGTCTCGGCCGTCGATCTTGAGTACTGCTAGATCATTGATTGGATCAGTGTCCAAGAGTGTCCCACTGTATTCAGTACCATCACTGAGGAAGATCGAGTAGATCACACCTTTGTCACTGACGACATGTTTGTTGGTGACAATGTAGCCATCACTACTGACGATAAAACCAGTACCACCTCCGATTTCTTTTTGAGTCGTGGAGGGAGTGGTAGCTGATGGAGCTGTTTGTGGAAGGGTTTTTCCGGTGAATGGGTCGATGAAGTATAGTTTGTTGTCTTCAGTGAGGCTATTGACGTTCTTCTTGATAATGATGCTGACAACTGCTGGCGCAATCTTTTTTACAGCAGCAATAGTGGCTGCTTCTTCAGAACTGAAAGTCTGCAGTGGTGCTAGGATTGGTTCAGCTGTCGTAATGCCGATGCGAAAGTTGCCATTTTCTACGGCTCTAAGGTCGCCTGGACTGAGCTGAGTGCCAGCATAAAATGCACCACTACTAAATAACACTGCCGCTATGACAGCATAACTAATCGCCCGTGTCCTGCTCACATGATGAACATATGGTGGTGGAGGTGTGATAGTAGTGATGTTCTCTTCAGTACTGTTGTAAGTGGATTCATTCATGGGGAAGTGAATAAAGAATAAGTGAATGCTCGGTATGAAGTAGCTTGATTCTAATAAAACAAAGATGAAACGCAAGTGTCGCTGACGCCATCTTTGTTTTATTGGAGTGTTTAGTAGCTTTGTTTAGCTTTTTTTCTCTTCGCTTGACTCGTTATCATCAGCTTTCTTGGTGTCAGGATCGACTACTTCACCTTCTACTACAGTTTCTTGGTCAGCTTTATTTCCTTCTGGTTCTGTACCTTCCTTGGCATCTTTCGATGCTTCATAGAGCTTGGTGCCAACCTTTTGTGCTTCTTCAGAAAGTGTCTCTAGTGCCTTCTTGATTTCATCAGCAGTGCTTGCTTCAGCATCTAGTACTGCTCTTAGCTTCACAATTGCTTCTTCTGCTGGCTTCTTATCCTCTGCTGACACTTTGTCACCGGCATCTTTGAATGCTTTTTCTGTGCTGTAGATTAGTGTTTCAGCTTGGTTTCTTTGCTCGGCTTTCTCACGCTTTTCTTTGTCTTCATCCGCGTGGAGCTCGGCTTCTTTGCGCATTCGTTCGATATCTTCTTTGCTCAGTCCGCTTGAGCCTTGGATCGTAATCTTTTGTTCTTTGCCAGTACCTTTGTCCTTGGCTGAGACGTGGAGAATACCATTGGCATCGATATCAAAGACCACCTCAACTTGTGGTACACCGCGTGGGGCTGGTGCAATACCGTCGAGAATAAAGCGTCCAAGAGACTTGTTGTCATTGGCCATTTCACGTTCTCCTTGGACTACATGAATCTCTACAGATGGCTGATTGTCTGAGGCAGTAGAGAAGACTTGTGACTTGGATGTAGGAATTGTGGTATTCCTTTCAATTACTTTAGTAGCCACACCACCGAGCGTTTCGATACCGAGACTGAGTGGTGTAACGTCGAGAAGGAGAACATCTTTGACATCACCACGGAGTACGCCACCTTGGATGGCCGCACCGAGTGCTACTACTTCGTCAGGATTGATGCCCGCTGATGGTTTCTTTTTGAAAATTTCTTCTACTTTCTGAATGATCGCTGGCATACGAGTCTGACCGCCCACTAGGATAATCTCACTAATATCGCTCAAGCTAACACCAGCATCACGAATCGCGTTCTCACAAGGAGCTTGGGTTCGCTTGATCAGTGGCATTGCTAACTCGTCGAGCTTGGCACGAGTAAGCTTGATGTTGAGATGTTTTGGACCACTAGTATCGACTGAGATAAATGGTAAGTTGATTTCAGTTTCTACACTAGCAGAGAGTTCGATCTTTGCTTTCTCTGCACTTTCGCGTAGACGCTGGAGGGCCATGTCGTCTTTGCTGAGGTCGATGCCTTGATCTTTGTTGAATTCCTTAATCAACCACTGGACAATCACATTATCGATATCGTCACCACCCAAGTGGGTATCACCATTGGTAGATAGTACCTCGAAGACACCGTCACTGAGCTCCAAAATAGAGACATCAAAGGTACCTCCTCCGAAGTCGTAGACTGCGATCTTACCTTCCTTCTGCTTGTCGAGACCGTAGGCAAGGGCTGCAGCTGTTGGCTCGTTGATGATACGCTTCACATCCAGGCCCGCAATTTTGCCAGCATCTTTGGTTGCTTGGCGTTGTGAGTCATTGAAGTAGGCTGGTACGGTGATTACAGCCTCAGTGACTGGTTCACCTAGATATTTTTCGGCATAGGCTTTGAGTTCTTGCAGCACCATTGCGCTGATCTCAGCGGGTTTGCGGTTCTTGCCGCCTAGCACAATTTCCACTTCACCATTTTTGCCCCGAGCGAAGTCATAAGGCATATTCTTCATTTCATCAGCAACCTCATCGTAGTTGCGTCCGATGAATCTTTTTGCAGAATAAATAGTATTTTTATGATTGGTTACTGCTTGTCTTTTTGCAGTGACACCGACGAGGCGTTCGCCATTTTTTTCTGCGACGATAGATGGTGTGGTGCGATTGCCTTGGCTATTTGGAATGACCACAGGCTGACCACCTTCCATAACAGCAACACAAGAATTGGTAGTACCTAAGTCAATACCGATAATTTTTGACATAAATGAGTTTGTTAATTGAGGATTAGCACTCGTAATTGTAGAGTGCTAAGTTGGAAAAGTCAACAGTTTATTGTTGGACTTTTACTTTTGCTGGGCGGAGGACTTTGTCGTGTAGCATATACCCTGCTTCGTACTCTTCGATGACCGTATCGGGAGCGGTATTTGGTTGATCACCAGCACTGAGTACTTCGTGCAAATGTGGGTCGGCACGCTCGCCAATAGTAGTGATTTTGCGGACGCCGATTTTCTCTAATAATTGTTGGAATTGTTTCTCAATTGCTAGCATGCCGGTGACCCATTGCTCTTGTTTGAGATGATCCGGCGTATGTTGAAAGCCCCGTTGAAAGTTGTCTAATACTGGCAGTAAGTCAGTAATTAATTGGCTGTTCGCGTATTTGAGATTTTGTTCTAATTCTAGGAGTTGGCGTTTGCGGAAATTTTGGAATTCCGCTTGAGAGCGAGCGAGGCTGTCGGTGAGTTGTGCTACCTCAGCTTTGAGTCTCTCGATTTCTGCTTGGGTGTCTCCTGAAAATGATTGTAACAATTCACTGAGTTCGGTGTCGGTAGCACCGTCATCAGCGGCTGACTGTTTTGTTTCCTCATTATCATTGTCAGATGGAGGAGTTGGTGAAGAAGCCTGGTCTTTGTCGAACATAAGATAAAAGATTATTGGATGGTTTTTTCTAAGTCATCACGGATAGCATGCAGAGAAGCAACATTGTGTTGGTAGTTCATTCGTGTCGCTCCTAGAATGCCAATAGAGCCTTGATAATGCTCATTGATACGATAATGCGTGGCCAGTAATGAACAACCACGAATCGCTTCAAGGATATTCTCTTTGCCGATCAAAACAGTGATGTTGTGCGTCAGATTGAGCCGCTCAAGCAGTTGCAAAAAGTTGTCTTGATCCTCTAGTACCTCTACTACGGTACTAAAACGAGCACTGTCAGCAAACTCCGGTTTTTTTAGGGCATTTGCCAGACCAAGATAATAAGTTTCTCCTAACCAGGGAAGGGTAGCAAAACTCACCTCATTGGTGAGCTTGGAAAGAATACTGACACTGGTATAGATAGATCTCTCTACTTTTTCGTTCTCAATTTGAGCCGCCATTTGCTGTACTTGGAGTAGCTTGTTGAGATGTTCTTTGGGAATATGGATGATTGGTTCACCCATCATCTGATCGACAAAATAGCGCAATCCTTGCTCAGTAGGCACGCGACCAGCTGAAGTATGGGGCTGATAAATCAAGCCTTCTTTTTCCAGCTGCATCATATCATTACGAATGGTAGCGGGGCTGACTGGTAACTCAAAAGCTTCAAGAATAAATTGGGAACCTACCGGCCCTCCCTGACGGATAAACGTCTCGATGATTGCTTTGAGAATAGTGATTTTACGATCGTCCATGGTGTGATTTGATAACAATCTGATCGGAAATGTAGTCGATGTCAGCATGATCTCCGGGTTTTATTGTACCGGCAACAATTTCTAAGGCAAGTTTGTCGAGAATTTGTTTCTGAATCAATCGTTTTAGTGGTCGTGCTCCAAAGATTGGATCATACCCAGCATTGCCCAAATACTTTTTGGCAACCGTGCTGAGGCTGAGAGTAATCTGCTGCTTCTGTAATCGTTCTTGGACTTTGGCAATTTGGAGCTCGACAATCTTCTGAATCTCTTTCTGAGTTAATGGTTGGAACGTGATAATGTCATCGATGCGATTGAGGAATTCTGGTCTGAAACTTTTTTTGAGTACTACTTGCAATGCTTTTTCTTGTTCATCAGGTTTGTCAGCTAACTCCTGGATCAGATCACTACCGAGATTGGTAGTCATGATGATGACGGTGTTTTTGAAATCCACAGTACGCCCCTTGCTATCTGTGAGACGCCCATCATCAAGGACTTGGAGAAAAATGTTGAATACTTCAGGGTGTGCTTTCTCGATCTCATCAAATAAGATAACACTGAATGGTCGACGTCGGACTGCCTCAGTGAGCTGCCCGCCCTCTTCATAACCAACATAGCCAGGAGGGGACCCAATCAAGCGGGCCACACTATGCTTTTCCATATATTCACTCATATCGATCCGGACTAGCGCTTGTTCATCGTGAAATACGGTCGCTGCCAGGGCCTTGGCTACTTCAGTTTTACCAACACCTGTTGGTCCCATGAAGATAAAGGAACCTAATGGTTTACCTTCTTCTTGAATACCTGACCGAGCACGACGAATTGCAT
>JAGNZB010000053.1 GCA_017984655.1 Candidatus Altimarinota bacterium
GGGATGGCAATTGTAGTAGAAGCAGCAAATAAGGCGGGTGTGAAACTGAAGGTTGCTGGTAGTGGACCGGAAATGAAGAAGCTCAAAGAGTTGGCTGGTCCGACAGTAGAGATTCTTGGTTTTATTTCTGATCAAGAAAAAGTGAACCTAATGCAACGCTGTCGCGCTTTTGTGTTTGCTGCAGAAGAAGACTTTGGTATCGTCCCTGTGGAAGCGATGGCCTGTGGATCTCCGGTGATTGCTTATGCCAAAGGGGGAGTGGCTGAGAGCGTCAATGCTGACTGTGGTGTCTTGGTTGCTGATCAAACTAGTGATGCTTTCGCTCATTGTATCCAAGCTTTTGAGTCTCTAGCGTTTGATCATAAAAAGATTCGTGAGCGCGCAGAAGAATTTAGTGCTGAGAGATTTGTGAAAGAAATCAAAGCTTTTGTAGAAAAAACAACAATTTAATTAGGGATTGATAATTAGGAATTAGAAATTGGGCTCCATGGTGATTCGAAGATTGGGACTACCTGCCGAGATACTCGGCAGGGTCCTTCGGCTTCGCTCAGGAGGCGGGAAGGGGGGCAGGATCCTTCGCATTTTGCTCAAGATGACGGAAAGAATGGAGGATAAGAATAAGGAATAAGGGAGGGACCATAAAAGTGAAGGTGAAGGTAAACGTGAATGGAAAAAACTGAGACTGTGTAGCCCCAATTCCTAATTCCTCATTCCTAATTAAAACGGTCCTCTTCCCTAATTTGTAATTTATAATTTGTAATTTGTAATTTTTTACTCTCTTCCCACCACCGATCTATACAGTCTTTCTAAGATATTATATTCATTTTGATCCTCATAACGTTGTTTCATTTCTTTGATTTGGTCAGTGAGTGCTTGAATTTGGTCTTTGTTGAGTTTGTCTTCTGTCTTTGGGAATAGTTCTTTTTCCTCTTCTTTGATGTGGTGCGCGATATTTTCTTCAAGAGTAATTAGTTTCGCCATCCATTCTTCTGTGTCTTTATCCATAGTAGCTAGTTCTTTGAGTAGTACTTTGGCGATGTGATGTTCTTCGTATGCTTCCAATGCCAGCTTGTGTGTCTGTGAAAAATCTTTGCAAATCGGGTAGAGGATATCTTCCTCGACCTTGGTGTGGACATCAAGCTCGAACTTAATTTGATCAAACAAATCCGCGCGGGTTTTGCGGCCATGTGAGGTTGTCGATTTGATTTCTTTAAACAATGCGGCAACTTTCTTGTGGTCTTGTTTGAGAATAGTAAATACAGTCATAGCGGGAGAGATAAATGAAAGTATGTTTTTGGCTAGATGTGAGATGTACTAGTCTTTCTGGCTGTATTGCTGACTATTCTGATGTCTTTGACATGGTTGTCTTCGAGGATGTCTTTGATCTCATCTTCTTCGATAACCATGTTGGGAATAGCGAGCAGAATTGCTCCTGACTTGATCCGTTCTTCATAATGACGAGCGTCTTCATCGGGTAAGCCTAATCCTACCAAGGCACCAAGCAGTCCTCCAGCAACGGCACCCGTAAGAGCTCCAGCTACTGTGCTTGCCGCAGCTCCGGTGAGACCGAGAGCTGTTGCCAGTGGTCCTGCAATAAGTAATGCTCCAATGCCTGGAAAAGTAATTGCACCGATGCCAATCAAGAGACCAGCGATGCCGCCGAGCACGGTACCGGTAGCTAATCCACTACTGGCACTGTCTGCAACCTGGGCTCCTGTCGTGGGTGTGGTTAGGCGCGTATGTTCATCTTCTTTCATGATGATCGAGAGGTCTTGCGCTGCGTATCCATTTGCTTGTAATTCTGCGATTGCAGACTCAGCATCGGCACGAGTGTCGAAGAGAGCGAGAATCATATTTTCGGTAGTGGTATTCATAAGTGGTGAAGTTAAGAAATACTGGTACCAGTCCATGATTTGCCCCTTAGTTGGGATTAGACAATGTTGGCAAAGAGTGAGCTAATCAGAGAAACTACGACAGCAAAAATCAGTGCTGCCAAGAAGCCATCGACTTTGAATCCCGGTACAATTTGAGCAGCGATCAAAATAATGATCGCGTTGATTACTAGGGTGAATAATCCTAGTGTGAGGATATTGACTGGCAAAGTTAGTAAGACTAAGAGTGGTTTGACTATCGCATTGAGAATTCCGAGTACTATTGCTGTGATCAGGGCGGCGCCAAAGTTGCCCACTTGTACACCTGGAATGACGTAGGCAGAGATGATAATAACGACGGCGCTAATCAACCAGTTTAGTAGTAAAGACATAGAGATAGTTTAATGGGAATATTAGGGATCGCAGATAAATAGGGGGTTAGCCTACTTTGATACCCAAGAGACGGAGAATTAATACTATGACTGCGATAACCAAGAGGAGATGGATCAGTCCACCGCCAAAATTAAATGCTGTACCACCAAGCCAAGAAATGACTAGGATAATGATGATGATATCGAGGATACTCATAGAAGCAGGGTTAAGGAAAAGTAATGTTGAGTAGAAATAATGTAAAAAGACACTCAGTGTGGGAGTGTCTTTTGGTTTTTAGCTTAATTCAGCTTTGATATCCTTCCATTCAGCCTTGATTCGGTCTGTTAGTGCTGACACTTTGTCTGCTGTCCATTCCTTCTTAGCAGCAAAGTCGTTGACGGTATCATCGACGATTTGTTCGAATCGTTTTTGGGTGAGTTGTTTCTTGTCTTTGATTTCGTCCATAGCAGCGAGAATGTGGCCTCGGATATCGACGTATGTTTTCTCTAGTTCATCACTGACTGTGCCAAATACTGATTGGATTGTTTCAGTAATGTGCTCTTTGCTTTGCTTGAAGCTTTTGGCTAGACGTTGTGCTTCTTTGGCAATGTCAGCACGAGTTTCCTCACCTGACTTTGGTGCAAATGCAAGCCCAAGTGCAGCACCAATTGCTGCTGCAACTGCAAATCCGAGAGCTCCCATAGCAGCATTGCCGCCGTTGTGCTTTTGTAAGTTTGTCATATATGTCGTAGTTAAGGTCAATTTTTAGGCTAGACCTATTTTTTGTAGTTTTCAATTCCAGAGCTGGTTTTAAAGTTGTCCCTGTTTTCGTTTTGTTTTATAAGGTGTTTTCTGAATTGTTTTTCTAGCTTGTATCTGTTGTTTAAGAAATACAAACTGGAAAATAACTGTCAAATTCCTACCTATGTATACATGGCCTGGAGTAACTGGTTTTGAGCTAAAAAGTGAGAAATGAGCTTATTGGTTTTTGGTGCTGTACTAAGATCCCCCCAAGAAAGGGGGTTGCTTTCTTTCTCAATTTTGGTGTAAGAAGACATGGTTCAAGGTGGTTTTTTTAATTGTCATTTTATGAAAACTACTGTCCCTTCGCTCTGGTATGTGGGGCAAGAAATGCCACATATGGCTGAGCTTGCCAAGAATCTCACTGTAGATGTTTGTGTTATTGGTGCCGGTATTAGCGGGCTCACCACTGCTTATTTTTTGTTACAAGAAGGGAAATCTGTTCTGGTTGTTGATAAGAATCAGATTGGTAGCGGGGAGACTGGTCAGACTTCAGCTCATCTCTCCAATGCTTTAGATGAGCACTATAGTCAGTTGGAAATCCTTTTTGGAAAATCTGGCGCTAGGTTGGCTGCTGAGAGTCATACCACGGCCATTTCGATGATTGAATCAATCGTCCACAAAGAAAAAATTGACTGTCAATTTGAAAGAATCCCGGGCTATTTGTTTCATGACAAAGTGAATAAGCCTGATCTCAATAATGAACTTGCTGCTGCTTATCGTGCCGGTTTGGAAAATGTGAGATTGGTACAGCGTGCACCGCTACCAAAAATGAGTGAGCGATCTGTTTTGGTTTTTCCTGATCAAGCTCAATTCCAACCTTTGCACTATCTTGTTGGCTTGGCTCACGCGGTGAAGCTGATGGGAGGGGAGATTTATGGGGATACTACAGTGACAGAGCTGATAGAGAAAAATGATAGTGTGGAGGTGACTACGTTGGGGGGGCATAAGATTCAATGTCAGTCTGTGGTTGTAGCCACGAATAGCCCATTCAATGACCGGGTGAAGATCCACACCAAGCAAGCTGCTTACCGGTCTTATGTTATTGGCATACCAGTTCCCAAAAATAGTGTGGAGAAGGCTCTTTATTGGGATACTGAAGATCCATATCATTATGTGCGAGTCGCTTCTGCTGCTAGTGGGGAAGAAGATTTCTTGATCGTTGGTGGTGAAGATCATAAGACTGGACAAGATCATGCTCAAAATGAGCACTACGAGAATTTGTATGCTTGGGCAAAGCAGTACTTTGAGGTTACTAAACCAGCGATGTTCCAGTGGTCAGGTCAGGTCATGGAGCCAATCGATGGTCTAGCTTATATTGGTCTCAATCCGGGAGATAAGCGTACATTTGTGGTGACCGGAGATTCTGGTCATGGTCTGACACATGGAACTATCGCTGGTCGACTACTGACTGACTTGATTTGTGGTCGAGAAAACTCTTGGACAGCACTCTATAGTCCTGCTCGGAAAAACATCAAAGCTGCCGGTACATTCTTTACCGAAGGAATGAATACAGCCCTGCAATATACGCACTTGCTTAGACCTGAAGCAGCTGTTGATGAAGCTCAATTGGCACTTGAACAGGGGGCTGTGGTCAATGTTGGGATGAAGAAAGTAGCTATTTATCGCGATAGTGATGGACAGCTACTGAAGCACTCAGCTATTTGTCCTCATCTTGGCTGTGTGGTGCAGTGGAACAATACTGAGAA
The DNA here is from genome assembly GCA_017984655.1 of Candidatus Altimarinota bacterium. GTDB lineage: Bacteria > Patescibacteriota > Gracilibacteria > RBG-16-42-10 > RBG-16-42-10 > JAGNZB01. Next base: position 4,754 of record JAGNZB010000053.1, read on the forward strand.
AAGTTTTGATTGTCCTTGTCACGGCTCGCGGTTTGATTGTCATGGTAAGGTGCTCAATGGGCCAGCTACTACTGATCTTCCTAGTATATGAAAAAGATTATTGATGAATTTAAAAAGTTCGCACTCAAAGGGAATGTTATTGATCTCGCTATCGGTATCATGATTGGTTCTGCTTTTAATCAGATTGTGACCTCTATCGTCAATGATATTGTTTCACCAGTACTGGCTGCAGTGATTGGTGGTTTGAAGTTTGATGATTATCGAGTCATTCTCGAACCAGCAATAGTTGATGATGCTGGCAAGATTCTTCAAGAAGCTGTGGCTATTAACTATGGTACTTTTTTCCAGGTTTTACTGAATTTTTTGTTAGTCGCTGTGATTTTGTTCGTGGCTGTGAAAGTTATTAATCGCGCGCGTGCCAAGAAGCCTGAACCAAAGACTACCACTCCTGCTGAGCTTGTATTGCTAACAGAGATTCGTGACTTGTTGAAACGAAAATAACTACTCACCAGTTCTGTGATGCGACTGCGCATGATGTTTCATCACCGTTCGGGCTGCAACTTCTTTTGCTCTGTTACCATACTTGCCTGACCGTTCAGCACTTTTTTTGATATGTTCATACATTCTTTGTTCTTTGGGACCAACACCGCGTAAGGGTTTTTTTGTGGGCATAGAGAAAGGGTTAGAATTACAAATTATAAATTACAAATTACAAATTGGGGACGGCTGCTAATTAGTAATGAGGAATTAGGAATTATGAATTGGGAGCACTCACATGACACTAAGCACCGTCAGGCTTTCCATTCACCTTTACCTTTCCTTTTACTTTTATGGTCCCTTCCTTATTCCTCACCCTCATTCTCTCCCCACCGTCATCCTGAGCGGAGTCGAAGGACCTTGCCGAGTATCTCGGTAACTACTGCAAACTAGCAAACACCCTCTCGAGCCTTGAGCCCCATTTGTAATTTGTAATTTGTAATTGTCTTCGCTTTTCTTTCATACTTTTATCTATCAAAAATAGAAGAGGGTAGTTTGTGCTACTCCCTTCTATTTCATGTTTGGTACTGAGATTATGACTACGACATACTCAGTACCAAAGCATGTTGATCGTTCATTCTGTAGTGTAGTCTACACTTCAAAGAAAAGAGTGCTGGTGGTGGTAAACTTAGCGTTTACCATCACTGCTCTGATTTCTCTTATTGCCATCATCGCGATTGACGCGTTGGTTTCTTTCTGCGGGATTTTGGTTGCTGCTGCCTTGTTGAGATTGATAATCTTTGCCTTGTTGTCTGTTTGAGCTTTGGCCAGAATTCTGGTTAGAGATTGAGCCAGATCTGTTATTGGTGCCATTCGTATTCCTGCTTTGACTGTCTCTATTCATTTGATTATTCATATAATAGATAGTTAAAGATGGAGATGTGGAACCGATTCCTGTACTCTAGAGTCATCTTTCTTGATACGCCCCTTCGTTTTGTTTGTCAAATATCCTGATTCTCTGCTGGGGAAGTTCTTTGCTTGCTCAAGCTGTTAAATACATGTTTGTTTCTTCTGGGAAAACTGGCATACTTCTTTGGAATGATTGTCATGTCTATGGATCGAGATATCAAAAAAGAAATTCTGATTGCCTTACTTACGGCGGAACAATTGCGGTATGGAGATATTCATCCTCATGGTGTTGATAATGACTTGTTCAATTATCATCTCCAGCACTTAGTCAAAAAGGGATTGGTGGAAAAGATTGATAAAAATTATCGACTGACTGGGCTTGGTAAGTATGAAGTCGCTGAGCAAAATCCGCTGGGGCCGAATGGTAAATCAGCAGATCAGTTCAAGCTGAATGTTTTGACGGTAGTCCTTCGTCAAGTGAACGGTCAGTATGAGATGTTGATGCAAAAAAGAAAACGTCATCCGTTCTACGGTACGGTCAGTGTGATGGGGGGGACGGTCGAGAAAGGTGAACTCGTGGCCGATGCTGCCAAGCGAAAATTGTTAGAAGAAACAGGTCTTAGTGCTGACTTCAAGCTCTGTGGATTGATGCGTCAGGTGCATCTGGATTCACAGGGAGTATTAGTATTGGAAGATATTTTGTTTCATATTTGTTGCACTGATAGTTTTTCTGGAGAACTAAATGAACATCCTGTGTATGGTGATAATTACTGGTGCTCGCTTGATCAGGCAATTATTGATCATCGTGCGCATCAAGGCACTTTTCAGCTACTGGGGGATTTTCTTAGTATGATTCGAACTACAGACTTCCGGGTGTTGCCACTATTTTATTGGGAGCGGAAAAAGATCATCGACAAGTTTTAGATCTGACCTCGGGATTGAAATTCTCTAATGTATGCAGGTGTTACATCATGTGCTGATGCTTGTTCGGGGAAAGTAGCAGTGTCGACAAAGGGGACAAATACGACAACAGAAATGCGATTGTCGATAGTATTTGGTTGCTGTTGAATGACCCGATGCCAAGTCCGTTGTAGTTTGCCAGCAGTGGCTACTTCAAATTGGTATCCAGTAAAAACGATCGTGTTTTTGTTGTTCAAAGGTGCTTCAATCCACTGTCCAGAAAGATCAAATAATTCTAAGCCTGGCCGACTCTCGTAGAGATGCAGGGTAAATCCTGACCGATCAGCGTGAGCTGCTGCTAGTATCGGATCGTTTGGCTCTGGTGTGTAGTGACAGAATCGAATCACCACCAGATCGCGACCTTTAGCCAGTTCTGCAGGTAATCCTGGTACATGTTTTGCTAAGTCCTTGCCAATCACCTCGATCAAGTTCATCACTGCTGGGTGGAGTTGGTCTATGAACTGATACAGTGCTTTGAGTGTGTGGTGTTCTTCGACGATTTTTTCTAAGTTGTAGTGTCTGAGTAGTGCTCGATAATTACTGTGGAAGTGAAAGTTTTCCTTGTTGTCACGTTTTTTGATTGGATCTGGTTTGCGTCTTTTGTAACCAGGATCTTGCCAAAGGCTCTGGTGATCGGGGAAGGCGAATAGCTCTTTGATCTCTGATCGTAACTGACAAAACTGTCGCCATGTTCTCATCTGTGCCATCAGTGCACACATCTCAGGAGGATAAGGAACGTCAGCAAACAGCTTCGTTTTAAGTTGCTCAAAATACATGGATAGAAATTAACTGAGCGTACGATAATGAGAGTTGGTTTTTGGAAATACCGAGGACGAGCTCAGTAGAAAGAATTACAAATTATAAATTACAAATTACAAATGAGGCTTGGGGCTTGAGAGTAGCTTTGTTGGTTTGCAGTACTTGCCGGGATACTCGGCAGGGTCCTTCGCGATGCTCAGGATGGGTTTAATGCTC
>JAGNZB010000054.1 GCA_017984655.1 Candidatus Altimarinota bacterium
CTTTGTGTCTGGAATGGCTTTTGGGATCGATAGCGAGGTCCATCGATCAGCTCATCGATTACAACTGTCATCTGTTGGTGTGATTGCTGCTCACCTTGAAGCCACTGATTGGGGCGGTAATCGCAGTTTGCGGACTTTGCTTACCACGGATGATGCATTATTTTTGAGCGAGACCACTAGTGATGAAGCCTTGCAGAAATTTCACTTTGCCCGTCGCAATCGTCTGATCGCTGGCCTCTGTCAGTGGATAATCGTAGTTGAAGCTCCACATGGTTCTGGTGCGCTCATCACAGCCCGCTATGCTCGTGATGAGAACCGTGATGTCCTTTGTATTCCACACGCTTTGACAGCGTCACAAGGAGAGGGCTGCAACACCTTGATCGCCGAAGGTGCCCAGATGATTACTAGTTTGTCAGCTCTACCTACATTGTTGGGTATGCAAAAGTTGGCCTCTCCCCAGCGTCAGTATCAGTACCAAAACGAACAAGAAGCTCGAATCCACCAAGCGTTATTAAACGGTTCCTCGCTAGATACTCTTCAAAGAGATCTCAGTATTCCTACTGCCGACTTGCTCAGTGTCATTAGTAAACTTGTGCTTCGTGGCTATCTGGAACAAGAAGGAGATGGTGTGTATCGGGGTAAATGAATAATTAGGAATTAGTAATTATGAATTGGGGGCTCGAGGGGGGGCGCATACTCGCAAGAATTCTTCGGTGTATTTTTTTACCTTCACGTTTACTTTTCCCTTTACCTTTCTTTCTGGACTGTTTCGCTCATGAAAAGTGAAGGTGAAAGTAAAAGTAAGGGTGAAATGAACTGTGGGTGTGGTAGTGAGGAAGAACCGAGCTACTCGGCAAGATCCTTCACTTGGTTCAGGATGACGGAGTATGGGGAACATTTTTACTAATTCTTCCTTCCAATTTCCTTGGGTCCCCATTCCTAATTACCAATTCAAAATTCCTAATTGTTGATTGTTTTACATCACAAACAATCCAAACTTACTGAGCAGCAACAACATGGTTCCTGCTGCTAGTGGTGTGAGAATGTTGTCGTCTAGGATTTCATTGTTGAATTTGACCTCTAGGGCTTCTACGATCATGGCAAAGGCACTAGCTAGCAATGCTTGAGGGAAGCTGACAAAGAAGCTGGCAGCAATGGTGCTGGCGACGATACCGACAATGGTTTCTTCGATTAAGTGTTTTTGACTAATGCTACTTTTGTGTTTGCTCCATGGTCTAGCCAAGGCCGCTGTGCCGTCACCAAAAGCCAAGACCATAATGCTGGCTAGCGCGAATGAGATTGGAAAGAGCTCCAAGCAGAGAATACAACCAATCAAATAGGTGATCAGCCCTTTTGCTGGGAAGTGATTGGGACGGTCAAAATGTTTGAGCATGGTACTGATGACCGGGATGCGATATTTGCTGGAAAGAAATGCTAGGATCACAATCAATGCTAGTACCAAGAATAAGAAAAATGGCGTAATCAGCCGGTTGCTGATCAAAATTACAATAATGATACCAAGAGTAATGTGAATGCTCTTTCGTCCCAATTCATGACGATACTGGGGGTCTTGCCAAGGTCTAAACATACAGTGGAGTGACTAGAAGAATAAGATGGGCGATACCGAGACCGATCAAAAGTCCCCCGATCACATCAGTGAGATAGTGCATTTGAATGTAAATTCGACCAAGACCGACTAGACATGCAATCAGCACAAATACCAGTAATAGGCTGGGGAAATAAGCACTAAGAATGTAAGCGAGTCCTACAGCTATCAGGGTGTGAGAACTGGGAAATGCGCTGTCAGTTTTACCTAGGTAGGTAATGAAGTTGTTTGGCCTGGGACGCAAGATTAATGCTTTGAGAATAGCTCCAATGACGCCGCCGATGCCTCCCATTAGTGAAAGTTCAACAATGAGGAGGTAGTTTTTTGTCGCTAATGCATAGATACAAGGCACAATATAAAGCAGTACCAAGAGGAAATAGACATGTGCTGTCATTGTGAAGAACATGCGGAAGCGGGGATTGGCCTTTTCACTGAGGCGGTCAAAGAAGTATTGATCGAGGATAAACATAGCCAAAACAAGACAAGAAATATAAGTTGCGCTTCTACTGCTGTAAGGTATTATGACTGCGCTCGTTCGTCAATTTTATGAATACACGCATCGCTATCATTGGTGGGGGAGTGGCAGCATATACTGCTGTTGAGACTTTGAGACGATCGGCGGTGGCGCGTGAGATCAAAATTATCTGGATTGCACCCAAACCTAGCTTGGTGTACAAGCCGTACTTTTTTGATGCCCTAAGTGGCTATCGTCAGATCAGTGAGTACACTTTTCCGTTGACGGGTTATCATCAGAAATTTCATATTGATTTCTTCGCTAGTATGGTGGACCGATTTGACTCTGCCAATAATGCTTTGCATTTGGCTTCGGATCGTACGGTGTATTATGAGTACGCTTTGTTGGCTAGTGGTCAGCACACGAGTGTTCCGGAGCAAATTCAATCTGAGTACACCGTCGATGCTCATGATATTGCTACCCTCCTGCAACATATTGAGGCGCAGTTCTTGCTGGCCAAGGAGCAGCTTTCTTTGCTTCGCAAACCTTTTTTGTCATTTGTGATTGAAGGAAGGACGATTACTAGTGTGGTTACTCTCTTTGCTATCTATAACTATACTGAGTTCTTGCGTAAGAAGTATGATTTTCGTCGTAATGAGATTAGTATTACGTATATATCAGCAGAGAAACAATTTGGTGGAGATGTCCCTCTCAAACTGACTGATATGCTGGAGCAGTATGCTCGTGATCATGGGATCGATATTCAGCTTCACGCTACGATTCGTAGTTTTGAGCAGGGGAGGTTGGTTTTGGGCAATGGTGCTGTGCTGGATACGCATACGTTTGTGACCGGAGGTGTTCCTGAGCTTGATCCTTTGTATGCTCAGGCAGGCTTGTCTGCTGACCAATTTGGTGGTCTCGCAGTCAATACCTATCTGCAACTACCTGAAGTGTTCAATGTCTATGCTTGTGGCAGCTTGATCAACTATTATGATCCACACAAAAAAGAGCGCACTTGGGATTCTTTTCCAATAGCAGAGCAGCAAGCCAAGGTCGCCGCAAACAATATTGTGGCCGAGATTCGTGGTCGCAATAAACAAATGTATCAACCAAAAACAGCGGTGGAGTTTATTCCTGTGAGTGATCAGCTTTGTATTGGTATGTATGGTGATCAGATCTATTTCAACAATATTATGCAAAAGAGCCGTATATTCTTGGCCAAGAAATATATGTGGCAATTAGTAATGCCTGATTAAATGAGCCGTTTTCTTTTTGTGCAGACTGCTTTTCAGACCCATGAAGTTGTTATTGTCGAGGATGCTACCTTGATTCGTGTCTTTCAGAGTAGCTCTGCTCGAGATACTGTGCAATTTCTTCAAACCACTTTGCTTTCACTGGTAGATCTGTCATTTGACGCCTTGGTATTTGTTGCTGGTCCAGGGTCATTTACCGCATTGCGAGTGGGAGCGACTTGGGTGAATACGATTGCATTTGTGCGTCAAATCCCGGTGGTCACAGTTACTAGCTTGGAGTATGTTAGTTGGCTTCAATCAGTCGATGCTGGTGGTATCGCGCTCAGTTTTGATGACGTTCGTTACTTTTCTTTGTCACAAGGACAAGTGGTCGTGAATGAGCAGCCTAGTACGTTAACGATAGTTCGTCCTGATCAGTTGGTAGTAGCATTGACTGATGCAGTCGCTGCTCGGTTGGAGCTGTTGGTACAGTCTGCTGATCGAACACATCGCTCTACTGATGTGCTTTATGTGTTGCCGCCTAAGATTACGCAGAGAAAGAAATAATTGCTTACTGTCTGTCCTATGTTGTATTTCGTGCCTACCCCGATTGGAAATCTGAAAGATATTACGTTGCGTGCTTTGGAGGTGCTTCAAAGTGTCGATCTGATTCTTTGTGAGAATCCCCATCATAGTCAGAAGCTGCTTCAGGCACATCAGATCGCCAAACCAACCAGACAGTGCAATCAATTTGCCAATGAGCAGTTGTTTGCTTCAATTGCCAGTGCATTATCCTCAGGTCAATCAATTGCTTATATTTCTGATGCTGGTATGCCTGGCATTTCTGATCCTGGTAGTGAATTGATCAGTTTCGCGATCCAGAACAAATTGCCTTTTACCGTTTTGCCCGGAGCCAATGCTTGTTTGCCGACATTGGTTGCTAGTGGGTTTTTGAGAAAGGAATTTTATTTTGCTGGTTTTTTACCGCTCAAGAAAGGAAGAAAGACCCAAATAAGCAAGTTGTTGGTGTTTACTTGTCCTGTAGTCCTCTATGAATCACCGTATCGAATTAATAAGCTGCTGGCAGAATTGGTGGCTGTTGGTGCGGGAAATCGTCAGGTGATGATTGGTCGTGAATTGACCAAAATGTATGAGGAATATATTCATGGTTCTGCTGAAGAGTTGGCTGTTCGTTATCAAGACAAGGTTTGGAAGGGGGAGCTGGTGGTTGTGATCGATGCTATCTCATAGGGAAGCGGTTGACTTACCCTCTCAGTGTATCGTATCTTGTCAATGGCTTTTTTTAGGCCGTTTACCCTTAACCCATCATGTCTTACATATTTGTGTAAGAACATGTTTATCTCTCTATGTCTGATACGAAAAAAAATTATCCTGTCTTTGTTAGCGATATCATCTCTATGGATGAGCTGCTCAAAGGTGGCGATGCTCAAGTCAAAATTTTTACCAAAGGTGATGTTGTGGAAGGTACAGTTGTTACTCTTTCTAAGCATGCGTTAGTGATTGATCTCGGTACTGTTTCTGGTGTTATTTCTGGTTCAGAAATGATCGACAGTGCTGGTACAATGAAGACAGTCAAACTTGGTGATGTTGTGAAAGTAGTGGTAATTGGTGATGAAAATACTGAAGGTGAATTACAGCTTTCTCTTCGTCGTGCTAGTCAAGAAAATACTTGGAATCGTTTTGTGAAAGACTACCAAGATGGCAAGATGATCGAAGTGACTGTTATGGAAGCTAATAAAGGTGGTTTGCTGATGGAAATCGACGGTATTCGTGGATTTATTCCAGTCTCACAATTGACTCCAGAACATTACCCACGTGTCAGTGGTGCTGATCCAGAGAAGATTCTTGGCAAACTCCAATCTCTCGTAGGACAGAAGCTCAATGTCAAAGTGATCAATATCAATCCTCAGGAGCGTCGTTTGATTCTCTCTGAGAAAGCTGCATACGCTGCTCAGCGTAATGTTGTGATTCAGAAACTCAAGGTTGGTCAAACTATCGAGGGTACTGTGAGTGGTATCGTTCACTTTGGTGTCTTCGTCAATTTCGAAGGTGTTGAAGGTCTTGTTCATATCTCTGAGATTGCTTGGGGACATGTCGCCGATCCTACTCAACATGCTAAGGTTGGTGATAAGGTCAAAGTAATGGTAATCGGTGTCGAGGATGAGAAGATTTCATTTAGTTTGAAGCGTCTTTCTGACGATCCATGGTTGAAGGCTGCAGAGCGCTATCCAATTGGTAGTAAGGTCAAGGGTAGTGTGACTCGCGTGAGCTCATTTGGTATTTTCTTGAAACTAGATGATGAGATCGAAGGTTTGATTCATATTTCTGAGATTTCTCCAGATGGTCGTATCGAAGATCCAGATAGTTTGGCAAAAGAAGGCCAGATGATGGAAGCAAAGGTAATTTCTGTTGAGCAAGATGATCGTCGTCTTGGTCTCAGTATCAAAGCTTTGCAACAAGCAGAAGATGCTGCTACTGACAAATCTAGCGAAGAGAAGGAAGAAAAGAAGCCAAAGAAAAAAAGTAGCAAAGCAGCTGAATAGTTTTTAATTTTCTGTATTCATGGAGCATAAATTAGCCACAGTCCTCGAAGAATTTGGAGTCCCAGAACGGAAGCTTCGTGCTGATGTTGCTGGGCTTGGCCTAGAATGGGACAAACGTCTTCATGGCTTGCCTGATAAAATTTATCGAGCACTCAAAGCTAAATATAGTGCTCCTGCTACAGCTTCAACAGTGACGGTGATCAAGAGTAAAAAGGCGGCACCTAAGCCTTCTGGTGCTGCTCCAAAGGTGAGTGCACCAAAATCAACTAAGAAAGCCCCTGTGAAGGTGGTTGAAAAAGAGGCTGAGCCAGAACCAATTCGCGCACAGCCAAGAATTATTGCTCGGAAAGTAGAACCAACTCCCGTGCCAGAGGTGGTTGCAGTACCTGCTCCACAGGTTTCTGAGCCAGTTGTAGTACCTGAGCCAGTCAAGCCCGTGCAGTTGCAAGAAATTGTCATTATCAAACCTCAAGAACGGGAGCAACCCAAAAAAACATTTGTTGCAGACCGGACTCATACACCTGTTGCTCCACGGCAAGAGACCAAGATTGAGCTGCATCGAGCGCCAATTAAGTTCGATACCCCAAGACCATCTACACCAAAATCTGCTACCCCAAAGGTAGAAGCACCAAAGCTCCAACCGAAGAAAAAACACAAGCATGAGAAGAAGAATTGTCGCAGAGAAGAGTCAGTAGTGGAGCCTGTGGTACCAACAGAACCAGCAGGTCCAGTTGATCCATCTACGTTGCCTGAGATTGCCATTCCAGCTTCAATTACGGTCAAAGATTTCGCGTCAATGCTCAAGGTTGGGGTCAATCAAATTATTTCAGAGCTATTCAAGAATGGCATTATTGCCAATATCAATCAGCGTCTTGATTTTGATGTTGCTGAGATTCTCGCGCAAGAGTTTGGTTTCCGTGCGGTGGTCCAAGTGGCTAACAATGACGCTGCAGACAGTGTGCAGTTGAGTACTTTGCTTGAGGATGATGAAAAGAATCTGATTACCCGCTCACCAGTTATTAGTGTGATGGGGCATGTCGATCATGGTAAAACCAAGCTTTTGGATACCCTGCGCGGTACCACTGTCATGGAAGGGGAGGCTGGTGGTATCACTCAAAAAATTGGTGCTTATCAGATTTTGAGAAAAGCTCGTGATGGTACTATCAAGGCGATCACTTTCTTGGATACACCTGGTCATCAGGCTTTTACAGCGATGCGCGCACGTGGTGCTCAAGTGACTGATATTGCGATCCTAGTGGTGGCTGCAGATGATGGGGTGAAGCCTCAAACAGTTGAAGCATATGAACATGCCAAAGCAGCTGGTGTCCCAGTGGTTGTAGCGATTACCAAGATTGATAAAGAAGGTGCCAATCCTGACCGAGTCAAAGCTGAGTTGGCAGAGATTGGTTTGGTTGTAGAGGACTGGGGAGGTGCTACTGTATGTGCGGAAGTGTCTGCAACTCAGAAGAAAGGTATTGATGAGCTACTTGAATTAGTGCTATTGGTCTCTGATATGCAGGATTTGAAAGCGAATGCCAATCGTACTGCTGTTGGAACGATCATCGAATCTCGTTTGGATCAATCTCATGGCGCTTTGGCAACAGTGTTGGTTCATACTGGTACTCTGCATATTCGTGACGATGTTGTTATTGGTGATGTGTTTGGCAAAATTCGCTCTATGGTCAATGATCGTGGTGAGCGTATTACCGAGGCGGGGCCATCATGTCCAGTACAGATCACTGGTATGTCAAAAGTGCCTCAAGTTGGGGACATCCTCCGTGTTGTAGCCAACAAACGTGATGCACGTAGTCAGGTACATACTAGTTCTCGTGATAAACAACCTGACTTGATCTCAGGTATCTCATCACATTCTCAGAACAAAGAAGGAGTCAAAGAGATGAAGGTGGTGATCAAGGCTGATACCAAAGGATCACTAGAAGCTTTGCGCAATGCGTTGCTGAGTTTGCCATCAGAAAAAATTGCTGTGAAAATTATTTATGCAGGCCTAGGCAATATCTCGAACTCTGATGTTATGATCGCTTCAGCTGGTAAAGGTACTGTGTTTGGCTTCAATGTTCTCACACCAGTAGCTGTCCAAAAGAGTGCTGATATCGAAAGAATCAAGATCACTACGTTTGATGTTATTTATCATTTGCTTGATGAGGTTCAGAAAGTGCTGCTTACTATGCTGGAAC
>JAGNZB010000055.1 GCA_017984655.1 Candidatus Altimarinota bacterium
TGTGTTTGACCTTCTATTCCTTTTTTGTGAATTGCTTTGCAATGTGCCTCATATATTTTTTGGTTGGTCAAAAATTAATTCATGGAGTGTCTACCGAGTGTCACAATTACTAGTGGTTTGAGTAGTTGCAATTGGTTCTTGAGATAGCGATCACTACAGGTACTGATCTCATCTGGCAGTGGATCGCGATTGTTAGGCGGGCGGCACTTGACGATGTTGGTGATGAAAATGTCGCTACGAGAGAGATTGATACTAGCAAGCATCTTGTCCAAAAACTTTCCTGAAGCACCAATGAATGGTTCTCCTTGTTCATCCTCGTTCTTGCCTGGTCCCTCACCGATAAAGACTAATTTCGCTTGATGACTGCCACTACCGGGTACAGCATTGGTACGACCTTCACAAAGTCGACATAATTGACATGTGCGAATTTGCTCTGCGAGATCGAGTAATGTGTCCATAGATCAGGCCTTAGTGGCACAAAATTATCATGCTTTAGGCTTACTGTCGAAAGAGCAGGCTATTATTGTCTTGTGTACATGTGGGGAGTGTGTCGCTGATCACAAGTGTACCCTTGGTCTTGTCCCAAGAAATCTCTCGGAGGGCCATGACATAGAGGTTGGTACCGTTATACCATGCTGTTGTCTCTATGGTATCGGGTGTTGTAAAACAAATAGTGCTGGTACTGGATAGAGTTGGGTAAGCAAACATACTGATGACGATCTTCTGGTCTTGGTGGGTGAAATAGATAGTGAGTAACTGCTTATTGCCTTCAGTAACAATGAAGCTATCGATAGAGTCTTTGGTAGTCCATTGGTAACTGAGGTTGGCATTCTTGATCAGTTCATATCCGGCAGTACCATCTGGTATTGGCAATGCGATCTTTTGGGGGAAGAGTAGCGGTAGGACCTTGGTTGCACTGGTGGTGAGTCTTTGTTTGAAGTTCTGCCATTCATTGTCGGTCATGGTGATCACAAGTTTGCTTTGGGTCAGGGGTTTTGCGAGATGTATTTCGTACGGGATATCTCCCAGTGCAGTGCTGAACTCAGTGAGTGCAATTCCCCAGCTAGTTGCGGCAGCATTGTCAGCAATGGTTTTCCATAAGCCGCGATTTTGACCTTCTGCGAGAATGCCATTTACCTTACTAGCTAGGTGGTCACCATTCGCCCAGAGCCATTCATTGGCAGCCATGTTGACCCGTACTGCCTGTGTACTACTGGTGATTGGTGCTTGAAAACTACTGAGAAAATGCTGCTCATAATCAATTGTCAGCGTATCAGTATCTGACTGGACTGCAAAAGTGACATAATCAATAGTGTCATTGATAAACGCATGGAAGAAGGTGAAATCAATACCCAATTTGTCGGTCAGGAAGGTAACGCAATGAACTGTACAATAGCCAGTAGCAGCATTGTGATTCCATGCTGAAGCTAGTGGTGAGGTGGTCCAGGGTAAATCTGCCACTATGGGGGTAGTGGGTAACTGTGTTCGTGGGGTTACTACAGCCCATGTCTCATGTAATTGGAGACGATAACGCATATCACCTAGTACTAACTCTTGCTTTCCTGAGGTAAGGACTTCCCAATCAGCTCTGAGGAGTTCGAAATCTGGTTGGTAGAGGTAGAACTCTGTGAGCGTGCGATCGTTTTCTTGGCGAAAAACTAAGGCGTTGGTACTCCCCCACCAGCCACACTCTGTGAGTTTGCAGTTGAGTGATCGGGCTAAGTTCGTCAAAGTACCGCTGCTGTCTTTGGCTAGTAGCTGACCAATGATGGTCGTTGTTTGTGCTTTTGGCCATTCAATGTAGCCCACGATGTTGGTACGGTCTACTATATGGACCAACTCCAAAGGGTGGTAGAACATCTGTTTGATCCAGAGGCTACCACCAATGAGCAAAATAAAAGCAAGCGCTACTAAACTGAGTTTTAGCCAAAGCGCTAGTTTCATGATTGAGGTCCAAATTGTTTGAGATATTCTTTGTGTGACAAAGCAACACGGTTCTTGATCGGATCGATATCGATGACTACTACCTTGAGCAAGTCACCAACACGACAGACTTGACTGATCTTTTCTACTCGGAAGTTGGCTAATTCTGAAATGTGAACGAGACCGTCTTTGCCAGGTGTCTTTTCCACAATTGCTCCGATCTCTTTGCCACTAATGCGGTCTTGAACGATCTTGGTTACTTTGCCTTCGAATACATCACCGACGGTGAATTTGAAAGTAATCCCTTTGATCCACTCTAGAGCTTTCTGAATACCTTCCTCTTGGTTTGAAGAGATATTGACGGTGCCGTCATCATCGATGTCAATTTCAACACCGGTAGCAGCAATGATTTCATTGATTACTTTGCCTCCGCTACCAATCACATCACGAATTTGTTCAGTGTCGATCTTGAGGGTGACTACTCGTGGTGCGTATTGTGACATCTCTGGACGAGGAGCTGGCAATACCTGAAGCATCTTGTCCAAAATAAACAGACGACCTTCGCGTGCTTGTTGCAAAGCTTGGATCATCACTGGGACAGGAATGCCTTGTACTTTGATATCCATTTGTAATGCTGTGATACCGACATCAGTACCAGCTACTTTGAAATCCATGTCACCACCAAAGTCTTCAGAGTCACGAATGTCAGTCAATACTTTGTAAGTACCTTCACCATCAGTCATCAGTCCCATGGCAACACCAGCAACTGGCGCTTTGAGTGGGATACCTGCGTCCATTAGTGAAAGAGTGCTACCACAGACCGCAGCCATAGAGGTCGAGCCGTTGCTACTCATAATCTCGGTAACAATACGGATAGCATAGGGGAAGTCAGCCAGTGGCGGAATTACTGGGATCAAAGCACGTTCTGCCAAGTTGCCATGCCCAATCTCGCGACGGCCTGGACCGCGTGAAGGACGAACATCACCGACAGAGTAAGCAGGAAAGTTGTAGTGATGCATGTAATGCTTCGTATAGTCCATGTCCATGTCATCGATCATTTGCCCAGCGCCTTTGGCGCCAATTGTTGTGATCGTCAAAGCCTGAGTCTCACCGCGATTGAAAAGCGCCGTACCATGGGTGCGAGCGAATAAACCGACGCGTGCAGAAATCGGACGAATGTCTGTCAGTCCTCTACCGTCGGGACGACGATTGTTGACGAGAATATTGTAACGCAAGTATTTCTTGAGCTTACTATCTACAACTTCATTAATAAACTTAGTGCTAAAAGAATCATCAATTGCGTGCACTTTTTCGACAATGCTCTTTTTTAGTTTGCTGCTGGCGATCTCAATGTCATTACTCTTGGTGAAACTATACACAGTTTCGAGGTCGGTATCTGTGACTAGTGAGGCAACAACATCACTGAGTGGCTGGTTGCAGGTGCTGCCGATCTGAGCTGCTGGGTCACGGAGTGTGTACTGAAACGGTGTCACGGTTACTTTGCTCAGAAGTTCTTTCTGGAGAGCAATAGTTTTGCGGAGTTCGGTGTGGGCAAATTCTAATGCGCTGGCCATAGTAGCCTCATCAACTTCTTTGGCACCAGCTTCTACCATCATAATTGCTTGATCAGTACCAGCTACTACCAAGTCAAGTAAACTGACTTCTAATTGGGTGTAGGTAGGATTGGTGATGAAGGCGCCATCAATATAACCAACTCGTACTGCTCCGATAGGACCCTGAAAAGGCAATCCCGCCAAAGACAGGGCTGCTGATGCTCCAATGAGCGCAATGATTGATGGATCATTCTCACCATCAGCTGACATCACTGTACAGACGACTTGTGTGTCATTGACAAAGCCCTTAGGGAATAAGGGACGAATGGGACGGTCAATTAAGCGAGCAGCTAAGACAGCATTGTCTGATGGTCTACCTTCTCTTTTGATAAAACGACTCCCCTTGATCTTGCCTGCAGCGTAGAACTTCTCTTCATAATCAACGAGGAGTGGGAAGAAGTCTAGGTCTGGTTTTGCTTCAGGCATGACTGTTACAGCGGCTAGGACAGCTGTGTCGCCGTAGCGAACAAGTACTGATCCACTGGCGCGCAATGCCAACTCACCGGTCTCGATAGAGAGTGAGCGGCCGGCTAATTCTGTTGAAACGGATGATGTTGGCATGTGGTTGAAAGTTTATTTTCGAAGGCCCATTTCACCGACGAAAGCTTCATAAGCTTTGACGTCAATAGTTTTGTAGTAGTTGAGTAATTTTCGACGCTTGCCGACGAGCATAAGCAAACCACGGCGTGAGTGATTGTCTTTCTTGTGCTTATCAAGATGTGAAGTTAAATAACTAATTCGTTCACTGACCAAAGCGATTTGTACTTTGATTGAACCAGTATCTTTAGCATGCTCTGCATGTTTGGTAATAATGGCCTTTTTTTGAGCTCGTTGCATGGTGAAAATTTTTATACGTAAAAAGCGAAACGAGATTACCATAACATCCTCCTGATTGGCAATTTATCTCAACTCAAATTATCGAGATCGTTGGTTATGAACTCCCCAGATGGGGCCAGTTTTGGGCGATATCACCAAGAAATGCCAAACTATTATTGAGGATGTGGAAAACTAATCCTGGAAGAATTGATTGTGTTCTTAGTCTTGTCCAGGCCAACATACAGCCTAAAAATATGAGTGGAATCAGCACAGCTAACTGAAAGTGGAGTAGTGCAAAAAGGAGTCCATTTACTAAAATCGAGAAGAGTGGCCATTTGTCCGTGGGCAGGCAAAGCATACCCCAACCTCGAAAGACATACTCTTCAATCACTGGAGCGAGAAAGACAGCTGCAATAATGATACTAATATATCCCAAAGGAGAATTAACCTGAGTCAGTAAAGATGCTTGTTGTCCTAGGCCTGGTAGTACTGACAGGCCTAGAAGATCTTGGATGTAGTGTAAACCAAAAATTAAACTGAAATAACTAGCAAAGATTAAAACTACTGCACCAATCAGTTGGCTCACACTTTTGATCCTCCATTGGATCAGTTTTCTTTCACGGGGGAATCTTCTATAGAACCAAAAATAAAGCACAGTACAAAGAATGATGTTTTGTAGTAGGTATGCCCACAGGAATCTTCCAGTGAGAGTAAAATTGATCAAGCCCAGTTTCATGGCCACCAGATTGACTAGGTGTGTCAGGCCAATGACTAGAGCAAAGAAGAGCATAAATGATGTGAGGTTCTTACCACGACAGTATGCGAGTAGTTTCATCAACATAAGAAAAGTGTAAAGCTAAGTGGGGCCATTGATAAACTTGCGGTACGATTTCTGGCCATTCGATACAAATCAGGTCAGTCTGAGCACGCATCTCTTCAGTGAGAATTTCTTCGATATCCCCATTATAGCGGTAGAGATCGAGATGCCAGAGTACAGTTCTCTGGCCATTTTGGTAGCCGCGAATATAGATGAATGTCGGGCTGACGACGTTTTGGGTAATACCCAAG
Organism: Candidatus Altimarinota bacterium; assembly: GCA_017984655.1. GTDB lineage: Bacteria > Patescibacteriota > Gracilibacteria > RBG-16-42-10 > RBG-16-42-10 > JAGNZB01. The sequence continues at coordinate 5,421 of JAGNZB010000055.1, forward strand.
GTCTTGGCTAGTGCTTTCACAAATGTGGTTTTGCCAGCACCCAGGTGTCCATCCAGTAAAAGAATCTTTTTGGAACCTAGATCAGCTAAGAGCTGCGGTATTACTTCCGCAAACTGTTCGGGAGAATTGATTTGGATAGATGGCATAATTGCAGGGGAAGCTCGGGCAGTATAATATCGGTGTCGTAAGAGAGCAAAACATGATGTCCCCCCCCAAAGAAACGAAAATCTATCTTCGTGTTGAAAAAGAGACCAAAGCAAAAGAGCCCTCTCGGTTTGCTGTAATGAAGGATGCCTTTCTCAAGAGCGTGGATAGCACTACCAAGAAGATAAGGTTAATTAAGTTTCCCAAGCTGAAATTTAGGTTTGTTTTGCCAGGTAGACTGCAAAAGAAAGAGCAAACTGAGAAAGCGGAGCATGTCGATGCTGCGATTCCCTTAGTGAATGAAACAATGGCACCATGGCAGCAACGTTGGCATTATGCAAAGCGTGCTTTTGTGAGGAGCTTGTATGAGCTGCGTCGCAATATCTTGCGTTCTTTGGCGACTATTTTGATCATCTCGCTCGTCCTTAGTACGCTCAGTATTGCTTTGGTGGTTTCATTTTTGACTGAAGCTGGTATCAGTATCATCAATACGAAAATTGATACTAGTATTGAGATTCAGGAAGCAGCTACATTTGATGCGGTTCAGCCTTTGATTCAAGAATTGCAGGTTCTGCCCTACATCACTAAGGTGGTTTATATTAGTAAGAATCAGGCGCTTGAAGACTTTAGGGCTGATCATCCTGAGTTGCCAGACTTTCTTAATACCTATGATATTGCTAATCCCCTGCCAGCTACTTTGCGTGTCAGTTTGAGTGATCCCAAGAAATATAGCGATTTGATTAGTTTTTTGGATCGCAAACAAAATAGTCAGTTGATCAATTTAGCTAAGGCTCGTGATAATTTTTCTGATCGTACGAGAATTGAGCAGCTGATTAGTATCACTGATAGTGTCAAGTACTTCCTCTACCTGTTTGTGACATTTTTTGCTGCTATTGGTGTCTTGATTATCATTTCTACGGTGCAACTCAGTCTCAATGCCCGGAAACGTGAATTGTCGATTATGCAGGTTGTTGGTGCTTCGTATCAGAAGATCTTGTTGCCTTTTGGCACCGAGGCTGGGATCTTGAGTCTGCTGAGTACCGTCCTAGCACTGATCTTTTTATGGACCTTCGGACAGAGATTGTCACCTTTTGCAGTGCAATACTTTGGCAGTGATAGTGCTAACATTGTTCACTTTCTTCAGGCTAATAGCGTCATCATTGCTCTGATGTTGTTTGGTGTGGCAGTGGCAATTACCTTGATCACCACTTGGCTGACCGTGTGGCGCTATCTCAAAAGCCAAAGGCTTTTTTAGTATTCTGATAAACTTGGGTAGCAAAGCTGTCTAAGTCTTGGTGTCTGAGTTGAGCTAAGTATTGAGCAGTATCAACGACAAATGATGGTTCGCATCTTTGACCTCGCTGTGGGACTGGAGCTAGAAAGGGGGCGTCAGTTTCGATAATGAGACGGTCACTGGGAATTGTCATGCTCGCTTCTCGCAGTGCTGTAGCATTGGCAAAGGTGACAATACCGCTAAGTGAGATATAGCCTCCAAGCTCGCAGATCCAAGACACATCAGCTGCTGTGCCTGTGAAGCAGTGAACAATAAATCGAAGGCCAGGATACTGCGATAGAATGGCTTTGGTGTCATCAAATGCATCGCGAATATGTAAAACTATTGGTTTATGGTACTGCATGGCTAGTTGGATTTGAGCATGCAGGGTCTTTTGCTGAGCTTGTTTGTCAGTAGGGGCTCGGAAATAATCCAGGCCAGCTTCACCTACTGCAATCACTCGCGGAAGTCCTAGGCGGTCTTCAATCCACTGTTGTACTACCTCATTCCATTCATTGGCATGGTAAGGGTGAATACCAATCACCTGATAGCAATGGGGATGTGAAAGTAGTAACTCAAATCGATCGACATTGCTTTGGTGGTCATTGCCAACAATAATCAGTTTATTGACTCCTCGTTCTAGGGCTCTAGCGATCACTGCTTCGCGATCGGCATCAAATTCAGCTAGTTGGATATGACAGTGGCTATCGATAAACTCGAGACTCATACTAAGAAGCGATCAAAGATAGAACTATAAGCACGGAGATGTACTACATTGCTCACACACCACTGCTCATGGCCGATTGGTTGGACTAGGAACTCGAGTTCGTAGCGACCACGTTCTTCGAGCTTGATGGTGAAAATTACTTGATCACCTTGGATCTTTGGTGTGCAAGTAAATGGTTTCTTGTAGCGCTCTTCGATGGTAATGTTGGCAAAGGCGTCAATGATTTTTGCTTTGATGGTGATTGGCTTTTGGTACTTTCTGTAGAGCTTATGTG
>JAGNZB010000056.1 GCA_017984655.1 Candidatus Altimarinota bacterium
AGCGTATATAGGCCACGGTCATCGCTATCAAGTAGCCCTACTACAAGATGACCTATCAGTACCAGCTCTCACAAAGCTATTCAGGGAAGCGTATGAACTCCGAGGTCACAAGTTCAAGCTATTACCCACAGCATACTGCTTAATTCACAGCGAAGCTGACGGATTACCTGGGATAGAAATAGAAATCTACCAATACTACGCCAGTATTACTTACTTTAATGCCGGCATTTTGAAGTTTGAAGGCGTCATTCAAGCCAGTCTATTCGCAGTACTGCCACACTTGAGAGGAGTATACCGGAGATTACGCCTCCCCCAGGTAACAGCCATCGAACCAGAACTAAGCTATGGCGTACCAGCTCCAGAAGAACTAGTGATCGAAGAAGCAGTGGGTAAATACTTCGTCAAACTCAACGAAGGCTTGATGACCGGGCTATTCTTAGATCAAAGAACCAATCGAGTCTGGTTGTCGCAACATAGCAAAGACAAACATGTTTGTAATACATTCAGTTATACTGGAAGCCTCAGTGTCGCTTGTGCATTGGGCGGCTCTGCCAGTACTACTAGTGTCGATCTCTCCAAAACCTATAGTCAGTATTGTAGAAACAATCTCACGCTCAATCACCTCTCTCCTGAGACCAACAAAGTAGTAGTCAGTGACACTTTTGATCACTTTGCTTATTGTGAGCGGAAAGAACTAAAGTACGACATGATTATTCTAGATCCACCTACTTTCTCCAAAAAGAAGAAAGGCAGTTTTTCTGTACCAGACAATTATCACCAACTGATTACTCAAGCTAGTAACTTACTAACCTTAGGTGGCACACTAGTCTGTTCTACCAACTATAGCCAATGGACCCAAGCAGCCTTTGCTAAGCTAATCAAAGACACACTAGCTCGAAATAATAAACAAGCAGAATTACTCTATCAAAGCAGCGCCGATCATGACTTCCCCGTCAATCCATACTGGCCGGAATCACAGTTCCTCAAATTTGTGGCTGTAGTCGTAAAGTAATCCGTAGAAGTATCTAGCAAAATAGCCTAGTATCAGCTATTATTGCTGCTCATTAAATTTGTATGCCAAAATCAGCACTTTCAGGAATAGAGTTACCACAACGAGATCGACACCCCAAAGGATCGTCGAGAATCTCTAATTTCTGGCTCTATGGAATCACCATCGGACTAGCATTCTATAAAGGCTGTTTCTCAGAACCAAGCAATGAAAGCCCTCAAGTGCAAACAACAATAGCTCAAGGACAAGCACAACTCTCAACACGTCATGCAGCAGCATCAGTATTAAATCCAACAAAGCCACGTTCAAGAGACCTATTACGTCACGATCCCAAACGAATAACAGTTCGTCACACAAGAAGAAGCGCACGACTGATCTTGAGATAAATACCAGCAGCAAAGGAGAGTCATTCGAACAATTCTTTCCTGTTTCCTAGCTCCTCTTTCCTTGATCTCGCAAACTGTACCCTAGGCGAAAACCGTAGGAACAAGGAGTTCATTGTTTCTGAGCGATTATTTCCTGTTTCCTAGCTCCTCTTTCCTTGATCTCAAAAATGTACCCTAGGCGAAAAACGTAGGAACAAGGAAATAGGAAAAAGACTACTCGCTTATGGCGAGATCGTTCGGGGATAGGGACTCGAACCCCAACTCACAGCTCCAGAGGCTGTTGTCCTACCATTAGACGATCCCCGACTATGGATAGAGGCGCGAGGATAGTAGCGCAAAAAAACATTTTTGACTACATCTTTGCTAGGAATTCAAAAGTGACTACAATGCTTACAAGAATCCTCCCCCTATGGAAGACAATAAAAGTATTGTTGATTACATTACCGAATTTCTTGAGCATGCTGAGATCAACAAGAATCAGTCGATCAAGACGATCATCAACTATCAGCACTACCTGATGCGCTTTGTCGACTTCGCTGGACTACTCAAACCACACGAGATTACTTTGCCCGTCGTGCAGAAATATCGTCTCTACCTCAATCGTATCAATGACAAACATGGACTGCCCTTAGGTAAGAAAACTCAAAGCTACCACATCATTGCTCTCCGCGCTTTCTTGAAATATCTGCTCAAGATGGATATCCCCACCCTGACACCCGAAAAAATTGATGTCGGCAAACTAGAACAACGTAGTGTTGAGTTTCTCCAAATCGAAGAAGTCACCGCTTTGATTGATGCTATTGATAGCACAAAAAAATCTGGAGCCCGTGACCTAGCAATGATCGAGCTACTTTACTCTACTGGACTTCGTGTCAGTGAGCTTGTCAATCTAGACCGAGACCGTGTCGACTTGGTGAGAAGAGAATTTATGGTCAGAGGAAAGGGCTCAAAAACCCGAATCGTGTTCGTCAGTGAAAGAGCAGCTAGTGTCGTGGCTGAGTACCTCGCTACCCGCAATGACACCTGGAAACCATTATTTATCAGTTATAGTCGTCCACGCAACCAAGGAATCAAAAGCACTGGCGAACACAAAAGAATTACGCCACTCACCGTCCAAAACACCATCAAAGCATTGGCCCTAAAAGCAGGCATCGTCAAACATGTGACGCCCCATACGCTACGTCACTCTTTTGCTACGAACCTTCTCCAAAATGGAGCGGATCTCCGCTCAGTCCAAGAACTATTAGGACATGCTAGTATCACCACCACTCAGGTCTACACCCATTTGACCAACAAACGCTTACGGGAGATCCACGACAAATATCACCGCTAAACTAACGACGACCGAGATTGTCAGGATTGACTGTCACCGTGGTAGGCGGCATAGCGGTTGCCGGAACTGGCACAGCAGTACCAACTGGCACACTACCAACAGCTGTTGCCTGAACTGGTATTGCATCAGGAATAGTAGCAGCAGGACTAAAAGCATCAGTCAATGTAGCAATGGCTGCATAAGCAAGCAGAATAACCACAATACCAACCATCGCATAAATCATCATGGTCTTTGCTTTCTTGACACTCTCAGCTTTCCCCGAAGAGACAATGTAGGTAAAACCAGCCCAGAGAAAAATCAGGAAGGCAACGACACCAACAAAGCCCAAGAACCAGTTGAGAATAATACTGAGCAGATTGAGAAATCCCGTCTCAGATGAAAGACTCTGTGGTCGAGATAGCCCATTGGGACTAAAACCATTGACGAGAGCCAAGAAATAAAACCAAGATGACATAGTAGCAATGAATAAGAAAAGGACTTAGCCGAAGAGTACGACTAAGTCCTTTCAAGCACAAATAACAAATCAGACTTCAGTCTGTCTACTTACTTAACGACCAGCAAGGCTAGTAGTAACAGTAGTTACGATTGCGTAAGACAATAAGATGATAATAATACCAACGATAGCGTAGATAATTGTATTCTTTGCGTCTTTTGTCGCATCAGACTTACCAGATGATGTAAGATAGCGGAAGCCACCCCAAATCAACATCAACACAGCAACTGCGCCGACCAAACCAAGGAAGAAGTTGATAATATAAGACAACAGATCCAAGAAACTGGTTTGTGCAGGAAGATTGCTAGGTAGTGGTAAAGGATTTGATCCTAAACCAGGAGTTGCTGCAAATACTGCTGTTGGAGTCAGAAGAAGACTGACAGCCAAAAGTTTTTGAGTGAGACGTTTCATAGTGCTCACCCCCTTTCTTTGCATAAGAGTACTTTGCTTGCTTGCCTGTGTTGATAAGTTAGACATGTAGAATTGTTATGTCGTTATATAATACTACTGTTTGAATAGGGAAGTCAATTATCGAGACACACTATCTTCAGTAGCCCTATCGCCCAATACTTCAAAATACGGCGATAGTAAGAGATTGAGATCGGACTCAGCCTTACGCAAACTATTGAAGGCCGAAGATGCTTTGGTGGCCACTCCCTCGATAATATCTGAGAAGACACGATCAAATTGGGCCTTATCAAATAGCACCAAACTACTTGCTACCTTGGTTTGGCGATGGAAGACACGCAGCGGGTTGCTAGAATCAGTATCGATCAGATCTTCACGACTAGGTGGCATAGGGTTGGTCTCATAATACTTTGCCAACGTAGACTTACTAGTCATAAACTTCACAAAATCCCAAGCTAATTGAGGCTGTTCACTTGCCTTCGAGACTGCAGGAGCCCAATAACTCGCAAAAGCAACTTTCTCATTATTTGCAGCAGCATCGTCAGCTTGAGGAATCTCTGCGATTTCAAACTTTAAGTTCGAATTCTTACCTAGAGTGGCAATCTGCTCATAATCACTTGCATAACCAAAGTAGCTACTGACTCTTCCCCGGATGAAGGCATCAATATCAAGGAAAATGTTATTGTACTCAAGCCCCTTGAGGTAATTACTATCCCAAACATAATTGGGTGACGCTGGATTACTGTAGCCTACATATTCATTGAGGGCATCAATCGCCGCCTTGTTATCTGAAAGCATCACAGCATTACAAGCTTCATTACGACAGATCTTACCGTTGGCCTGCAGCAACATTGTATAATAAATATCTACAGCATTTTTGATATTCTTGGCAGTACCGATACCTGCGCCACTTCTACTAATAACTGTCCCGGTCTTATTGGTCATCGCAGTCACTTGATTTTTGAAATTGGTCCAACTAGTAGCAGGCCGAGAAGACGTGGTGCCTGATGATTGGAATTGTTGGGTATTGTAATACAAAGCCAAGGTATCTACATAAAATGGCAATCCGTAAATCTTGCTATCAAAAATCAAATCTTTGGCAGCAACACTGACATACTGCTCCCGAAACTGATCAAGAGACATCTGATCAGCCGGTAATGGTAAGAGCTTATTATAGTACTTTGGCAACCAAGTATTATGAATAAATAACACATCAGGTCCTCGTCCTTCAGCTAGTTGATCAAGCAAAAGACGCTCATATTCATCTTCACGCCATTCTTTGTAGCTAATTTGGAATGTAGCATTGGAGAACTGTGGTGACTGTTTTGCAAAAGCGATGAAATCATCAATAACCGGCTGCATGCTAGCCTGGGTAGTTTCTACCCCCCAGATTGTCAGTGGCAGAGTTTGCTTGCTACTACCTGGGCCACGAGCAAATACCCAAAATAGCAAAACCATAAGCAAAACAGTCCCACCAATAATGCTAAATAGCTTGATTTGAGCACTACTAAGATTCATTGAGATAGGCTAAGAACAGCGTTATCATAGCTCATCATTGGCAGCCAAACAAATATGCTATGCTCCATACGAACATAACTGATTGACCATGTTGAAACGCATCATCCTAATCGGCTTTTTCTTCCTTTGTATCAGTCCCACAGTACAGGCAGCAGAACTCTTTAGTGGTGAGAATTACACACTCCCCACAACGCAAACAATAGACGACAATAGTATTGTCATAAGCGGCGAAACCACTATCAATGGCATCATCAAAGGTGACTTAATCGTTACCTCCGGACAGACAATCATCAATGGAACAATCGAAGGCGACGTCCTGATGGCTGGGGGATCACTGATCCTCAACCAAGACAGCATAGTCAACAAAAATATCCGCACCATGAGCGGTGAGCTCATGAGCCGAGGCCTAGTCAAAGGGACTATTCACGCATGGGCAGGCATAGTCACTATCACAGGCCCAGTACAAGGTAATGTGTATGCTGACAGTGGTAGCTTTATTCTCAATGCTCCAATCCAAGGCTCAGTCAAAGTCGACAGCAACAATATCAGTCTGGGTGACAACGCATTGATCCACGGTGACTTCAAATACACCAGTACCCAGCCACCAAAACAAGCAGCAACAGCACAAGTACTTGGACAAAGTAGCAGCTTGCCAGTCAGTGCCCCTGCCCATACCCAGAGCACTTATTGGATTCATCAAGGAATCAGAGCTCTCAGTCTATGGCTTATTGCTCTTATTCTGATTAGTATCTTTCCCCGCTCAATGAGCCAGTATGCGCACACTGTTGCCCTCTCCCCCGTCAAGAATCTTGGAATCGGCACCTTAGCGATCAGCCTTAGTTTTCTGGGAGCAATCTTACTAGCCATCACTATTATAGGCTTACCACTTGCCGTTGCTTTGATATTATTCATCATCATCTCACTGTATATCGCCCCCATCGGCTGGATGCTCTATTGCACGCACGTTCTAGCTAAGCAAAACTGGTTGATCGCCGAAAACAACAAATTAACTACTGCAGCACTCCTTCTACTCAGTAGCTTCATCATTGTAGGAATACTAGCATTACCTGTAGTGGGCACAATTCTCACCCTCTTCACCACCCTGATCAGTGTCGGTGCATTGACTTGGACCAAATGGCATATTTTCAAAACTAGTCGCCAAGAAAACATCCTCTAGACGAAACCACTTTACATTTTCAAAACGACATTGTAGATTGTCACCGCTCTAAAGAAGTATCATATGGCAAAGAAAACTAATCGTGTCTGGGTCACCCTAGAATACAAATTCGAAAGACAGGATGGTAGCAAAGGCAGTGAACGTATCTACGTCACAAGCAAGAACAAAAAGACTACTACCAACAAATTGGAAATCCGCAAATTCTCAAAAGTAGCTGGCAAACACGTCAAATTCACTGAAGCAAAAAGCAAGTAGTAGAAAGCGTCAGAACCAAACCAAAGAAAAAGAGACCCTTAGGGTCTCTTTTTTAGTTACTATTACAAACGATCCTGCAGTTCAACCCCATTACTACCAAAGCTCCAAAGCTTCAACAAATCAGCATTGGACATATTCACTCCATTCGAGTTTTCAAATACTGTCAAAATTTGTGTCCGGAAAGGAACAGCAGCAATCACCTCACTATGGAGAAAAGCTGCGTGCCAAAAGTGAGTAAAATCTCTCAATACAGCACTACCTTCCTCCCATCGTTGAACCAAAGGTTTGATCGAATTTTTCTTAGTAATAGAACGCACAAAGGGGCTTTCATCACCACTCTCAGCTTCTTTTTTCGCCAAAAGATTCTTTTCCTGTTGATACTTACAAACAGTTAGCGACTCATCTACTAAACGATGGCCTGTCTGAAAGGATCGATAACAATCCATCCACCCACCCAAAGCCATCGCAGTGCTAGCACTGCCAATATTCTTGAGCGGAACAGCAATGTCCATCAATGTATGATCACTAGTATGACCTTTGAGTGGCTGACCACAGGCTGCCTGAAATTTGATCACAACACCCAAGATTCGAGTAAGTTGATCACGTTTCTCCAGATCCTCACTAGATGCTCGCGCTTTATAAGGCAACACAATACCAAGAATACGACGTGTTCTTGCGTTCTCTAATACCGCAAGCTGTTCCAAAATAGCAGTATGACAACAAGCTAATTCACGCTCAAGTACAGCACAAGCATGTACATACCGCTCCATCACTACAAAAAAAGAACAGGTCCGTTGCAACAAAGTATTCATAGATTGCAAGAACAGCGATTTCGGAGCACCAACAAAATCAGCCACTAACAATTGTGACACATCTTCTGATTCGGTCCCAACCAAATTTGGCATGACCGCAACAGGAGAAGCACTATGTACCAACCGTAATGCCTGAGTACCTACAACCGCACGAGACCTCGGTCCCGAAGGAGGATCCTCCTCAACAACACTATCACCATCACTAGCCAAACCACCATCCAACACAGTAAATTCAACGGACACAAATAAAAGTAAAGAATACGGCGCACAAAGGAGGATTATAATGGATCAGAGAAAAAAGTCAAAGATCAGGAAACTTAGTTAATTAGGAATTATGAATTGGGTTAAATTAAACAATAGGTTGGAGAAAATAACTTTGAGAGGGTGAGGTTGAAGAGATTGTGGGAATGTTC
>JAGNZB010000002.1 GCA_017984655.1 Candidatus Altimarinota bacterium
GTCCTGAAGAAGTCACTCGTGATATTCCAAATATTGGTGACGACAAGCTCAAGGAGCTCGATGAAGAAGGTGTTGTCCGTATCGGAGCACAGGTCAAAGAAGGTGATATTTTGGTCGGAAAGTTGACACCAAAAGGTGAAACAGAACTGACAGCAGAAGAACGTCTCCTCCGAGCTATCTTCGGTGAGAAGGCGCGCGAAGCCAAGGACAGCAGCTTGCGTATGCCAGGAGGCAGCCAAGGAAAAGTCGTCGGTATCAAAGTATTCTCACGCGACAAAGCAGATGAATTACCAACAGGTGTCATCAAACAAGTGATCGTCAGTGTTGCCCAGATTAAGCGCCTCCAAGCCGGAGATAAGCTTGCTGGTCGTCACGGAAACAAAGGTGTGATCTCTCGTATCGTTCGTGTTGAAGACATGCCATACCTTGCTGATGGTACACCAGTTGATATTGTGCTCAATCCACTCGGTGTTGTCAGTCGTATGAACATCGGACAAATTCTAGAAGCTGAACTCGGTAGAGCTGCTCAAATCCTCGGATTCAAAGTAGCGACTCCAGCGCTTGATGGTATCGATCGTGATGTGATTCGCAAGATCCAAAGCGATGCCGGTATCTCAGAAAGTGGCAAGACTCAGTTGTATGATGGGAATAGTGGTCAACCATTTGATAATGAGACCCTCGTTGGTATCACCTATATCATGAAGCTCTCTCACTTAGTAGATGACAAGATTCATGCCCGCTCTATCGGACCGTACTCTCTTGTCACACAACAACCACTAGGAGGAAAAGCTCAGCATGGTGGACAAAGATTTGGTGAGATGGAAGTGTGGGCACTAGAGGCCTACGGTGCTGCTTATACTCTCCAAGAGATGTTGACTATCAAGTCTGATGATGTCCTGGGTCGTTCAAAGGCATACGAAGCAATCGTGAAGAGTGAACAGATCAAGAAACCACGCACACCAGAGTCATTCAATGTCCTAGTGCGTGAGCTCCAAAGTCTCGGTCTCTTCGTTGATCTTCATGGCAAAGGCACTACACAAGAGGATAATTTCAACTTCAATGAATTACTGACTGGCAATGTCGATGCTTTCTTAGCCGGAAGAAATCGCACTCCAGTAATTGATCCTACTCCCCCAGCACCAGAAGCTGCTCCTACTCCTGAGCAACCAATTGCTGAGCCAGTAGCTGCAGAAGCTGCAGAAAATGATAGTCAATCTTAACTCTCACTTTTTTAAGCTCTATTTATGGCTCAAACAATGAATCGAAATGACAAGAGTTATATCCCCCATGATTTTGAGGCGATCTCAGTTTCTGTAGCATCTCCAGAACAAATGTTGGGATGGTCCTATGGTGAAGTCACCAAGCCAGAGACAATCAACTACCGCACCCAGAAACCTGAGCGCGACGGTCTCTTCTGTGAAAAGATCTTTGGTCCTACCAAGAACTGGGAATGTTATTGTGGTAAGTACAAAAAGGTTCGCTACAAGAACATTATTTGTGACAAATGTGGCGTAGAAGTCACACGATCATCCGTTCGTCGTGAGCGCATGGCGCATATCAAATTGGCTGTCCCTGTGACCCATATTTGGTTCCTTCGGTCTACACCATCACGTATCGGTCTCCTGCTCAATTTGTCGATCAAGACACTCGAGCAAGTAGTCTACTTTGCTAGTTATATTATCGAAGACGTCAATGAAGAGGCAAAATCTTCTGCATTGAAAGAACTCGATCATGATTACAAGAATCGCAACAAGCGCATTCAAGAAACCTACGAACAACAAAGCAATGAAATGCGTGTGAACAAAGCTCCAGCAAAAGAGCTACAGCACGTACAAGACAGTAATGCTGAAGAACTTCGTCAGTTGACTGAGAATTATGAGCAAGCAAAAGAAGACCTCACCAGTATTGAAAAATATAGTGTCGTCTCCGAGCTCAAATATCGTGATCTTTCAATGAAGTTTGGTCATGTGTTCCGCGCCGGTATCGGGGCGCAAGCTGTCCGTGATGTTATTCAGAACATCGACCTCGTTGCTCTCCTCCGTCACCTCTTGGAAGAGCTCAAAACAGCGCAAGGTCAGAAGCGAAAGAAAATCAGCAAACGTCTGATGCTTGTCGGTAATATGATCAAAGCAGGCATCAAACCTGAGTGGATGGTACTGACTGTATTACCAGTGATCCCACCTGATCTTCGTCCAATGGTACCATTGGATGGTGGCCGCTATGCCGCATCAGATCTCAATGATCTCTATCGTCGTATTATCAACCGCAACAACCGTCTCCGCCGTCTGCTTGAGATCGGTGCCCCAGAAGTAATCTGTCGCAATGAGAAACGTATGTTGCAAGAAGCAGTCGATGCTTTGATCAACAACTCAGCTCGTGCCGGTAGAGCAGTGACCAAGACTGGTTCAGCTCGCCTCCAGCTCAAGAGTTTGTCAGATATGCTCAAGGGTAAACAAGGCCGCTTCCGTCAGAATCTGCTCGGAAAACGTGTTGATTACTCTGGTCGTTCTGTAATCGTAGTTGGTCCGAAGTTGAAGCTACACCAATGTGGATTGCCAAAGAAAATGGCATTGGAACTTTTCAAGCCTTTCATTATCGGTCGTCTGATCGACAAGGGTCATGCTCACAATATCAAGAATGCTGAGAAACTGATCGAATGGGAACGCTCTGAAGTCTGGGATGCTCTCGAAGAGATCACCAAAGATCATTATGTGTTGCTCAACCGTGCTCCTACATTACATCGCTTGGGTATTCAGGCTTTCCAACCAGTATTGATCGAAGGAAAAGCAATCCAAGTTCATCCTCTCGTCTGTTCTGCGTTCAACGCCGATTTCGATGGAGATCAAATGGCTGTGCATTTGCCACTATCAGCACAAGCACAAGAAGAAGCTCACACAATTATGTTGTCAGCTCGCAACTTGCTCAAGCCTTCTGATGGTCAACCAGTGATCACACCGTCACAGGATATGGTCCTCGGTTGTTATCACCTCACCAAAGAGAGCACCAAGGATAGTAAGATGGTTTTCGTCAATCTGCACGAAGCAATTACTGCCTATCGTCTCAACCACATCGGTCTTCAAGACAAGATGAAGGCACGTCATAATGGTGCGATCATCGATACGACTGTCGGCAAATTGATTTTCAATAGCTTCCTTCCTAGTGAATTAGGCTTCCAAAACAAGACTATGAACAAGAAGGAGCTCTCCAACTTGGTCAGTGAATGTTATGAGAAGTGTGGACCAGATAGAACCGCTGTCCTCGCTGATGAAATCAAACGTATTGGTTTCAAATTTGCGACCAAGTCCGGTATCTCACTAGCAATGTCAGACTTCAAAGTTCCTCAGGTCAAATACCAGATTCTCGACGAAGCGACAGTCATGGTGACTGAGGTGGTTCGTAAATATCGCAAAGGTCTCGTCACAGATGAGGAGCGATACAACAACATCCTCCGTATCTGGAACAACGCCAAAGCTGACATTTCAAAAGTAATTATCGACACTGTAGACAAACAAAGCACACTCTTTACTATCGTCGACTCTGGAGCCCGTGGTGCATGGCATCAGATCACCCAGATCGCTGGTATGAAGGGTCTCGTAGCCAATCCAGCCGGAAAGACTATCGAGTTGCCAATCAAATCAAACTTCATCGAAGGTTTCGAAGTCCTCGAATACTTCATCGCCACACATGGTGGACGTAAAGGAAAATCAGATACAGCCCTTAAGACTGCCAATGCTGGTTACCTTACTCGCCGTCTCGTCGATGCCGTACAAGATGTCGTCATTCGTGAAGTCGACTGTGGCACAACTGAATACAATCCAATCGATCTTGCAGAATGTAAGCGTATTGGTGAGAAGTTTACCAACCGTATTTTCGGTCGCACATTAGCCCAACCAGTTATTCATCCCAAGACTGGTGAGGTGCTCAAAGACGCTGATCAGGAAATCGACCTCAATTTGATCAAAGAGCTCGAGAAGCTCGATATTGACGAGATTCATGTTCGTTCAGTGATCACTTGTAAGACTATCGATGGTGTTTGCCGCCATTGTTATGGACGTGACCTTGCTTACAACAAGACTGTTGAGCTCGGTGCTGCTGTCGGTATTATCGCCGCTCAAAGTATCGGAGAACCTGGTACACAGCTGACTATGCGTACATTCCACTCCGGAGGTGTCGCCGATGTCAAAGATATTACTCAAGGTCTCCCTCGTGTCGAAGAATTATTCGAAGCACGTTCACCAAAGACACAAGCTGTCCTCGTTGAGATTGACGGTTCAGTCGGTATTGAACGCAAGAGCAACCAAATCATTGTCTCAGTCACTGCTGACAAACTCGGCACTGATGAATATGACAGCGATGGTTATACAGCTCTAGTCAAGGATGGCATGATTGTCGGTCCTCGTGAAATCATTGCCAAACACCCCAAGAACCAAGAAGTAATCCGCGCAGTCAATCGTGGAAAGGCACGGGTCACACCAAGTAAGATCTTTATCGATCATACAGAGTTGGTACATCGTGAATACACTATTCCTGCCAAGGAAACATTGCGTGTCCAAGATGGTGGTAAGGTAAAAGCTGGTACAACATTGACTGAAGGTCACTTAAATCTCGTTGACTTGATCAACTTGACTGACATCTTGACCGCTCAGAAGTACATCATCAATGAAGTACAAAGCATTTACTCAAGCCAAGGTCAGACTATCAATGATAAGCATATCGAGATCATCGTGCGCCAAATGTTCTCTAAGGCTCGTATCGTTGATAGTGGTGACTCAGCATACTTACCAGGTCAGATCATCAACTGTCTCAAGATCGAAGAGGTCAACAACAAGTTGCTTACTGAAGGAAAGAAAGTCGCTCGATTCGAACGTCTCCTTCTCGGTCTCACTCGAACTTCTCTCACCACAGAAAGCTGGCTCTCTGCTGCCTCATTCCAAGAGACTATCCGTGTCTTGGTAGAAGCATCAGTAACCAAGAAAGTGGACAATCTCAAGGGCTTGAAAGAGAATGTCATCATTGGTCGCTTGATCAAAGCCGGCAAGATCTTCCAAAATGACATCAGCGGAATTCCTACAGAACAACAAGTGTTGAGTGAAGAAGAAATCGCAGCAATGGTTTAATCTTTACTTGACGGAACTACTACCTTTCGTTAATTTACCTCAGCTTAGAAATATTATGCCAACAATAAATCAACTCATCCGCAATCCACGCAAGAAAGTGTGGGCGAAGTCCAAGTCTCCAGCATTACAGTTCGCTCGTAATGTGTTGACGAAGAAAGACATCCCACTCAAGCGCGGAGCTCCACAGAAACGTGGAGTATGCACCAAGGTAACCACTCTGACACCAAAGAAGCCAAACTCAGCTATCCGTAAGATCGCTCGTGTGAAGCTCAGTAATGGTCTCGAAGTTACCGCTTACATCCCAGGAGAAGGACATAATCTTCAGGAGCACTCAGTAGTCATGATTCGTGGCGGACGCGTCAAAGACTTACCTGGTGTACGTTATCACATTGTTCGTGGTTCTCTCGATACAGCCGGCGTCGAAGCTCGTCGCCAAGGCCGCAGTAAATATGGTAACAAACGTCCTAAGAAATAGAGTCTATGAAACGAAAACAACCCCTTACATTAGTTGAAAAACTAACCAACATGGTAATGACACGCGGTAAGAAATCTATCGCCGTCACTATCGTCAGTGATGCTTTTGAGAAGATCCGTGAGAGCAAAAAGAATGCCGATGATATTTTCAATCTCGCTTTCGAAAATGTTGCTCCACTAGTCGAGGTCAAAGCGAAGCGTATTGGTGGCTCAAACTACCAAATCCCAGTCGAGGTCAAACCAAATCGTCGTCAGACATTGGCACTTCGGTGGATTATCGGTGCAGCTCGTGATCGCAGCGGCCAGAAAATGGCTGACAAGCTCGCAGCTGAATTGATGGACGCTAGTAATAACCAAGGTGGCGCGATCAGAAAGCGCGATGACACCCATCGTATGGCTGAAGCCAACAAAGCCTTTGCCCACTTCGCAAAGTACATGTAATTGTTCTTGCATCCTCAAAAAATACCTGGCATGGTACTCATGCTAGGTATTTTTTATTTTGGCCTCCAAAATAAATCCCCCACTACCCTCTCTCATTATGCTATCACAAGAAGAATTAAGCGCCATTCTCAAAGGTCGCGTCAGTGTCTTCATCGATGCCAGCAATGTCTTCTTCATCAACAAGAAGCTCCGGGTGAGAATTGACTATGCCAAAGTACTGCAGTTCTTCCGCACCTTTGATCCGGAAGCAAAGTGCTACTTGTATACAGCTTTCCAAGAGGGCTTAGAGAAACAAACAGAATATCTTGATGACTTGGTGAAGTCAGGTTTGGTGGTAAGAAGAAAGCCGCTCAAGTTCATTACGACAGGCCCCACAGCAGAAGACAAAGAAGCAGTAGGTTTCTATAAGGGCAACATGGATGTAGAGTTGGTCATTGATGCCATTCGCCTCATGTCACAGTACGACACCTTCGTCTTGTTCTCTGGGGACAGTGATTTTTTTGCCTTACTCAAATATCTAGAAGAACATGATAAAAAGGTGGTTGTGCTTTCACGTTATGGATTTGTAGCCGAAGAACTCAAAACAATTGGTAATTTTATTGATATCAGCCAGTTCTTACGAAGACCTTCAACAAAACGAGCGCCCAAACAGCCCAAGACTCCCCTACCAGTAGCTCCAGCTCCTATTCCTGTTCCTCCAACTCAACAGGCTAATACAGTACCAAAGAAAAGAAGACGATTTTATCATCCTCAGAAGAAGCAGAAATAATTCCTGCTAAGCGAGCGGTGCGAATGTACTATTTTATACCTTAATTTTAAGCGCGGACCGTAGACGGATATTATCCCTAACATGGTATTCTGAAGAACCGTCTAGGTAAAGTCGATTATCAGCTAAGAACCCCATGCCAACCCAGGTATGTTACTTTTTGATAACAGCTCTAGGATTCAAGACTGTGGCGCTCTTTGAATCAATTGGCTTTTTTTCGCTTAGCCCCTTCATAAATAATGACAGATATAATCTCGTACCACTAAGAACATTTAAACCCTGAGATTTATACTTTCCAATTAGCGCACGTATTTGTGTTGGTCCATCAAGCCATGTCCTACCGCCCTTAGTTTGCAAATCAACATCCATCCCAATATTTTGCTGGCCCTCAACAATCCAGACCTCCCAGGAAAGGAACAAATCTAACTTATCAGCTTTATAGTGTCTTGATTCGAGTCTTAGCCCATTCCAACTGGAATCAATGCCATATTCAGCACTATGAGTATCAATTGATTGAATTAGAACGTCGTCGTCACAGTTAGGAACAAGCACTATTTTGGGCTGAACCATTCTTCTCACAGGAGCTAAGAGCTTTGGCGTAATTGCATCAATTACTGCTTCTATCCTGGGAGCACCATCAAGACTAATTCCAAATGTCTCTAATGTCACAAGTGCTTGACGATACTGAGCTGCATGCTTCGCAAGCTCCATTTTGTACGCCTGCTCTCGTACCAATAAAATCTGCCTTATTGAGGATATTAAGGCATCGGTACTGTATTGTAATAATAACTGATCTAATACTTTCTTGTACCTCCAAATAACATAGAGCACTCGATCAGGAAGATTGCTTAAACCTGATTCAACCTCACCTCCACCATCAGGTATAAGTTCAGCTATGTTGGTTATTCTAGCAAGTAACGCTCTCTTTGTTGCTTGTTCTCGTAAATAATCAATTAACACATCATCTCCATGCTCAGAGATCAACTTATTCACAATTGCTTCGGTACCAATGTCTAACCCTGAGCTTCTATAGTCACTCACTCGTTTAAGCTAATGCTCATCTGTCATACAGATGAAGAAAATAATTTCCCATACTATTACTAAATAATCAATCAACGAATCTAAACAGCTACAAATAAAGAGGATTAGCTTACTAGCAGGACTGTCATCACTTATCAAACTTTTCGATTGCGTAAGTCTACAATTTCTTTTAGAATGCCACCGCTTCTAGCCAGGTGGCCAAGAAGACTTATTACTTTAGTTATTCTAATTATTTTTTATGGCGGACCTTACGAACCTTCGTAATATCGGAATTATTGCCCACATTGATGCTGGTAAGACTACCGTATCAGAGCGCATTCTTTTTTATACTGGAAAGACTTACAAAATTGGTGAAGTGCACGAAGGTGAAGCGACTATGGACTGGATGGACCAAGAGCGTGAACGTGGTATCACGATTACATCTGCTGCTACTACTTGTAGCTGGACAGACACAATTCACAATCAGACAGTGCGAATCAACTTGATCGACACTCCAGGTCACGTAGATTTCACTGTAGAAGTAGAGCGCTCACTGCGTGTACTCGACGGTGGTGTGGCTGTATTCGATGGTTCACAAGGTGTTGAGCCACAGTCTGAGACTGTATGGCGCCAAGCTGACAAATACCATGTGCCACGTATCGCTTTCGTCAACAAGATGGACAAGACCGGTGGTGACTTCTTCATGACACTCGACTCAATCCACGAGCGTCTCAGTCCTGATGCTGTCGCAGTTCAATACCCAATTGGTAAAGAAGGCGGCTTCCTCGGTGTTGTCGACTTGATTCAGATGAAGGCTTTCACTTTCAAAGGTGACCATGGCGAAGAGATTGTCGAGATGCCAATCCCAGAAGATATCAAAGCTGAAGCTGAAAAATTTCATGCTATCTTGGTCGAGAAGGTATCTGAACACGATGATGTTTTGATGGAGAAATTTATGGAGGGTACTCAACCAACAGCTGAGGAGCTTCGTGCAGCATTGCGTAAGGCAACTATTGCTAGCAAACTCTACCCAGTACTCTGTGGTACAGCACTACAAAACAAAGGTGTACAGCTCGTTCTTGATGCTGTAGTCCACTTCTTACCATCTCCACTCGATCTCCCACCAATCAAAGGTATCAATCCTGACACTGAGAAAGAAGAAGAGATCCATGCTACTGACAACGAACCATTCCGTGGTTTGGCCTTCAAAATTGCTACTGACCCATTTGTGGGCAAACTAATCTTCTTCCGTGTTTATTCAGGTGTGATGAAGTCTGGTAGTTATATTCTCAATACCAATACTGGCCGCAAAGAACGTGTCGGTCGTATCGTGCAGATGCATGCCAACAACCGTCAAGAAATCGAAGAGGTACATGCTGGTGATATCGCCGCTGCTATCGGTCTCAAAGATACAATCACTGGTCACACTATCTGTGATCCTGATCATCCCTTGACCCTTGAAGCAATCACTTTCCCAGAACCAGTTATTCAGATCGCCATCGAACCAAAGACCAAAGCTGATCAAGAGAGAATGGGTATCGCCTTGAACCGTCTCGCTGAAGAAGATCCTACTTTCCGTATTTCAAGTAATGAAGAGACCAACCAGACATTGATCGCTGGTATGGGTGAGCTCCACTTGGACATCATTGTAGATCGTATGAAACGTGAGTTCAAAGTAGAAGCCAATGTCGGTAAACCACAAGTAGCTTATCGTGAGACTATCCAAAAGACTGTTGAACAAGAAGGTAAATACATCAAACAATCAGGTGGTCGAGGTCAATACGGTCACGTATGGCTCAAGATCGAACCAGTAGAACCTGGTGTTGGCTATAGCTTCGAGAGCACTATCAAGGGTGGTATGATCCCACAAGAATTCATCCCGGCTATTGATAAAGGTATTCGTGAATGTATGAAGACTGGTGTCTTGGCTGGCTTCCCTATGGTTGATGTCAAGGCTGCAGTATTCGACGGTTCTTACCATGATGTAGATTCATCTGAAGTAGCCTTCAAAGTTGCTGCCTCAATGGCGTTCAAAGATGGTTGTAAGAAAGCTAGCCCATGTCTACTTGAGCCAATCATGCAAGTTGAAGTAGTCACTCCAGAAGACTTCATGGGAGATGTGATGGGCAACCTCAACTCTCGTCGTGGTCGAATTGAGTCAATGGAGAATCGCGGTCTCGCCAAGGTCATCAAGGCGAAGGTGCCACTAGCAAATATGTTCGGTTATGCTACTGATCTTCGCTCAATGAGTCAGGGGCGTGCAGTATACAGCATGGAGTTCTTCGCTTATGAGAAGGTACCACAAGCTGCAGCTGACCTCGTTATTAAAGAACGAACAGGTGCATAAAAATCTTGCTTTACAAAGAGAGGCTTTTTCGTTAAAGTCATGTCGCTTTTTTCGAAGCAGATTTCCAAAACTAATTCATCAATCAAGCTAATTTATCATCTAAAACATACTTTTTATGGCAGAAGCTCAAAAATATGATCGTAAAAAAGACCACGTAAACGTCGGTACTATTGGTCACGTAGATCATGGAAAAACAACTCTTACAGCTGCTATTGCTGCTGTAAGTTTCGCTCAAGGTCTCACAACAGTGGCACCAAAAGCTTATAACGATATCGCTAAGGGCGGTACAGTTCGTGATGCAAGTAAGATTGTTACAATCGCTACAGCTCACGTAGAGTATGAATCAGCGAAGCGTCACTACGCACACGTTGACTGTCCAGGACATGCTGATTATGTCAAAAACATGATCACCGGTGCTGCTCAGATGGATGGTGCTATCTTGGTAGTATCTGCTGCTGATGGACCAATGCCACAGACTCGTGAGCATATCTTGCTTGCAAGTCAGGTCGGTGTGAAGAACATTGTTGTCTTCTTGAATAAGATCGACTTGGTTGATGATCCAGAGTTGCTCGATTTGATCGAAGTAGAAATTCGTGATCTTTTGACTAAATACAAGTATCCAGGTGATTCTATCCCTGTGATTCGTGGTTCAGCAATCAAGGCACTCCAGAATCCTAGTGATGCTGCAGCTGCTAAACCTATCTTGGATCTGCTTACTGCTCTCGATGACTATATTCCAGAACCAGTTCGTATTCTCGACAAGCCTTTTGTTATGTCTATTGAGGACGTGTTCTCAATCAAAGGACGTGGAACAGTGGCTACAGGTAGAATCGAGCAAGGTATCGTCAAGGTAAATGAGGAGGTAGAGATCGTCGGTCTCCGTGATACACGCAAGACTGTTGTTACAGGTGTTGAGATGTTCAAGAAACTTCTTGACCAAGGTCAGGCTGGTGATAACGTAGGTCTCTTGCTTCGCGGTATTGAGCGTGAAGATATCGAACGTGGTCAAGTATTGGCTAAGTCAGGTAGTATCAAGCCTCACACTGAATTCGATGCTGAAGTCTATATCTTGAGCAAAGATGAGGGTGGTCGTCATACTCCTTTCTTCAAGGGATACAAGCCTCAGTTCTATGTCCGTACTACAGACGTTACTGGTGAGATCGAACTTCCAGAAGGTGTAGAGATGGTTATGCCTGGTGACAATATCAAGATGAAGGTCAAGCTCAGCGTTGCTATCGCTATGGAAGAGGGACTTCGTTTCGCAATGCGTGAAGGTGGTAGAACAGTTGGTGCGGGTGTGGTAACTAAGATCACTAAATAATTTACGTAGACTAATCTTATGGCACAAGCAACCAGTCCAAAAATCCGGATCAAAATCAAAGCTTACGATCATCGTGTTATTGATCAAGCAACCAAGATGATTATCGAGGCTATAGAAAGAACTGGAGCGCTGATTGCTGGCCCAATTCCTTTGCCTACGAGAATCAGAAAGTTCACCCTTCTTCGCTCTACATTCATTGACAAGAATTCTCGTGAACAGTTTGAAATTCGTACTCACAAAAGAATTATCGACATTACAGAAAGTACTTCGAAGACCGTTGATGCTCTCAGTAACATCACCCTCCCTGCGGGAGTAGAAATCGAAGTCAAGATGTTGTCAGCATAGAAGTTCTTCTATCGCTCAATTAACCGCTCTCTATTCATATATGAAAGGTATTTTAGGCAAAAAAATTGGCATGGCACAAATTGCGGATGAGAAAGGCTTGTTGACTGGAGTGACTCTAGTAGAGATCACTCCCAACACAGTCTTACAAATCAAACAGCTAGCAGAGGCAGGGAAGAGTTCCCTAGTCCTCGCTACTGGTGACCGCAACAAACAAAAGAAGAACGTTTACCAAAACTTCGCTTTTATTCGTGAGATCTCATTTGATTCAGTAGAAAATGTTGCAGTTCAAGGCAAATTAGGTCTTGAGCTGTTTCAAGTTGGTGAAAAGGTTCATATCACTGGTGTTTCCAAAGGAAAAGGTTTTCAGGGTGTTATGAAGCGTCACAATTTTGCTGGTAACCCTGACTCACATGGTCATGAAGATCATCGTGAACCAGGAGGCTTCGGTGGTCGTACTTGGCCAGGTCGTGTGGCAAAGGGTAGAAAACTCCCTGGTCACATGGGTCTCGACCAAGTAACTGTCAAAAATCGATCAATTCTCGCAATTGATCCTGAAATGATGATAGTAGCGATCAAAGGTCCATTACCCGGAGGTATCAACAGTTTTGTTAAGATTTGGCAATAATATTGGCTTATATATATGATCAAAATCCCTGTTTACAATCCTGAAGGAAAAAAGCTCGAAGAAATTGCTTTATCTTCAAACATCTACGGTCTCAAGGTTCAACCAACGCTCCTCCACTTAGTTACCACGATCTTTCTTGGTAACCAACGCAAAGGTACTGCCAAGGTAAAGACTCGTGCAGAGCGTCGTGGTGGTGGAAAGAAACCTTTCAAACAGAAAGGTACTAGTAGTGCCCGAGCTGGTACTACACGCAGTCCTATCTGGCGCAAAGGTGGTCGTGTCTTCGGTCCTACTGGAGAACAAAACTACCATCGTGAGCTACCAAGAAAAGTGCGCATCAAGAGCTTGTTGATGAGTTTGTCAGCAAAGGCTCAGAAGGGCGCAATCTGGGGTATGAGTGAATTGGCTCCAAAAGAGATTAGTACCAAAGCATTGGCAAAGACATTCAGTAATTTGCCAACAACTCGTTCTATCCTTTTGGTTGTCGATGGCAAGAATGCAAAGTTGTCTTTGTCTACTCGCAATCTCCCTAATGTCACCGTTCGTCTCTACAACAACATCAACGTCCTCGATGTTCTCAACCATGACACTATCCTCGTTCTCAAGGCAGCAGTGCCAATGATCGAAGAGAAGTGGGGTGGGATAAGCTTCAAGGGTGTGATGTCTGATGAGGATCTCGCAGCTACACTTGCAGGAACACCAATTGCCAAGAAGCCAAGGGCAGAAAAAGTAGCAAAAGCAGCTACCTCAAAGAAACCAGCAGCTAAGAAAACCGTATCAAAAGCAGCAAAGACAGCTACCAAGGCTGCACCAAAGGCAAAAGTAGCTAAGAAACCTAAAGCATAAATATGACCAACCTTTATACTGTCATCAAAAAACCAGTTATTAGTGAAAAAAGCGTATCTAATACTGCTGACAACCACTATGTATTCTACGTCGACAAGGCAGCCAACAAGATTACTGTCATGCAAGCAATGCGTGAGATCTACGGTATCAGTCCTATCAGTGTCAAGATGATCAACCTTCCACGCAAAGTCAGTGGCCGTGGCCGTGTCAAAAGATTGATGAAGAGAAAAGCAATCGTCGTCCTCAACAAGAACGACAAGCTCGACATCACCAAGATGAAATTCCTATAGATCGACTAAACGTTTAACTACCATTTTGTGTCAATACTTATTTTCAAACCTACAACTCCCGGCCGCCGTCATGGCAACAAAGAGGATACAACTGTTTTGACTAAAGGGGCTCGTCCTCAGAAGAATCTCACAGCCCGCCTCAAGGAAAATGCTGGTCGCAACAATCAAGGCCGCATCACAACACGTCATCGTGGTAGTGGAGCACATCGCCGCATGTATCGCATTGTCGATTTCAAAGGCAAGATGGATGTACCTGGTGTCGTCAAGACTATCGAGTACGATCCAAATCGTAATGTCCGTATCGCTCTCGTAAACTTCCGTGATGGTGACAAACGCTATATTTTGTTACCAAACAAAGTACAGGTAGGTTTTGAAATCATCACAGCTGAAAAAGCTACCATCCAACCTGGAAACCGCGTAATGCTCAAGAATATTCCAGAAGGTATTGATATCTTCAATATTGAAATCAACCCTGGTCGTGGTGGTAAGATGGTTCGTACTGCTGGTAGCAGTGCCAACTTGATGTCACTCGAAGGTGAATATGCTCAAGTCAAGATGCCATCTGGTGAGATTCGTCTCTTCCATAAGGACTGTATGGCTACTATCGGAACTTTGAGCAACGCTGAATTTACTAATCTTCGTATTGGTAAAGCTGGTCGCAATCGTTGGAAGGGTATCAGACCTACTGTTCGTGGTAAGGCAATGAATCCAAATGACCATCCACACGGAGGAGGTGAAGGTCGCAACTCAATCGGTCTTCCATATCCTAAGACACCTTGGGGTAAACCTGCTATGGGTTGGAAAACTCGCAAGAACAAACGTTCAAACCGTTGGATCTTGAGAGACTCACATGGCCTTGCTAAAAATAAGTAAAACTCTATGTCTCGAAGTACTAAAAAAGGTCCATATATCGATCCAAAACTGCTGAAGAAGATTCAAGCGATCAATACGTCAGGTGAAAAGAAACTGATCAAAACTTGGTCTCGCGCGTCTACTATCCATCCAGATATGGTCGGTCACACAATTGCTGTTCACAATGGCAAAACACACACTCCCGTATTCGTTACTGAAAATATGGTAGGTCACAAGTTGGGAGAATTTGCTCCTACTCGTACATTCCGCAAACACGGTGGCAAAATCGCAAGTACTGCTCCTGCAGCTTAAATCTCTATTTTATGAAGGCCTACTCTAGATACATCCGCATCTCTCCATTCAAGCTACTAGTGGTTGCTGGTATGGTTTCCAACCAAGATCTCAACTATTCACTCAATGTACTCAAGTACCTACCAAAGAAAGGTGCTCGTATGCTGTACAAGATCGTGAAGTCTGCTGCTAGTAATGCTGAAAATAATTTCAAGATTGCCACCAAAGATCTCAAAATCGCTCGAATCGTGGTCAACAAAGGACCAGTACTCAAACGCGGTCTACCAGTATCACGCGGTCGTTGGCATCCCCTCCTCAAGAGAACATCCTATGTTTCTGTTGAGTTAGCAATGAAAGAATAACCTTACGATTTTTATGGGACAGAAAGTTCATCCATTCGCATTCCGATTGCCAATTATCCGTAATTGGACCTCAAACTGGTTCGCCAACCGCAAATCAGATTATGAGAAACATGTACAAGAAGACATTAAACTTCGTAAATACATCAAGACTAAGATGCCAGATGCTGGTATTGCTTCTGTTGATATCCAACGCGACAATCAAGCTATCGTTGTAATCATCCGTACAGCTAAGCCAGGTATCATCATCGGTAAGAGCGGTGCTAGTATCGATACTCTGCGTGAGCAACTCCGCAAGTTGATGAACTGTCCAGTAGACGTCAAGGTATTTGAAGTGCGCAAGGTCAATATCAATGCCGCACTAGTGGCTCAGAAGGTAGGCAACCAAATCGAACGTCGTGTCGCTTATCGTCGTGCTATCAAAGGCGCTATTCAGGAAGCTATGCAAGATGGAGCACTCGGAATCAAAGTCAATATTGGTGGACGTCTCAATGGTTCTGATATTGCTCGTCGTGAAAATTACAAAGAGGGCAATATTCCATTGCACACACTCCGTGCAGACATCGACTATGCTGTCTACCATGCACAAACTACCTTTGGTATCATCGGTATCAAGGTATGGATTTACAAAGGACTAGTATTTGACGGTCAGTTATCACAAGATCACGATCAAGAGGTCAAGGGTGGTCTCGGTGCAAGCAAGAAAGCTGACATGACCCCCAACAATGCTGATACGTTAGCGGCATAAAGAAAGAATTGACTAACGAAAAAATTTACTTATAATGACTGGGCTTTAGGCCCTACCCTACTATATGTTACAGCCAAAACGAACCACATACCGCAAATGGCACAAGGATACTCTTGCTGGCAAAGCCACCAATGGTACTCGCTTGGCATTCGGCAAATACGGCCTCAAAACACTGACACGAGGACGAATTACCTCACGCCAAATCGAAGCAGCGCGTCAAGCAATGACTCGTGCTGTCAAACGTGGTGGTAAAATCTGGACACGAATCTTCCCACACAAGCCATTTACTCAGAAAGCATTGGAAGTACCAATGGGTTCAGGTAAAGGTAATGTAGAATTCTATGCAGCCATCGTCAAACCTGGACATATCTTGTTTGAAATCGATGGTGTCACTGAAGAGCTGGCTCATGAAGCCTTCACATTGGCTGGCCACAAATTGCCAATCAAGTTTAAAATTGTTGAACACTCTTAATTTCTATGACTTACACAACAGCTGAGCTCCAAGCTCTATCCATCGCCGAGCTCGCCAAAGAAGCTCATAAGTCCAAGCAGGAGGTATTCCGTCTGGCACTTTTGATCCGTACTGGCTCTGAAAAGAACACTAGCCTTCTCCGTGGTGCTCGCAAGTATGTAGCACGACTAGAAGGAGCTATTACTGCAAAGAAAGCAGCAGAACTCAACGTATCTGTTCAATCAAAAAAACCAGTTAACTCAAAAAAATCTGTATGAGATTCAAATCAGGTGTCGTGATCGGCACAAAAATGGCGAAGACTGTCACTGTTGAGGTAGCTCGACTCAAGGCCCACCCTAAGTACAAGAAACAATATCGTGTTGTCAGCAAATTCTATGCTCACAATGAAGATGCTGCTATCAAGGTAGGTGACACAGTCATTATTATGGAAACTCGACCAATGAGTAAGCTCAAGCGTTGGGTGGTGATCACTGATGAACAGAAGAAAGCATACGCAGCACAAAACCTTGATCAAGATGATGAGGTTCATGCACCAATCAAGAAACAACCATTCACACTAGAATACAAAAAGAGAGTAAAAAAAGCGAAAGCTGCTGAAGAAGCGACTTCATAATTTTTTGCCCTAATCCTATTATATGATCCAACAGCAAACCGTAGTAAATGTAGCAGACAACACAGGCGCTCGCCTTCTGATGTGTATCAAGGTTCTTGGTTCTACCAAGAGTCGTTATGCTCGCATTGGTGATATCATTGTTGGGGCTGTCAAAGAGGCAACTCCAAATGGTACAGCCAAGACTCATGAAGTGGTCAAGGCAGTCGTAGTGCGTACCAAGAAGGAGCTCCGCCGTGCTGATGGCTCTTATGTTCGTTTTGACGACAATGCTGTCGTTATTATCAGCAATGAAGGTGATCCTCGTGGCACACGTATCTTTGGTCCAGTAGCTCGTGAGCTTCGTGACCGTGGTTACATGAAAATTATTTCATTAGCTCCTGAAGTCGTTTAATTACCAAGATTTATGAAAATCAAGAAGAATGATTTAGTTATCATCATTACTGGAAAAGATCGCAACAAGACTGGAAAAGTCTTGCAAGTGATCCCAACAGAAAACAAGGTCCTTGTCGAAGGTGTCAATTTTGCTACAAAACATGTCAAAGCACGCGAAGGTGTGCCTGGTGGCATTATCAAAAGTGAACGTCCTATCGATGGTTCCAATGTGATGCTCCTCGATCCTAGTAGCAACAAACCTACTCGTGTAGGCTACCGTGTGGAAGAGGGTAAGAAAAAAGTACGTTATGCTAAGCTCAGTGGTGAAGCTCTCTCTTAAAAGTTCAATTACTGTATGAAATCACGCCAATTATATTTTCAAAAGATCGTTCCTACACTCAAGAAAGAGTTGGGAATCAAAAACATCCTTGCTTTACCAAGACTAGACAAAATTGTTATCAATATTGGTATCGGTAGCATGGTGACTCAACAACAAGTCAAAGACTTCAGCCCAATTGAGAAGAGTGTTGCTGCGATCACTGGTCAGAAGCCTGTGACTATCAAAGCAAAGAAATCTGTGTCCAATTTCAAATTACGTGAGAATACTCCAAATGGTATGAAGGTCACCCTCCGTGGTGAGCGAATGTACGACTTCATGAGTAAGCTAGTCAACATCGTGTTGCCTCGTGTACGTGATTTCCGCGGTATTTCTACTCATGGCTTGGACTCACATGGCAACTACTCTCTCGGTATGAAAGAGAATACTGTCTTCCCTGAGATCAAAATCGAGGATGACGGTCGTGTCTTTGGTCTAGAGATTACTTTTGCAATCAAGAATAGTGATCCAAAGAAGTCAGAGCTCTTACTCCGTAATTTTGGTTTCCCATTTAAAGAAAAGATTAATAATTAATATATGGCACGAACAGCATTAATCGTTAAAGCAGCCCGAACTCAACGAAGAGTGGCAAATGCTAGAAAAGCTGGCACCACTGCAAAGTTGGCTGTACGAGCATACAATCGTTGTAAGAATTGTGGGCGTGTGAGAAGTTATCTCCGGATGTTTGGTCTTTGCCGTATTTGCGTCAGAGAGATGGCCAATCGTGGAGAGTTAGCCGGTGTGCGAAAATCATCATGGTAATTCAATTATAATATATGCATAGCGATCTTATTGCCGATTTACTTACCAGAGTTAGAAATGCCAGCCGTGCTGGTATCTTTAGTCTCAACGCGCGTTACAATGGTAGCTGTATGGCTATCAGCCAAATCCTAGTTGAAGAAGGCTATATCAAGTCTGCCAAGAAAACTAAGGATGCCAATGACTTTGACCAAATCACTCTTGAGCTAGACACCAAGAAAGTGATTGACCTCAAAAGAATCAGCAAACCAGGCCAAAGAATCTACAAGGCTCATGGCCAAGTTCCCAAAGTTCTCAATGGTCTTGGTATGACTATCGTCTCTACTTCAAAAGGAGTAATGACCGCAGTCAAAGCTCATGGACAAGGAGTTGGTGGTGAGGTTCTCTGTGAAGTTTGGTAATCCAGTAATAAGTTTTAATTCATTTTGTATGTCACGTATTGGAAAACTCCCACTCACGATCCCTGCACAAGTTCAAGTGCAACTACAAAACAACACTGTAGTTGTCAGTGGGCCAAAAGGAACTTTGACAAAAGTCATTCCTCAATCAGTTACTGTTGAGATCAAAGATGGTCAGGTTATTGTCACTCGCGATAGCGACACCAATCCCCTCTCCGCAAAACTCCATGGTACTGTCCGTAGTATGGTGGGCAATATGATCAAGGGAGTCAGCGAAGGTTTCCTTGAAAATCTAGAAATTCAAGGTGTTGGTTATCGAGTCAACCTCAAAGGTGCTGACTTGAACCTCAGTCTTGGTTATTCTCACCCTATTTTGATCACTCCACCACAAGGTGTGGTCTTCACTGTTCCAAGTGAGACAGCTATCACCATCAGCGGTATTGATAAGGCTGTGGTCGGTCAGATCGCTGCTACGATTCGTTCTTTGAAGAAACCAGAACCTTACAAAGGCAAAGGTGTTCGCTACAAGGGTGAATATGTGGTTCGTAAGGAAGGTAAAAAAGCTGCTAAATAATATTGTATGCCAACTACACAATCTGTTCGTCTTCAACGTCGCAATCGAATCAAGGCCAAGCTTCACGCCAATAGTGATCGTCCTTGTGTCGTCGTCTACCGTAGTCTCAACTACATCTATGGTCAGCTCATCGACACAGCAAAACAATCTGTATTGGTCAGCAGTAGTGATCTAGCTGAGAAAACCAAAGGTACCAAAATGGAAAGAGCTCATGCTATTGGCAAATTGCTCGGTGAAAAGATTTTGGCTCAGAATATCAAAGAAATCGCTTTTGACCGTAATGGTTACAAGTATCATGGTCGCGTCAAAGCCCTAGCAACAGGACTACGCGATGCTGGTCTTCAATTTTAATCTCTTGAATTTGTATGAAAAAGCAATCATCACATCGTAATCAGAAGCCTCGCAGCGAATTTGAAGAGCAGGTTATCCAAGTCGATCGTGTTACCCGTGTGGTATCCGGTGGACGTCGCATGCGCTTCCGTGCCACTGTGATTGTCGGTAATCGCAAAGGTAAAGTTGGTATGGGGATGGGTAAAGCTGATGAAGTAGTGTCTGCTGTCAAAAAGGCTGTCAATCAAGCAAAGAAAAACATGATTGAAATCACTATTCATAATGGTACAGTCTCACACAAGATCAAGACGAAGTTCAAGAGCTCTCTTGTCATGTTGATGCCTGCTGCACCTGGAACTGGCGTCATTGCTGGTGGTGCTGTTCGAACCGTAGTAGAGCTTGCTGGTATTATCAATGTCCTGAGCAAGTCTCATGGTTCAAACAACAAAGTAAACACAGCACAAGCTGCCCTCCAAGCACTGCAAGAACTCCGTCTCCTTCCAATCAAGGAGGCAACTACTGAAGTTCCAGCTGCTGCATAATTAGTTATTTTGTTCTAATTCTAAACACTGTTTTATGTTAAATACATTAGCTCCATCACCTTTTTCTCGAAAGAAGAGTAAACGTCGTGGTCGTGGTGATTCATCTGGTCGCGGTAGCTTCTCAGGTCGTGGTTGTAAGGGACAAAACTCTCGTGCCGGTACCAAATTCCGTCCAGGCTTCGAAGGTAACCAAACTCCTCTCGCTCAACGCCTCCCACAACTTCGTGGTTTCAACAACATCAATCGTGTTGAATACCAAGTAGTCAACTTGTCAGAGATCGAAAGTCTCGGTATGGACAAAGTGACAGTTGCAGACCTCAAGAAACATGGCTTGATTCGTTCTATCAACAAAAAAGTCAAACTCCTCGGTCAAGGAACTATTTCTAAAAAAGTAACTCTCGAGGTTCATGCTGCCTCTCAAACTGCGAAAGCAGGTCTAGAGAAAGCAGGTGGTAGTCTCAGTATCATTGCTTAATTACTTATCGAACTGCATATGAGCTCTATTTGGCTGCACCTAAAACAGGTCTTTCATAGCAAAACCATTCGTAATCGTATTTTGTTTACGTTGTTTATTATTGCTGTGTTCCGTTTATTTGCTCATATTCCAGTCCCAGGTGTCAATATCGATGGTATTCGTACTATCTTGGATAGCAATCAGCTTCTTGGTACCTTCAGTTTGCTTACAGGTGGTGGTCTGGAACGGTTCTCACTGATGTTGATGGGTATTTCCCCTTATATTACAGCATCAATCATTTTCCAATTACTCGCAGTCATCATTCCTTCACTTGAAAATTTATCAAAGGAAGGTGACGCTGGTCGTGAGAAGCTCAATCGCTACACTCGCATCCTTACTGTTCCTCTAGCATTCCTCCAAGGCTACGGTATGATTCGTCTTTTGGATCTGACTGTCGGTAGTGCTACGCAGACTAGTATCATCACTGATACATCATGGAGCAACATGCTCTTTATTATGTTGACAATTACAGCTGGTACGATGATCGCTATGTGGTTGGGTGAATTGATTTCTGAGAAAGGAATTGGCAACGGTATTTCTATTTTGATCTTTGCTAATATCTTGGCTGCTATCCCTAGCATCCTTGCTCCAGCGATTGATTTGAGTAATGCTGACCAATCTTACTTACTGCCACTGATTGGTATTATTATCTTCACTGTGCTCCTCACTATTTTGATCATCATGATCACTGAGGCTCAGCGTTTGATTCCAATTACGCATGCAGGTCTCCAAGCACGAGGGACAGCTGCTAGCTCTCATTTGCCAATTCGTATCAATCAAGCAGGTATGGTGCCAATTATCTTCGCCGTCTCATTCATCTCTTTCCCAACTTTGATTGCTAGTTTCTTCCAAAGTGCCAAGACTCCATGGATTGCTGACAATGCAAAATGGTTGGTGACTAATTTCAATGCCAACAATACCACGTATCTGATCCTCTACTTCCTACTCGTTATTGTCTTCACATTCTTCTACGTTTCAATTACGTTCAATGCTGACCAAGTTGCTGACAACTTACAAAAACGCGGTAGTTATGTCCCCGGTATCCGCCCAGGTAGTGAGACATCATCATATCTCCGCAGTGTATCACAACGTGTAACATTGCTCGGTGCAATCTTCCTTGGCTTTGTCGCGGTCATGCCAATGTTGGCCCAATTCGTTGGTACCCAACTCCAAACCAATGTCCCGCTCCTCATCTCCGGAGCCGGTCTGATCATTATCGTCGGCGTAGTACTAGAAATAATCCGCCAGATCAACGCACAATTAGTAATGCAAGATTACGAGAAACTATATTAATCATAGAGACCAATTACAAATTCCTAATTTCTAATTAGTAATTATCAGTCGTGAACATCATTCTCTTCGGCATTCAAGGAGCAGGAAAAGGTACCCAGGCTAGAGCAATTGCTTTGGCACTGGGTATTCCTGTATTTGAGGCTGGAGCCGAGCTACGCAAGCTAGCCTTACTGGAGACACCTGAAGGTGGCATGATTAGAAGCTTGATTAACCAAGGCAAGTTAGTGCCTCCTGGTATCGTGATGACTAGAATTGCCAGCTTCCTTGATGACACAGCTACATTGGACGGCGTCGTTTTTGATGGTGTGCCCAGAAGTCTGGACCAAGCGGTGGCTTTGGATGAGATACTGGACCGCAAGCATCGTACATCGATGGCAGTAGAGATCCGGATCTCAGAACAGTGCTCCACCGAGCGAGTATTGCAGCGTCGACTGTGCAGTCGGTGCGGCACGGCATTCTTACCAGAGTATCACCACAATACCTGTAATCTCTGTGGTGGCCTCCTGGTCAAGCGCGTAGACGATACAGCTGAGGCATTGAAAACGAGAATTGCTAATTATCAAAACCGCACGCTCCCTGTCTTAGAATACTATCGCAAGGCAAACAAACTAATTACCGTCAACGGTGAACAGCTCGTCCTCGATGTTACCAGAGATGTTTTCACTCAGCTCTCCCCTCTTCTCCACACTGAGAAAGACATTGAACAGTTGTTGTTTCAATCTTCCCGAGACAATCAAGTTTCTATATAGTAGCTCTACATTTCTATTCTCTTCATGTTGATCAAGTCCAAACAAGAGGTCGCTATTATGGCTGAAGCAGGCAAAAAATTACGAAGCGTACTTCAGGCACTGAAAGCAGAAGTGAGACCAGGCATCACTACTCTTAGTCTCGACAAACTTGCCGAACGCTTGATTATCGAATCAGGGGCGAAAGTGTCTTTCAAAGGCTATCAAGGATACCCTCACACCCTCTGTGCATCCGTGAATGATCAGGTCGTTCATTGCTTTCCCAGTGAGCGCATTCTCAAGGAAGGCGATATTGTCAGCCTGGATTTAGGCCTGATTTGGCAAGGGTGGCAGTCTGATTCAGCCCTGACTGTAGGTGTGGGTAAGATCAGTCCAGAAGCGCAACGGCTAATGGATGTGACTGAAGAATCCTTATGGAAAGGTATCGATCAGATCAAGCCTGGCAATACTATCGGTGACATAGGAGCCGCCGTACAAGAACATGCTGAACGTGCTGGATTTGGTGTAGTGAGATCCCTCACCGGTCACGGTATTGGTCGCAAGCTCCATGAACCACCAGCAATACCCAATTATGGCAAACGACATAAAGGCTTCCCACTACAAGCTGGGATGGTAATCGCTGTGGAACCAATGGTAACAATTGGTAGTCACGAAGTCGATATCGATGACATCAACTGGACTGTCAAGACGGTGGATGGATCATTGGCTGCTCATTATGAGCATACCATCGCCATTACCGAGCATGGCCATACAGTTCTAACAGCCTAAAGGAGCCAAATTTGGTGGGTGCAAAAAAGACTTGCACAATTAAAATATCTAGTGTAGATTCTTAGCGCTTTTTAGAGCCTATCAGTTTATAGTCAATGGCAAAAGATGTCATACAGATCGAAGGAATAGTCGTGGAAGCACTGCCAAATGCTACCTTCTACGTCGAAGTAGCCTTTCCTGGTCGACCCGGAGAAGAGCCACAAAAACACAAGATTTTGGCTCACGTATCTGGAAAGATTAGACAGCACTACATCAAAATTCTACCTGGCGACATGGTGCTTATCGAGATCAGTCCCTATGATTTATCAAAAGGACGTATTACCTTCAGAAAAAAATAATTTATGAAAGTCCGCGCCTCAGTCAAAAAAATCTGTCGAGATTGTATGGTAGTTCGCCGTCAAGGCATTGTGCGCATTATTTGTAAAAAAAATAAGCGTCACAAACAACGCCAAGGTTAATTATTACTTAAGTTACTTATCTCATGCCAGTTCGTATTGCCAGTGTCACTTTGGATGATAAGAAAAATATTGAGATCGCTTTGATGTCTATTTATGGCATCGGTCGCTCTACCAGCATCAAGATTCTCAATGACTTGGGAATTGATCTGGGCAAGAAAGTGCGTGATCTTAGTGAAAAAGAGGCTAATGATATTCGTACTGTGATCGCTAGTCGTACCGTAGAAGGAGACTTGCGTCGTAGTATTGGTCAGAACGTGAAGCGTCTTCAAGAAATCGGTTCATATCGTGGCGATCGTCATAAGAAAAAACTCCCAGTGCGTGGTCAACGTACCAAGACCAATGCACGTACAAAACGTGGTAAACGTGTCACTATGGGTAGTGGACGTATTGCTCTTACTAAAACTTAAATCTGTTATTTATGGCTGAGAAAGTACCAGCAACTACTACTGCAACAACTGAAGCTGCACCTACGGTAGAAAAGAAAGCAAAGAAGCGCATCTTGCGCAATGTACCAGAAGGAGAGATCCATATTCGGGCTACATACAACAACACCCTGATCACAGCATGTGATTTAGATGGTAATGTGCTTGCTTGGGCAACATCTGGAGCTGCAGGCTTCAAGGGTTCACGCAAACCAACTCCTTACGCATCATCAGTTGCAGCATCAAACCTCGCAGCAAAACTAAAAAACTTCGGTTTCTCCAAGGCTCATATCTATGTCCGTGGTGTTGGTAGTGGTCGCGAGCAATCAATTCGTGCCCTTCAATCAAACGGTATTTCAGTCCTCTCAATCATTGATGTCACTCCAGTGCCACACAATGGTTGTCGTAGCAAGAAAGCTCGTCGCGTTTAATTCTCTTCCCAACTAAAGTTACTTATTTCTATCATGAGAACCACATCAGGCCCAAAATGTCGTCTATGCCGCAGAGAAGGACACAAACTTTTCCTCAAAGGCGAAAAGTGTCTATCAGCAAAATGTCCTGTCACTATCAGACCATATGCACCAGGTATGCATGGCAAAGATGGCTTCAAGAAGATGTCAGGCTTCGGTAAGCAGCTCCGTGCTAAGCAAGAAGCAAAAAGAATCTATGGCTTGAGTGAGACTCAGCTCCAGAACTACTTCGAGACCTCTAGTAACAAAGATGGTTCAACAGGTGATTTCTTGATGGGTATGCTTGAGCTTCGTTTGGACTCAGTCATCTTCCGTTCAGGATTGGTCACATCACCAAATCTAGCACGTCAGCTCGCTAGTCACGGACATGTATTGGTCAATGGTCACACTGTCAAGACACCTTCCCGCATCTTGGTTCCTGGTGACGTCTTTACAATCAAGTCTGACAACATGCAGAAAGCACTGCAAAACAGCAAAGGTCTCAAAGTACAATTACCTAGCTGGTTGAAGTTTGATAGCAAAGCAATGAAGGGTGAGATCGTCAGCGCACCAAGCAAAGAAGATCTTGCTAAGGTCAATGTAAATATCAAAGAGATTGTCGAGTTCTATTCACGTTAGTTCATTATTTACTCGCTCCACATGATCAACTTCGAGCTTACAAAGGTTACCAATCAGTCTCTTGGAGACAACCGTAGTTTGATTACTATCACACCATTACCACCTGGATACGGTATGACTTTGGGTAATTCTCTCCGTAGAATTATTTTGTCATCTATCCCTGGGGCTGCAGTAACTGCAGTCCGTATCAAAGGTGTGACTCATGAGTTTACTACTATCCCTGGCGTCAAAGAAAGCGTCATCGATATTATTTTGAATCTCAAACTTCTTCGCATCAAGAAATCATCAACTGGTAGTGCCAATCTGACACTCAAGGTCAACAAAGAAGGTGAAGTTACAGCAGCTCAGATCAAAGTGCCTTCAGAAGTACAGATCGTCAATCCAGAACTAGTAATCTGTACATTGGAGAAGGGTCACTCAATCGAGATGGAGCTCAAAGTAGAAAACGGTATCGGATATACTCCTAGTAACTTACGTGATAAGCGTGAGCTCGAGGCTGATATGATCGCAGTCGATGCTCTCTACTCACCAATTTCAAAGGTCCGCTACGAAGTGACCAACACTCGTGTCGGCCAGATGACTGATCTCGACCGTCTCGATATCGAGATCGCAACTGATGGTACTATTAGCCCACAAGAAGTAGTGAGTATGAGCGCGAGAGTACTCCGCCAATACATGACTCTCTTTGATGCTGATGTTCCTGTTACCAAGAAAGAAGCGGTAGAGAAGAGCGTGAAGGCAGAGCCAAAACACGAAAAGAAGTATACTCCAATCGAGGCTCTCAAGATCTCACAACGTGCTGAGAATGCTCTGATCAACAACGGTATTGGTTCAGTCGAAGAACTTCTTACCTACACAGAGAAGCAGTTAGCTAATCTCCGTGGCTTTGGTAAGAAAGGTATCACTGAAGTAGTGAAAGCTCTTCAGAAAATGGATTTACACTTAAGCGAATAAATTTATTGTATGCGTCACAATCGTAAACGAAATCTTCTCAGCCGCCCAAGTAAAGTACGAAATGCGCTCTTGCGTAATATGGCTACTTCATTGGTCCTCCATGATAGCATCACCACTACTGCTGCAAAGGCAAAGGTACTCAAGCCTTATGTAGAGAAACTGGTTACTATCGCTAGAACCGATGATCTAGTCACAGCTATCCGCAAACTCAATGCAGTATTCTACGATCAAGAAGCAACCAAGAAAATGATTGAAGTGCTCAAACCTCGCTATGCTACTCGCAATTCTGGCTTCCTAAGCTCAAGAAAGCGCCTAGCTCGTGTCAGCGATGCTGCGCCTCAAATTCAATTGTTGTTTGTCTCTTAATTGTTTCTTAAATTTTGTTATTTTGTATGAAAAAGACCTCTGTTATTAAATCACACGCAGTCGCAAGCACATGGCATGTAGTAGACGCCAAAGGTCTTATCCTGGGCCGTCTCGCTAGTCGAGTCGCTGCTGTCCTCCGTGGCAAACATCGCCCTGAATTCACGCCTCATGCGTCACATGGTGATTACGTGATCATCATCAACTGTGAGAAGATCAAAGTCACTGGCAATAAATTGACAGAGAAGATGTATTACAACCATAGCCAATACATGGGTAATCTCTATGAAGAGACTCTCAAAGATGTATTGCGCAAGGATCCAGAACGTGTCTTGCATGATGCGATTCGTAGAATGCTACCAAAGAACCGCCTCGGTAGTGATATGCTCAGCCGCTTGAAGCTAGTCGTTGGTGATACTCACCAATACGAAGCACAGCAACCAACTCAACTTACCTTCTAGTTTCCATTCTTTTTATGCCTACTCTACCAAACTATTTCTACGCCAACGGCTACCGTAAGACATCTACTGCCAAAGTTCGCCTTTTCCCAAAAGGAACAGGAAAGATCTCTATCAATGGCAAAGGAGCTGATCAATACCTGACTACTGGAGCACAATTCCAATCAGTATTGGCCCCTCTCAAGTTGGTCGGTATGGAAAAGACTGTAGACATCACTGTAGTAGTAGCAGGTGGTGGTATCATGGGACAAGCTGACGCTATCCGTCACGGTATCACACGCGCACTGACTGAGCTCGATCTCACATTGCGTTCTACCTTGAAGAAAGCAGGTTTCCTCACTCGTGATCCAAGAGCAAAAGAAAGAAAGAAGCCAGGTCTACGCCGCGCACGTCGTGCACCTCAATGGAGCAAACGTTAAGCACTGCAGACAACAATTCAAAAGAATCAAAAAGAGAGTACTCACCTACTCTCTTTTTTTATGCCTTAGTATTTTATTCAAGTTAACATCTACACCTCATACCCATCATTTCGAAGGCGTTCTTTAATTAGTTCCCACTTAGTTTGCCACCACTCCACATTATTAAATGGTACCCCGCGTTTATAAGCCTCTCTAGCTGCAGAGATTTTTTCAACACCAAGGTCATGATACCAAGCCAGATTGGATGGCTTTTCAAGAGTCCATTTAAGTAGAGCTGTTGCCAGCTTCTCACCACTTTGAGCCGCTTTATCAGCTTGATGACCAAGGTCAACAGGGACCAGACGTACTTTATAGTTAGGTAAAACAAGCGTTACTATTTCCCGCATCCTTTTTACCCGAATATTCTCAACAAAAATGATTACTTCACCGGGCTCAATTTCTAATCTTGCGAGGAGTGCTTTGGCATATAAGATGTTTTCTAAAGTAGATGCTGCTTGTTCTTCTAAATGGAATGTTACTTGACCGGAGACATTGCTGCGTAAAACTTTCAGCATCTCACCAGCCTCAGTATCTTCATAAGGGGGAATAAATGCTGTAGGCCCTCCAGACAAGACGACATGAAGAGCTTCTCTAGGCAGAAGCTGAATCTGGCTCAAGGATTCTTTAACCTGACGAAGATACGTTTGGAGATGACGTATTTGTTCCTCGTTTCGAGGTATGCCATAACCGGGAACTATACAAACTATAGGCGCATTCATTGGCTTCACAAATAAAGTTCATAGATTACTTAATCAACATCCCATCACCAAAACTGAACAATCTATACTCATTATCTACCGCTTCCTTATACACTTTTTGCCAAGCATCCATACCAATAATACTAGCGATCAAAACTAGTAAACTGGATTGCGGCGTATGGAAGTTTGTAATCAGCATATCTACAGCTTGAGGAGGGTTGCCTGGATAAAAGAAAATATCCGTCTCACCAGCATTCGATTCAAACTTACCGTGCTGATAACAGCTCTCTAGTGTTCTCAAGCTCGTGGTTCCTACCGCACAAATCTTCTTCCCTTCAAATTTCCAATCATTGAATGATTGCGCCTGGCCGGCAGTGACCTCAATATATTCTGAATGCATCTCATGCTGTCTGATATCTTCGGCTTGAATTGGTTTGAATGTGCCTAAGCCTACATGCAAGCAAACATAGTCAATCGGGTGCTTTACTGACAACTTCTTCAAGAGAGCGTCAGTAAAGTGCAGTCCAGCCGTTGGTGCTGCAGCTGAACCAACTGGTTGGGCATAGACTGTTTGAT
>JAGNZB010000057.1 GCA_017984655.1 Candidatus Altimarinota bacterium
ACGTTGCTCACTAGCTTCTGGAAAGACACGACGAAGCACATTCCTAATTATGTTATCGGTGCGGCAGATGATCCGATCAAGACATGTGAAAAGCTGAGAAGCGCTAACCCCAACATGCCAGCACAGCGTTTTTTAGCTGCCTTTTCCTTAGTCTGGCTAATTCATCAATGTGGTATGGATAAAGCGCGATCGATGCTGAATCTTAGCGGTGCAAAAGGTAGTAGAACTTGGAGCCAGCTAAAGCAGCAGGTGGACCAGTTGAAGCCCCCTTCAAGTCGATACTTTTACCC
Source organism: Candidatus Altimarinota bacterium (assembly GCA_017984655.1). GTDB lineage: Bacteria > Patescibacteriota > Gracilibacteria > RBG-16-42-10 > RBG-16-42-10 > JAGNZB01. The sequence continues at coordinate 291 of JAGNZB010000057.1, forward strand.
GACCAAAGCTGTTGATGAACAACTTAAGTCTTTTAATGTTCTCAGACTGGAGGATTTTCGCAATAAGTACTACAGTCAGCTTTAGAACCAAATACTTTTAACGTTTCCTTTATGAATGCTGTAATTCTGGCTCGCGTATCTACCAAAGAACAAGAAGATGGTCATTCAATCGATGCGCAAGTACATCGATTAGAGGAACACGCCGGTCGTAAAGGATTTACCGTTATTAAGACGTTTCCAATTGTGGAATCCTCAACTATTGGCGATAGAAAGAAGTTTATGAGTATGGTGAAGTTTATTGAAGAACAAAAAGAGCCAATAGTACTGATTGCTGATGCTGTAGACCGTGTCCAGAGAAGCTTTAAAGAGACTGGAATGCTAGACAGCTTGCGAAAAATGGGAAAAGTTCAGCTGCACTTCTTGAGAGAAAATATCGTGCTTGATGAGAATTCTCGCTCTTTTGAAATTATGATGTGGAACTATGCCGTAATGGGTGCACAGGGCTATGTGTTAGCTATTAGTGACAATGTGAAACGTAGCATCGAAGAAAAAATCCGCAAAGGCGAATGGATCGGACAAGGGCCTATTGGCTATTTCAATATGCGTACAGCTGATGACAAAAGTAATATTGGCCTTGATGAGCTCCGTGCGCCTCTTATACGCAAAATCTTCGAACTGTACGCTAGTGGCAGTTACTCATTGCGCATTTTGAGGAAAATTATGGCTGATGATGGATTGACCAATCCCAGGACTGGAAGGCCAATTACCAGTAGCCAAATTGCTAATATTCTCGCCAACCCATTCTACTATGGCACGATGAAAATAAAGGGAAAACTTTATCCCCATCGATATGCGCCTATCATTTCAGAATCGCTTTTTCTTCAATGTCAGAGAGTTAAAGCTGGAAAGAAATACCAACAAAGCAACACAGTACGAAAACCCTTTGTTCTTCGTGGCTTAGTTCGCTGTGCTTATTGTGGCTGTTTAGTGACCTTTGACAGTAAGAACGAGGGACGTAATGTCTATGCTATGTGTAATCAATACAAAGGCAAGTGTGGCGCTGTCCGTATGCGTGAAGAAGATCTACTAGAACAAATTGCTGATGTGTTTAATTCAATGAAAGTTCCAGAAGATGTTCGGGCTGCCTTGATTGCAAGCTTACAAAACGGTGCTGCAGCAAAGCAGGTATATCACGAAGATGCAATAAAGGCTCTGAGAAACGAGTACGATTCATTACAGAAGCAACTCGATAGATTATTAGACCTTTGTTTGCAAGGGAGTATTACTAGGGAAGTTCATGACCAAAAAGCGACACAGATGAAGGAGAGACAGCATGAAATCGATATCATACTTGGGCAACACACTGAGGCTGACGAGAAGTTCACTTTTACTGTTACTTACTTACTTTCTCTAGCGTCAAAAGCACCAGAGCTGTTCAAAGTTTCGAAAGTAGAGCAAAAACAACAGCTCATCAAATTTGTACTTTCGAATATGACTCTCAAGGGTAAAGAACTGCAGTACCAAGTCAAAAAACCCTTCGATGCTTTGATAGAATGTGCAAAGAGTCAAGAGTGGCTCCCCCGGTTGGACTCGAACCAACAACCTACCGGTTAACAGCCGGTCGCTCTACCATTGAGCTACAGGGGAATATGCTCTGGTAGTGTAGCGAATTTCTTTTTGTTGTAAAGAGTCTACCAGATTTTAGTAGAAGGCATATGCTTGGCACTTGTTTGTTGGCGATTATTTTGGCAACGGCCATCCCATGACCGTAAAAAGTCTTTGCAAGGCTTCATTAGTATGGCGGTTACTTGTTTCTACAGCCTCTAGCGTTGCCTGCCCAACAGCAGGATGTCCGGATCGTAGTGCTCTGAGCAACTCAAGGTCGTTCAGATCTCTCCACAATGCAGCATAATTGTGGAGAACAATACAAATTTCGCGCACGGGGAAACAAGCATCCAACAACTCCAAAGCTGCTTGATTTTGTTGAGACAAAGTCACTCCAGATGAAGTCTCGTCAGCAAGCTTCACCGCAGCCACTCCCATTTGCAAGAATTTGGCAACATACTCTTCTTTTTCGCGGTCATTGAGGCTTGAAGGAGGTAAACGATCTAATAGCTCATCATAACGAGCTTTGATCGCTCGCATAGAAGCGTGACCAAGTAGAAATCTTTCTCGCAAGGCCACTCTAGAAGCTAGAATCTCTTCTTTATGCCTTATTTCAGTGGGTCCCAGCACAGGCAGGATAGAATCGGATTGTCTTAGTCTTGTACAACCAAGATTATAAAAGACCGCGCTCACATGATCAGGCACTGGATACTGATGTGCAGCCAAAATAACCAATCCACGAACACAAATTCGACATAACCAGTTTATTTCCAACTGCTGACGATGATCATCAGCAAGAGAGGAACCATCCAATGGCACCGGTTTACTGTCCTCTGGCAACCAGTGGCGAAGTGTACTGAGATGAGACAACACTCTCTGATAGACTCTATTACATCCGGAAGCATCCAGTTGCTCGCCCCCCCAAGCCAGAATGGTAGAGTCATTAATCACTGTGCCGATAAGTAAGTACTCGGGTTCTTCAATCATAGAAATAATATGAGCGCCCATACTACCACACTTTTGCTTTCCGTCTAATTGCGAGTGATGCACAGTTTCATTAAAGTAGTAGCATCTTTATTATTCCGATGGCTTCATTACGTCATACTTACGCAAGCTTGCTCCATTCAGCTCGCTTCCTCTGGGTCACCGGCCTTAGTGCTCTTTTCCTCGTCATCGCTATTGCCCTCAACCATCGAGCCGGGACATACGCCTTCAATAATATGAGCAATGGTGTCAGTGACTTGTTTCTTGATCACCTCCCCCTCGTTGATGTCTCATTACTCTTTATTGATGGTGCAGTCTTAATGGCTATTCTCATCCTCCTCTTGGGATTCTTTCATCCTCGCCGACTTCCATCTCTACTCCCCAATATTGCCCTTCTCTATAGTTTCCGAGCTATTGCACTGACACTAACACATCTTGGTCCCCCACTCAGTGAAGCCCCGCCAGTAATCCTAGGCGATACGATTACAGACCGCTTTGTTGGTGGCGCTGACTACTTCTTCTCCGGCCATACAGCGCTACCATTCATTATCGCCTTGATCTTTTGGGACAAACTATGGGTGCGTTATTTATTCTTGGCCCTGACCGTCATCTTTGGTTTTAGCGCCCTCCTCGGACATCTCCACTACAGCATCGATGTCTTTGTGGCACCATTTATGTCATACTGCGCCTTTGCTATTTGCCGACACTACTGGCCAATATCATATCAACCAACAACAGGAAGACGATCATAACAAAATACTGTATCCGTCAAAATCGCGTCTCCGTTTGCTACTACAAACTGTGGCTGGATCTGAGTGTTGTCATACTGTCCCCCCAGTGGATAATCAACAGTATAGTAAACCTGACGACATTCACGGGCTGGATTACATAAGGCATATCGATCCTTGCTGTTTTTGTGTGGACGAAGTGGTACGAAGCCGAGCAAATGATTGTGAGGATACTCTATATTCCCCTCTCTTCCAGTGGATGGCTGATAAAGGGGTTGATATCTACTATTTTCAGCCCACCAAATATCATTACCGACATTGATACAGACCACTCTCTTACCATGAATTGGTAATTGGCCATGCACAGTAAAATGCTCTAGACCATTTTTATCAGCCAAAACTATCCTCCTACCGCGATCGAGCTGGATGTGCTCGCCTCCCGCATACAAAAAGACGGAAGGTAGTACTGCAAAAGGAATCATATGGACAGGATCGATATCCTCCACTGCTCGAGGGATCTGAATACACGGCTCCTCAAATAACCCGGGGACCAAATGCTCAGCTACTAATGTATCAACACGACCTGGAACTCCGTCACGAATCAGATCCCGGACCATTACCCTTGTCCGCCCTAGCTGACCAAGCGATCCCAACAACTGAGTAGTAGCATCGATCATCACCGGTAATGCATCATATGCTTCTCCTACAACTCTCTCGGAGAGGGCCAAAGCAACGGCTGCCAAAAAACCCGACCCACAACCTGCCTCCACCACCCGAATAGGACCTGACAGCCGAGACTCTTCATGGGCAGTGATGCTGCGACACATAGCCCGCATCATATAGATAGTACGATGGTAATCGTCAATATATCTCCGGATTGGCAGAAATTTTGCCAAAGCGTCCTTATCAGCTACCGCAGTCCACGGCTGTACTGCTCGATCATACAAATATACCAATTCATGGTAGGCCTCAATAGTTGAGAAAGACAGTGATGTTCCCGCATCCCCGGAATCTTCTTCGGACGCTACAAATTGCGCTAGTTGTTGAAATTGTTCCCACATGCAATCCAACTGTAATAGTAAAATGAAAAACTACTATACAACAATGCCAGACTTCAAACAATCCTGATCATTACACTACCACCATAGGCACCTCAAACAACAAGACATCAGCGACACTTATCGCTACTACTTCCAACAGAGCAGCTTCTTCTACCAACAGTGCATCCCCAGCTTCTAGCTGATTGCCAGCTAGAGTCACAACACCTCCAATCACAAAAACATACAGTCCTTGCCCTTTTTCCTGGAGATGGTAAGAGATGCTTGCCTCCGGCTTTAATTCTGTACGGGCAATATAAGCTGACTGCTGAATGACCAAACTCTCCTCGCGACCATCGGAAGTCACCAACCACTGCCATCTCCCTTGGCGATTGGTAACGGAGAATGACTTCTGATCATACGAAGGTCTGAGACCATCTGTACGAGGGAGAAGCCACATCTGCAAAAGATGGAGCGGTTCTGTCTCCGAGGCATTATGCTCCGAATGCCAGATGCCATAGCCGGCAGAGATAATCTGCATCGTTTGATCATCAATGACACCATGATGTCCCATCGTATCTTGATGCTTCACCTTCCCTTCGAGCACCAAGGTTACGATCTCAGCATTCTCATGTGGATGGAGCTCGAAACCCTGACCAGGAGCTATCACATCTTCATTGAGCACCCTCAATGCCCCAAAATGCATCCGCTCCGTATTATAGTATGCACCGAAGCTAAATGAATGCTTACTATCAAGCCAACTAATTTTGTTGGTTCCTCGACTGGCAGCACGATGCAGTGTGGTTTTCATAAAAATGGTGGTAACTCGAGCAGCGTTTTGATCGACTGTACCAAGATCACTACCCAGCATAGCACAATATGGTATAAATCAAACACACTGATTTCTTCCGTATGCCCTGCGCTGACGACTCTCGCCACAATCACGAAAACTTCGTCGGTACCGCCTCCCCGGTAGAGTGCTGGCTTCTAGTCACTTACCCTCAGCCTTGGGGTGCGAGTGCTTTTTTGGAAAGCACGATTCCAAGCGCTGTCAAAAACCACATGCAGAGTATCTACCAACAGACCGAGTGCAGTCGCATTCAAGTAATCACCCAAGACAGTCACGAGCAATTGGCTTGTTACCTGGCGATCAGCCAAGAGAACCGCCAACAACTGTTTCGCTTCGATCTACAAAGCTATGAAGACATACTCGCTATCTCATGGGAGGCAGTGATTAGCAAACCAGAGGATTACCAGCACCACCTAGTGAATGAGTCATTGACACTGATCTGTACCAATACTGCCCATGATCCGTGTTGCGGACAGTATGGCAATGCTTTGTTTGAAGCCACCAAGTCACGCCCACAGGTATGGCAGACGAATCACCTTGGTGGTGACCGATTCGCAGCCAATGTCGTAGTGCTCCCCCAAGGTATCTACTATCGCCGAGTGAGCAAGGACAACTTGATCGCTATTCAAGTAGCTACTGAAAACCAAACATATTATCTTCCTAATCTGGGGGGCAGATCCTACTATGACCGCCACACCCAGATCGCAGAACAGTACCTCTACACCAACCAACTCACCGCCAACACCTCCCCAAGATGGCACCTCTGGCAATTGGTGGCGAGCGAGTCCCAAGGCGAAGGCCAAAGCGTCATCACCTTTGCTGATGCCCAGAAAAAACTTTATCATGTCCAAGTCACCAAGCGCACCACAGACCAAAAAGCCCTTTTGAACTGTCATGCTACCCAGCCCGAGTCACTTTCAACATTTGACTGCAAGCTACAATAAACCACCAGTTGATTCCTTTTCTTTCAACGCTCAATCTATTATACTTAGTAGTAAACTTGATAGACTCACCAACCAATGGATAGCATTCACGCATTAAGACGACAATATGAAGATCCCCGATGTAGAGACCCTGAAAGTTTCGCTCTTTATCAAAAAGGATTTAATGATGCACAGCTGTCACGATTACGAACCGAACTCACAGATCGAAGACTGATAGAGATCCTGAGCCAGAAAACTGGCATCGCTCCTGATGATATTGCAATTGCAATTACTGGCAGTGATGGTAGAGGAGAAAAAAGTCTTAGTTCAGTCATTGAATTGCTAGCAGTAATCACCGGCGAAAATGGCACAATAGAACAATCCAAAGCAAAAACACGAGCAGCAATTCAAGAAGTGACTAGGAGTTTTGGTCATCTCTTCAACACAAATTCAATTGAAGTTAAATCACCCCTTGATTCCAACATAGGCTCCTATAATACTGAGACTTCACGAATAACAATGCCTTCTCGGGTATTAGATGCACAACCAGTAGTTGGGAATCCCCTATTATTGACCACTATCAAACCCTTAATTGTCGACGAGCTGAGACTACCAGGAGGCAAGTTTATGATTGATGATTTGAAGGAGCGCCAGAAAAAAACTCGCGAAACTCTTTTGACAGGACGGGTTAGATTTCAAGGACAAGATCAGATGCATTACGATCTCAGTAGTGGAAACTGCATCTATCAACCACTAGAACACCTCACAGCATTCAAACAAGGACCGCTAAGATTAGCACAACAAAGAACACTAATCGCACTCATGGCCTTGGGTAGACATATTGATAAAGACACAGCGAAACGCATCTATACCGATGCGCCAACCAACCTCGTCGAAAGACTCTATTTCTTACTCAATGAACAACAGTTTGGCACTTACTCACAAGTAACCGACTTTACCACTCTCTACACCTACTTCCTCTGGCAGTACGCGATCTCCGAATACGAGTATACAAAAACACGTAATGGTGTGGTGAGCTTTGATGCCAAGGAAGTAAAAGAACGGCTCCAAGCAATGCTTCACCTTGATGATCAATTCGCCGCAGCGAAGATCAAGACTAAAAAGTCCTCACAGCAGTAGCACTACAATCAAACTCTGATCAAACCATAGTTTC
>JAGNZB010000058.1 GCA_017984655.1 Candidatus Altimarinota bacterium
CTTCACGTCTTTATATACTCTATGGTCGCCATTAATAATCTGGGTGAGGATCTTCACTCTTGCTAAGCCATTGTCAGAGTGAGGAGGATCGCTTTGTTGCAGGATATCACCACCGAGACAGCCGATAGCACGCGTAGCCATGAATATTTTGAGCTCTCCAATGTCTTGCCCTTTAAAATGCCTACCGATCATTCCCATCGCAGTCGCAAACATTTTTTGCGGATCACGAGCTTTTACCAGAGTCCAGTCCAAAGCACGGAGCCAGTCATACATCTTACCTTCGAATGGACAGGGGCGAATCCAATCGACTGGATCGAGCACAAATAAATGCTCTGGATTGCCAATGACATGATCACCATGAATATTGCCATGAACATGTTTGAAGAGTGCGTCCCCATACTTGGCAACCAATGCACGCCACGCTTGTTCAATTTCTTGCAATCGATCTGACGACAAGAATCGTTCTTGCACCAAGGGCGTGCCCCAATCATGTAAGCGCGCAAATACCCAGTTACGATCAGTAGCAGTGATTGGCCGCTTACCATAAGCACTGTGATACATTGCCAAGAGCTGCTGATATCTATCAGCCAACTCAAAGGAACGTGAAAGGTATGTCTGGGGCTGGGTATCAAGTACCGAACTGAGAGATACACCCACAACTGCTTCCATCAAGAACCAGCCATCCCCCACGAGCTCCAGATTCGGCAACTTCATTTTGCCGGTTTCATTTTTTTGGGCTAAAGCTAATAATCGTACCTGATCGGGATCAAGCGGCTTGTGGGTAGTGGCCATCTTCAGAACTGAGACCTTTCCAGTATGAAGATTACGCACCAAATTGACACCGATGCGACCGCCCAAATAGCGTCCACTGGGATCACTGGTGAATTGGTACCCGCTTGCGACCAAAGTCTCTGGCAAGGAGAAATCATCATGTACTACTTCTGCGAGCATAAGATCGATTAGGAAACATAACTTACCATGACCTGCTCCACCATCCAAGCTCATCTCCCAACTCCATACGCAAGGCATATGCTACTCGGCGAAAGCCGAATCTGGTAGATTAGAGACAACCTGATTATGTTCACCAACACTATGCTCACACATCGCCTTATTGGTATCAGTAGTATCTTCACAGCTCTGCTCTTTGTGCAGACCACACTGGCCTATGTCAGCCCAGGTGACAATGTTGGCTATGTGAATGACTACGCTCGCGTTCTGACCACCGAACAACGTGATGCCTTGGAAGCAAAAGTACAGAACTTTGAGCAGGCCACCACCAATGAGATTGCTGTCGTGACGATTACCAGCTTAGAGGGGGATACGATTGAGAACTATGCGGTGAAGTTGTTTGAGGAGTGGCAGATTGGTAAGAAAAATGAAGACAATGGGGTGCTACTGCTGGTCGCCAAAGATGATCGCAAAATGCGCATTGAGGTCGGGTATGGCCTCGAACCAGTATTGCCAGATGCGACCGCCCACAACATCATTCAGACCATCATGGTTCCCGCCTTCCGTTCGAATGACTTTTATGGTGGGATTGACCAATCGGTAGACAAGATGATGCTGCATATCAGCGGAGCTATCCCCACGGTAGAAGCTACAGTCGCCCCCAGTGAGATGTCCGGATTGCAAGACATCAACTTCCCTTTCTTGGACTCGATGCTCAACTATGTCGGCACCTTGATCTTCCTCTGTATCGCCTTCTTCATGATCAGTGCTGTCTTGATCGCACTCAAGCTTTCACGCTTTCGCTTTGTCGCAGCAGTAGCTCTGAGCTTGCTCGGCGGCATTGGAGGTTCAGTCATCTGGATGATTGCTTATCTGGCTACTTTGATCAGTATCGCGGTCACCATGGGCAGACTAGAGGAGCTGATCGAACGTCACAAAGACGATCCACCGAGTAGCTCATCATCATGGAGTGACTCAAGCTCGAGTTCTAGTAGCTCCAGTAGCTCTAGCTCTGACTTTGGTGGTGGCAGCTCAGGTGGTGGTGGTAGTAGTGGATCATGGTAAAAGTCCCAGTTCGTGCTACTTTATTGTCATAAACATTTTCTATGAAAAAGATTGGAATCATTCTTGGTGTGATCGTGCTAGGGGTCATCCTCGTTGGTAGTTATCTGAGCAGTACTTACAATACCTTCATTCGCTCAGAAGAGACGGTCAATCGTCAGTGGGCGCAGGTAGAGACACAATACCAACGCCGCTATGACTTGATCCCAAACTTAGTCACCTCCGTCAAAGGTGTTCTTAACCAAGAGCAAGAAGTGTTTGGTGCTATCGCAGACGCGCGCACTCGTTATGCAGGCGCTAGTACTCCCGACCAGAAAGCAGCGGCAGCCAATGATCTCGAATCCAATATCGGCCGCCTCTTGGTCGTAGTCGAAAACTATCCTCAGCTCCGTTCATCTGAAACGGTACAGACTTTGATGGCCCAGCTCGAAGGCACAGAAAACCGCATCAATGTTGAACGCCAACGCTACAATGATGATGTTAGTACGTTCAACACCTACTTCCGCCGCATTCCCCAACGCTGGATTGGTGGCTTATTTGGCTTCACTGAGAAGCATTATTTTGAGGCCACTGATGTCGCCCAGACAGTTCCTTCTGTAGACTTGGATCTGACGAAGTAATTGATCACACTAGCTGAAGACAACAAAAAAGAGCGGCCATTTGGCTCTCTCTTTTTTTATAGCCCCCAACAAAATCTTTTAGCGCAAACGAACAAGAATTGCTCCCTCACAAGCATGCTGATAACGACGTCCTTGGGCCAAGGTACAACCTTCGATACGCACTGCATTTGCAGTAGTACCAGCCACAAATTCTAGATAATGGGCAGCCTCGCCATTGGTATTGGTAGTAGTAATGCTCACTGGAGCCTGGCCACTGCTATCGACATAAGCCCCATTGACCAAACGCATAGCAGTCGCTTTGACTTGCGTCTCTACATTGGGACCATCGGCAATAATATCTACACGGACCACACTCGACCCAATACTGTTCGCATCGAAGCTAAGACACTGAGGCTGATCGGGATCAAAACTAGAACAAGCAGGAGTTGCTACAGCACTGAGGACTAGAGCAACAAGAGCGCGAGCAGAAGAAATTGATCGTCTTGGTGCACTGGTAAGTGAAGGTGTTCGATGCATAAATGAAAATAAATTTTTGCTAGGCAATGTACCACCATTTCAAACAACTGGCAACAAAGCCATTTACTAGTCCCCCCTTTCAAAACTGTCCTGGCATTAGGGTGCTAAGAGTGATATGGTAAAAGTCAATTAACTTACACTGTATGGCTGTTAATTTTCCTCATGATAGTGTGCCGCCAGAAGAATCTCAGCTACTCAAACCGGTAAGATTTAGCGTAACAAACATTGTGGAAAATTTTCTGGAGAGCTTAGCTGAAGCTGAAAGAAATGGGCGAGTAGCAGTAGCACGGGTGTTGGCTGACACTACGAGTAAATATCGGTCCCGAATTATGATTAGTTACGTCTTGGCTTTCTCGGCATGTGTGATCGCAGCAGCAAGTGGCTATCGAGTGATGAAGGACGGCGGTACTATTCAGAGCTTACAAAACGCTGTTCTAGCACGAGACCTGCAGAACATCAGACTCAGCCTCCAAGGTCACAGCACGAACATCGACAGCACTCGCACCGCCACCTACGCTACGCCAGAGGACCTCACCCTGAGCCGACGGAATTTATTATCAACAAACAGCGAACTAACTATTCAAAGCCGCCGTATCCAACAGCTAGAAGCCCAAACAAGACGAAATCATGCATTGCATCAAGAACACCTCCAACTCAGTGGTTTGGTGAATCGGCTCCAGGTGGACACCATCGCTTTGCTTGAATCGATGTCTTTAGTGGAAAGCGATTTACGCACCGCTCAATCAAATCGATCCGAACAGCTGCGCACCAACCCATTAGCTTTAGCTGCAGCAGAAACTCGAGCGCGGAGTCTGCCTTGTAATAATGATGCCCTACTAGCTAGTTGTAGTGGCCCTCTCGAGGGTATTGTTTGTTATGCATTTACCCCACCCGATCCCAGAAGAGCGCACTGTGAGCTGGTAAAGCCCCGCTGCCGCGAATGCAATCTCCCAGCGCCAAGAACGACAACCACTACTAGCCTCACCAACAATCACTAATGGCTTATTTTCTGCTCAAGAAAAATAGCAATAGATTGCCAACTCAACTTCGGCGCTGAAGCAGTAGCTTGTGAGGAACTCTCAGATCTCGCTCAGAAACAAAGCCCATCCACCACTACTGCTGTAACCATGACACAATAGTAGCCGCTAACTCAGCTTCAGCACCGAAGTAGCTATGGGGTGCTTTGGCAATGACAGACTCGGTATAATCAGTACAGGCAGAACATTTTTGTTTGAGTATTGCCATCGCCTCAGGAATAGGAATGGTGACAGCATCATCCAGCTCCCCCATCACGGCCAAGATTGGTACATGGAGTTTTGATAAAACCGATGGAGCTTGGGGACGAGTAAAATTAAACACATCGATCTCATTGCCAGGTAGGCTAAAGTCGAGCATTGTTTTGGCTGAGAGCCAGTAGCTTCCCCAGATCACCTTGGGCGGTAGTTGGTCAGGATTGCCAGCGGCAACCAGCTTTTTTGCTTCTTCGACAAAGCGCATATAGTCAGGATCAGCCTCAGCCAGCCCAACCATGTCTGGTGGAGAAAGCAAGATCAGTTTCCTGACCCGAAGATCGTCCTTTTGAGCACAGTAGTAGGCAATCTTCACCGCTCCCAGACTATGCCCCTGCAAAACAATCTCCTGATAACCGGCAGCGACCAGATAATCAATCGCCGCTTCGATATCAAATAAACATTCTGCAAATACTTCATAGGCATTGCCCACGCGGCGATAGTGTTCTTGCTCACCGACAACAGGAATATCAGCGATGTAGTCGTGACCACGATTATTGATCGCAAAAAATGCCCACCCATGAGCGGTATTCTGCCTAGCCATTTCAGGATAGAAAGCATTTTCATAGTTGTTCCCTGACATACCATGCACATGCAAAATAACACGATTGGTCGCTTCCGTCGGTTCATACAATAATCCTTGCAGGATCAAATCATCTTTTGTTTGGAATCGTACTAATGAAGTCTGCATCATAAAGTAGTTATTTACTGGCTAAGAAACCATGAGCCTGGAGTGACACCATTTCCTGATATAGCGAACATGTCTTCAACAATTCTGGATGTTTGCCCACCGCGATCACTCGCCCCTGATCAAGCACCACAATCTTATCACAGTGCTGTACTGTAGAGAGACGATGAGCAATAATGATTGCCGTCCGATCCTTGATCAGATTGAGAATACCACGCTGAACCTCCCGTTCTGTAATACTATCAAGAGCACTAGTCGCTTCATCCAGAATCACGATGCGAGGATTTTTGAGCAATGCCCGAGCGATGGCCACTCTTTGTTTCTCACCACCAGAGAGCCGCACCCCTCGCTCCCCGACGATAGAGTGATACTTCTTGGCCAGTGACTCTATAAAACCAGCTGCAAAGGATTGTTCAGCAGCATGCACCACCTGCTTCGTAGTAGCGTTTGGTGTGCCATAGCGAATATTATTCAAGATACTGTCGTGAAACAAAGTATTTTCTTGCCAGACCACCCCAAAATGGGAACGCAAATTTTCATAATCCCAGTCCCGAAGATCGACCCCATCGAGCTCAATCCGCCCCTTGTTGATATCGTAAAAACGCATCAATAACAAAGCAATCGTCGATTTGCCAGCACCTGAATGTCCCACCAAAGCGACTTTCTCTCCCGGCTCACAGACCAATGAGAAGTTTTTCAAAACCGACCGTTCTTCATTGTAGGAGAAGAACACGTTCTTGAAGGTAAGTTTCCCCAGTACCTGAGTCTGTCGATGAGGATTATGACTGAGTGGTATGGCTGGAGTAGTGTTCAACACTGACATCAGCAAACGAAATTTCTCACCATTGGCCTGAATATCCCGAATATTCGCCTTGATAATTTGCACAGGCACCAACAAACGAGTAAGAATATTGAGAAAGAGCAGCATAGTACCAATGGTGATGCTGCCATCACGAATCAACAAATAACCATAAAAAAGAATCACACCCTGAGATATGGTGTTGATCTCCACCATATCTGAGAGTACCCAGATCTTGCTCGACTGATAGGTATAATCGAGAGCTTCAGTGCTCAGCTTTTTGATCCGATTGATCTCCCGATGTTCTTGATGAAATGATTTGGTGGTGATGATGTTATGAAAAACATCGCCAATATAGCCAAACAAGCGCTGCCATGCTTCCTGATGTTTCTTAATGAACGGAGTGGTAATTCTAGCAATATAAAACTGCCACGCAGCATGCAGAGGCACCACAATCAGACAGGTAATGGTCAACGCCGGACTCTGCGTCCAGGCAAACACAATCAAGACAAAGAACGACACACATGGCAACAAAATCTGCTCAAAAAACAGATGCCCCAATTGGCTATAAGCCTCCAGACCATCATCAAGCATCTTCATCAACTCACCAGATTTCTTACGAGCAAAGAAACTATAATTAAACCGCAAGATTTTCTCGTACCCCTGATGCAAAGCAGCAATATAAGTTGGGTTGGAAAGCTGCGTCCAATAATACCAATCCTTGTACGACAAAATCAGATGATCACCATAAGACAATCCCGCCCACAACAAAATCAAAGCCCCAGGCGACCAACTCCCCGACACCACAGTCTGATCAGCAAACAATGCCACCAAGGCATCAATCGCCAGTTTGTAGACATATGGCTGGATCACATTGAGCGCGATCGCCACCAAAGCCAAACCAATATACCAAGCGAGTCGTCCTGGATATTTCCGCACAGCTCGCAGTGTCGCCTGGATGATTGCCCACATAGAAATCTGCTAATAAAGTGATTGCAAATAGAGTAGCAAGAAAACCGAGTTGATTGTAGAAGAATTACAAATTACAAATTATAAATTACAAATGAGGCTCAGGACTCGAGAGTGTCTTGTGGGTTTGCAGTACTTGCCGGGATACTCGGCAGGATCCTTCGCAATGCTCAGGATGACTGAGAAGAAGGAGCAGGGCTCAATTGGTAATTAGGAATTAGTAATGAGGAATTGAGACCACTTACACGGAGCCAAACGCCATCAGGTTTTCCGGTCACCTTCACCTTTACTTTCACATTTATAGTCCCTCCCTCATCCTCATCCCTATTCTTATCCTTCTCTCCTGCCCTTCCGTCATCCTGAACCGCGTGAAGGATCCTGCCGAGTATCTCGGTTCCCACTTTCTTCAAACGACACACACAGTTCAGTTCACCTTTACCTTTACTTTCACCTTCACCTTTCATGAGCGCAGCAGTTCGGAAAGAAACGTAAAAGGAAAAGTAAACGTGAAGGTAAAAGGGGCTCATTGCAATACCAGCTAGTTTCGCTATGATAGTCTCAAAGCGATTGAGC
>JAGNZB010000059.1 GCA_017984655.1 Candidatus Altimarinota bacterium
GGACTGAGTAGTCCAAAAGCGTAGGCACAATTGATTTCTGCTGCAAAAGAGCTCGTAGTCGTGTCGGTGAATGGACTTGGCTGTGTACTACAGGTAGTACTGACTAATCCTGCATCACGTAGAGCGATTTTGAGGAATTCGCCTCTACTAACATGGTAATTGGGGTGGAATAATCCATTGTGACCTGATACTGACCCTTTAACTGCTAGATCGCTTACTTGCGTAAAAGCAAAGTGAGTCGTTGGGACATCAGGGAATGTAGCTTGAGATGCTGGGATGATTGTGGTCTCTAGTGGTAAATAATCAAGGATACTACGGCGGGAAGACTTTTTGGTCCGGCGAGGTGTCACCGGTTCTTCACTGGCTGTTGGTTGTGGCTCTGGGGTGATGATGGGGGCTGGTGACTCAGTAATTGTTGGTAGTGGATCTGGTGTCGGTGTTGGGGTTGGTGTGGGTGATGGCGATGGTTCAGGTGTGGGAGCTGGGGCAGTTCTGGTAATGATCAGGCTGTCAGCAATAATCAGGCGATTGTCACTGGCATATCCTTCGACATTGAAGGTGTTGGTACCAATACTGAGTGGTACGGTGATTTCCCACTCATCACCGCCAGCTATGAATGTTGTCAGTGCTAGGTTGTTGATCAAAATGTGGTGGACATTACTGGCTTGTCCACTCAGTGATAGCGCTGTGGCGGTAGTGGTGAAGCTTTGTTCTGAAGTTGGCTGTATGATGTCGAGAATAGCTGGTGTGTCGACTACGGTGAGGCTGATACTGGTGATAGTACTGGTTGTACCATCACTAACTGCAATGGTGATTGGATAGCTTCCCGCTGCTGCATTAGTAGTCAGTGCTGTAGAGACAAATGTATTTGGTGTCGGTTGGGTGAAGGTGATATTAGCAAAAATACTACCACTGCCATTGATAGTCAGCGCTTGATCTTCTGGATCTGTGGCTGTGATGGTCAGGACGGTACTGTCCGTGGCGTTGTTGAGAATGCTACTTTTGCTGAGTGTGGGTGTTGCTACTATTGGTGCTTGATTAGTTGGTGGGGTTAGGACGATACCTAGTGCTGCTTCTACATTGAGCCTTCCATAGCCAAATAATGGATCTTTGCCTACTGACCCCATGTCGGTACTACTATTTTGTAGTCGAGTCCTGATTTGATCAACAGTCCATTGGGGGTTCTGGCCTTTGAGCAATGCTGCCGCACCACTGACCAATGGAGCGGAGAAGCTCGTGCCCGTGACGACAATGTATCCATTGGGATTACTAGTACTGCCGATTACTTGGCTAGATGGTTCACTGTTGGTACCTGCTCTTGTTGTGAGCAGTGCTATGCCAGGCGCAGTGAGGTCCACTTTATTGCCGTAGTTCGAGAAGCTGGCTCTTTGGCCATTACTGTCAGATGCTGCTGCCACAATCACACCAGGTACTGCTGCTGGGGCGAAGTTGTGAGCGACGATGTCGAGATTACTATTACCAGCAGCTGCTACTAGTACTACGCCTGCTTGGAGTGCGTCATTGCAGGCGCTGATCAATGGAGCCGTCATCGCATTGGCTCCGCCAAAGCTCATATTGATCACATTGGCACCCTGATTGACGGCGTAATGAATGGCTTGGACTACATCACTAGTACTACCATTGCCATTGTCATCTAGTACTTTGAGTACCATGATTTTTGTTTGTGGTGCGACGCCGATGATGCCTTGTGTGTTACCATTGGCGGCAATCAGTCCTGCCGCTTGGGTGCCGTGGCCTAAGCCATCAGTAAGCTTGTTGGTGTTGTCAAAGAAGTTCCAACCATGGGTGTCATCGACCAGGCCATTGTTGTCATTGTCGATGCTGTCGTTTAGTTCGCTCGGATTTGTCCAGAGTTGACTAGTGAGTTCACTGTGTAAATCAACGATGCCGCTGTCGATGATTGCTACGATGGTCCCCTCTCCTCGTTCTGCTGAATTACTAAAACTGGTTTGCCAATTGATATCAATGCCTGCAGTTCCAGCTTGGGTTGTACTGCCATTGCGGTGAAAACTTTGTCCCGTGTTGTTGAGATACCATTGCTCACTAGCATAATATTGGTCAGTAGGTAGCGCTTCTGCCTGCAGTAAATAGTTTGGTTCGACTTTGAGTTGGTGAGTGGTGTTGGCAATAATATCGGCCAAGTTGGTATTGTCTCGGAATCGTACTCTAAACTGGGTCTCGCTGGTGGGGAGGCGTTCGATTTCATCGATAGCAAAGTCTTTCTGGAGGCTTCTGAGTTGAGATTTGAGGACGTCACTACTAATAGCATCACTGCTGATCAGGAGCTCTTGTGCTGTGTGGTCAGGTAGCAAGGATTCTTGAGCATGGATGAGCCTGCTGTGGCTTATCTCAATGCTATAACTTACTAGTGTTGTAGCACTAACGATGATGATGGCGAGGCTAGTCAGCCAACGTTTCATGGAGGGTGTGTTTTTGTGTTCTGTTTATTATATCATTTTTCCCACACCAATGCCAAGGGATTGAGGTTGTGTCCTCAGCTACTAGCACTGCCATAATGTCTGAGGCCGTATTTGAACCAAGCCCGTGAGATGATCAGACTAAACAAGCTCACTCCTGCAACTATAAGGAAAGCACGATAGTTTTGATCGCTGCCTACTTGTAGTGGCAGTATTGTGGCGGTGAAAAGTGGCAGTATCCAATAGAAAAGCACCTTCACGGGTCCAGTGTAAATTATTGGTGGAACTTGCATGAAGCTGGTCAGTGCTTGAAAAAGATGGGACCATTGTGCGACCCCTTCTAGCCAAAACAGTGCTGTCATGAGGACTAGCCATACGCTATAAAAAATACCGATACTAAAAATGAGGCTCAGACCATACAGTAGAGCTGCCGAAACTGAAATAATTGGTTGGAACTGGATCTGGACGATCACAAGGAGCACAATTGGTGCAATGATCGTGATTAGGCCTGGTAGTGAAATGGCTTGAAGCGAGAGCAGTAGCTGGTTGTCATAAGGTTTGACTAGCACGGTATCGAGCGAGCCATTTTTGATGTGATTGTGCCATTCGGCAAAGCTATTACCAAAGAGGGCTAGGGTGGTAGTCTCGATAATTTGAAATGTGGCCAGGAAGAAGAGGGTTTGGCCATAATCCCAATCTTTGATCTGAACTAGTGTGGCGTACATGACATTGAACCAGGCAATGGTAAAAATCAGAAAGCCGACCTTGGAAATGATCGTAGCCCAGAAATTGGTTCGGTAGCTACTATCACGGGCGAAGCTCAATTTAAGTAGTGCTAGAAATTTTGTAGTCATTTCGTAAAAGGATTATCCCCCAATTGCCTCAAATCTTTTTAGGCCTTTTCGCCAACAAAAAGTAGCTGTGATCGCTAGAGTGATGGTCCAGATCACCAGGGTGCTCATTGCTGGTAAGATGTCGGTTTGAGATGCTTGCTCGATCATTAATGCTGCTGGTAAGCCAATCGCATTATAAAATGGCAATGTTTGCATCACTTGTTGTAGCCATGTTGGTACGGTGGAAATAGGGAAAAAGAGGCCTGAGGTAAAGATAATCAATAGTGCTTTGTAGTAGAAAAATGCTGAAGCCTGTTGGAGCCAGAATGCCATTGTACTGAGTAGTAATGATAAAAAACTACAACAAATATGACCGAGGATCACGAGGACGATCACTGCCCAGGATAGCTGCCAATGTGCTGTTGGTACTAAAAAATACGAGAGGCTTGTGTAGACAATCAAACTGATGATCATTTCGATACTATGCCAAAGCGAGCTGCTAAGAATGATTTGTAGTGGATAGGAAAATGGTCTGGTGAGGTAACGTGCTAGACCACCTTGGTTGATGTCATTATTGATTTCGTATTCTGGTTCGACGACTACAAATTCACGCAGCATGCTGGCAATCAGGATATAACTGATCATGTCTGATCGTGCAAAGCCACCAACGATATCTCGGTCGCTGTAGACGGCATCCCAGAAATAAAACATGGCAATGAATCCAATCGCATGAATCAGCATCCAAAAGAGAATAGTCCCTCTGTAAGCTAAGCTTAGTTGCGTGTGGAGTCGCAGAGCACTGCCAATCTTCTGGGCAGCGATGAAGATGTTATTGAGTCTGGCCATAGTTTTCGATCTCGACATTTGCAGGGCTGATCGTGCTAGTAGAGGTGCTGCTTTCGACACTATCTTGGCCTAAGATGATGGTGATGCCCACACGAGAGTAGAGTTGGGGCTCGGGGTTTTCGGCGACAATCTCCCCGTGACCAATGAGTTGCTGAATAGTACGGACTAGTTCGAGGTTGCTGCCTCCACTATTGTCGATGATCAGTGTCTTTTCGTACTGTTTTTTATTGTGGGTATTACGGATGCCGTATTGAGATAGAATAGTGATGCCCTCTTCTAGCAGTTTGTTACTATATTTACCTGCCAACCCCACCGTTTTGGTGCCATTTAGTATTTCAACTGGTGTAGTCCCAAGGAGAGCTTGTGCAGGATTCTTTAATACACGGGCAATATACTTTTGGATGGTAGTGAAGTTGTTACCTTCAGGCAAAAGCATCCAGGCGCCGCTGCCGATTCGTTGGCGGGTGGCTTGATCTGGTACATAGAGCAACTCTCCGGGACCTTCTTTGAGAACGATACTGTGGATTTGTTCTGTAGAGATGTCCTTGGCATTGCCCGCTAGGGTGAGAATGTCACGGAGGGTGAGATTGGTTTTGTAGCTTTCTTTGAGGGCATCAGTAGTATTGACGAGTGGTTCCATGTTGTTGCTGAGCAAGACATCTTTGACACGATCCTTGAGTAAACTGATGATTTGTTGCTGACGGCGGGCACGATCGAAGTCAGACGCGACACCTTCTCCGGTGGTGAGGTTGACTCCATGACGAGAGCGGACAAATTGGAGGGCTTTCTTGCCGTCGATTTTTTGGATACCATCTTCAAATCGCACGGTGGTATAGCTGTAGTTTGGTCCTGGATATTCTCTATCAACGAAGCCTGGATTGACATTGATTTCAAGGCCATCGTTGCCAGCTAAGGCATCGAAGATCTTCACGAATCCTTGGAAGTCAACGTAAGCATAGTTTTGTACTGGTAGTCCTGTCACTTTCTGAGCAGCTTCGAGCATGAGGTCGAAGGCGTGTTCTTCACCAATTTGATGTTTGGCAAGAATGTAGAGTGTATTGATTTTGCGATAGCCGAATTTGTCGGTTTGTACCATCAAATCCCGGGGAATAGAGATGAAGACAATTTGATCAGGGTTACTACAGATACTAGCAACCATAATACTGTCGACTAGTTCTGAGCCATCATCATAATCTTTGCCTCCGCCACCGAGTAGCATGATATAGCTGCAGCCTTCTGCTTTGATTGGGTCTGCATCGGTTGTGTTTGCGGGTGTTGCTTGTGGTAACTGATTGATCAAAGAGATTGGATCACGGACAGCATCTACTACAGCTTGTACTGTGCGAAACATAAAAAAGCCACCAAATGACAAGGTGCCAATGCTGAGCATCATCATACTTATCAGTAGCCATCGCCAAATCGGTTGCTGGTCGTCCATGATCAAAAATTTACAGGCTTTTGAAAGATAGTGAAAATATTCGTTTTTGTCACCTTTGCTGAGCTTGTCGCTACCAACTTTTGGCCAGCTCTTGGCGCATACGGTACGCCAGTGTATAAATGATTTTGCAGATATTATTTTGATTTTGATCTTATGCAAAAAGCAAAAGTATTAGTAATTGGAGCTGGGCCTGCTGGATATACTGCAGCATTGTACTGCGCTCGAGCAGCTTTGGATGTCACTATTTTGGCGGGACCACAACCCGGTGGTCAACTAACGACAACCACCGTAATTGAAAATTTTCCTGGTTTTCCCGAAGGAATTCAGGGGCCAAAGCTGATGATGGATATGCAGGCGCAAGCAGAAAAGTTTGGTGCCAAGGTGCTGTATGAAACAGCAGTGGAAATTACCACTGAGCGCCCTTTTGTGGTCACTACTGATGCGGGTACCCACACAGCTGATGCGATTATTGTCGCTACTGGTGCCTCTGCTCGCTATCTCGGTACTCCTGGTGAAGCTCGCTTCGTAGGTCGGGGCTATCATACCTGTGCGACATGTGATGGATTTTTCTATCGCAATAAGCATGTGATCATCGTTGGTGGTGGAGATAGTGCTATGGAGGAAGCTCATCATTTAGCCCAAATGGCTGCTTCAGTTACTTTAGTACATCGTCGAGACCAGCTGCGTGCTAGTCAGATCATGCAGGATCGTGTGCTCAAAGATCCCAAGATTAAAGTGATTTGGAATACTGTAATTACTCAATTGCTAGGTGAGCAGAGAGTAGAAAAAGTAATTCTTCAGGACGTCAATACCAAAGAACAAAGAGAAATGATTATCGATGGCGTGTTCGTTGCAGTTGGGAATGACCCCAATACCGGTTTCTTGAAGGGCAAGATCAATATGCTAGAAAATGGTTACCTAGTACCTACTCACCGTAGTATGACCAACATTCCCGGCGTGTTTGTCGCTGGAGATGTGGAAGACTATACTTATCGTCAGGCAATCACCGCTGCAGGTGACGGCTGTAGAGCTGCCCTAGACTGTGAAAGATGGTTGGCCCAGCAGTAGAAAGCTAAGCTTCAACCTTATTCCTAACTCTCGCCTCAGTCTTCGTCTTAGTCTCAGTCTTCCACGAGCACGTCTAAAAGTGGTCTGTCTACTACTGACAGTGTGATTCGAAAAGTGAAGGATAAGACCTTATTCCTAATTCTCGTCTTAGTCTCAGTCTTCCACGAGCACGTCTAAAAGTGGTCTGTCTACTACTGACAGTGTGATTCGAAAGGTGAAGGATAAGGATAAGACTCGCCCGCCTATGGCGAGCTCGTGTGGAGCGGGAAACGAGACTCGAACTCGCGACCTTCTCCTTGGCAAGGAGACGCTCTACCAACTGAGCTATTCCCGCAAACATACTTTGGTACCGTTTTTTGGAACACGCACAACCTAAAAAATAACGAGCCAAATGTCAAGAAAATTTAGCTTTCTGGCTAGCCATTTCATCACGAAACAACTACCACAGTCTTTAGTAGTCATAGATAACAACAAGAAAATGTTGCCTTTTTGGATTTTTTTGATTATGGTCTCTGCGCTTCACAAATAGTGAAGAAATATGGGATTGTAGCTCAGTTGGTAGAGCAGTTGCCTCTTAAGCAAACGGTCCCGGGTTCGAATCCCGGCAGTCCCACCACGATCTCGCCATTAGCGAGAAGTCTCTTTCCTATTTTCTCATTCCTCAATTTTTAGCTTAGGCAACATTTTGCGATCTCAAGGAAAGAGGAGTAAGAAAACAGGATAAGATGAAGGTTGTGGTTTGAAAGGGATGGTTGGGAATTGAGGTCGTTTTTTTTGATTGCATCTCATACTTGACCTTTGTACTATGA
>JAGNZB010000060.1 GCA_017984655.1 Candidatus Altimarinota bacterium
GTGTTACTGATAGGGCTATCCCTGTCAGTACAAAACTAATCCAAGACAGTCTTTTTCCATGTGGTAGTAGGCCGGGAACAATAATCACTAGTAGGCCTACCCAAAGTACCAATGGTACGAAGAATTGGTACCAAGTGGGATTGATAGCAAGGCTCATCAAACTAAAGCCGACGAACAAGATTGTGCCTTCACGCAAAGAAAAAAAGTTGGCAGCAGCCATGGTCAGCCACAGTGGTAAGAAGCTGGTGGGAAACCAGGTGACGGAGACCAATGAACCAATCACAACGGTAAAAATGCGAATTAGGATACCAATCATAGTTAATTGAGAACAACAAATACGCTGTCGATCTGAGTACTTTCGACTGTGGGGGTGACAAGGAGGGTGAGGTAGGTCTCTTGGTCACTACTGATCACCTCACTTACTGTACCAATCAAAATATCATTGAAATTTTCTAATTCCTGACCAGTGGTAAAAATATATTCACCTTTGGCAAACGTGGTGCTTTTTGGTACTTGGGTCATGTGCAGTAAACCTAGTCCAATGGTGCCCTGGACTAGTCCTTTGGCATGACTCTTGTCTAAATAACTATAATAAACACTCTTTGGATCAGTAACCAAACTCATCTCAGCTGAGTGCTCGCTGACATGTTCGATCTTGCCGACGAGGGCGTTGTTGAGGATCACTGGCAATCCCACGCGTAGTCCTTGGTTGCTACCGATATCAAGAATCAAGAAACGTGAGAAGCTACCCGGTTTCTCACCAATCACATGAGCAAGTGCTACTTGTCTCTTGTGGGTTCTTTGTACAGTAAGTTCGCTTCGTAGGGCTTCATTTTCTCTTGTGATCAGGCTCATTTGGCTGAGCTCAGCTTGAAGCCGTTCATTTTCATTTTTGACTGACTGTAGCTCGGTATCAGTGTCTTGGGTTAGGTAATGCCAAAATGTGCCCATTGCTATTTCTACCCGATAAAGGAATCGTTGGGTGGGGGCAAGAAAGCTGCCAACAGGACTAAGCACATTTTTTGTCTGCGGTAGTAGCCAGACAAGGCTGATGATAATGAGGATAGCTGATATTCCGATAAGGTATCGACTACGATATTTGGGACGTATAGGTTTCATAGAATGTAGATAGTGCTTGTTCTAGTGGCTCAGAAAGCGTGATATGGAAGGGGAGGCTAATGACCGTGGACTTGTGTAATGGCGTTTTGAGCTCGAGCTCTACAGGTTGGACACCCGGGAAGCGCATCAGAATAGATTTGAGTTGGCTGAGTGCTTCTTGACCGGTCGAAGCTGGTAGGCTAATGCGGTACGGAGAATATTGGTCTTTGAGACTATTTGTTAGCATGTTTTCATTGATCACTAAGGGATCAAGTTTATCTATCAGTAACTTCGCCGTGGTTCCTTGGCCACCACCACGACGGTCTCGGAAGGAGATGGTCCCTGATGCTTTGACCATCGCATCTTCGACCGCAAGCTCCTGACAAGCGGGCAGTGCCTTGGGAAAGATGACGCCTTCAATGCGACCGAATGGATTCTCGAGGTCAAGGAAGCACATTGCTTGACCATTCTTGGTCAAAATTCTTTTGCAATGGAGGATCATGCCTGAGATCTGGGCCTTTTTCCCATCATCTTTGACTGTCAATTGATCAATCCTGATACTGTTTTTGGCAAAGAGCGGCTTGAGATGGTCGAGCGGATGGGCTGAGAGATACAATCCCAATGCTTCTTTTTCCCAATCCAAGACAGTCTTAATTGGTAATGGCTCAGCTAGGGGGGCGAGTTTTAAATTGGGATAGTCATTGATGCCACTAAATTCGCCAAAGAGGGAATCCTTGGGGGCATCACGTAGCTTGCGCAAGATACCGAGGTATTGAATGCAGGTGTCGAGATTGATCATATGCTGGTCCGGAGTGCCAAAGTCACAAAGCGCATTGGCCTTGATCAATGCTTCAAGCCCTTTGCGATTGATTGCTTGTGGTTCGATGCGGGTGAGGAAGTCTTGCATCGAGGTAAATGGACCTCCTTGTTCTCGAGCATGAACAATTGCTAGGCTAGTAGCATCACCTAAGTTCTTGATGCCACCCAGTCCAAAGCGGATGCCATCACGACCCACTACCGTAAAGCTGAGTTCGGAGTGGTTGATCGATGGAGGATGAATGGTAAGTTCCAAGACTTTTGATTCTTCAATCTCGATCACAACACGTTCAGTGTCCCCACGATCACTAGTGAGGAGGGCTGCCATGAATGCTGCCGGAAAGTGACTTTTGAGATAGGCTGTCTGATAAGCGATCATGGCATAACAAGCCGCATGTGATTTGTTGAAACCATACCGAGCAAAAGGTTCGATGAAGTCCCAAATCTTTTCAGCTGTTTCTGCCAGTTTGCCTCGAGCGACTGCTTTATCGATAAACTTCTGCCGTTGTTCCATCAGCAACTCTTTGATCTTTTTTCCTACCGCTCGACGGAGGATATCGGCCTCTCCATAACTAAAGCCACAATATTGACGGGCGATTTCGAGCACTTGCTCTTGGTAGACGATGACTCCGTACGTTTTCTTCAAAATTGGCTCTAGCTCTGGGTCAAGATACACTACTTCCTTGAGCCCATTTTTGGCAGCAATAAAGTCAGGAATTGCCTCCAGAGGACCTGGACGATACAAAGAAATCATCGCGATAATATCCTCGAAGTTGCTGGGTTTTAGCTCTTTTAAATAATGCTTCATTCCTTCTGACTCAAGCTGGAATACTCCTGTGGTTTTTCCAGAGGCGAGCAGTTCGTAGCTGTCTTTGTC
Source organism: Candidatus Altimarinota bacterium (assembly GCA_017984655.1). Taxonomy (GTDB): domain Bacteria; phylum Patescibacteriota; class Gracilibacteria; order RBG-16-42-10; family RBG-16-42-10; genus JAGNZB01. Next base: position 2,792 of record JAGNZB010000060.1, read on the forward strand.
TTTGGTGTCGAGATGTTGCCAGTCTAGGTCAATTTGGTAATTTTGATTGATCAACTTGGCGGTGTCTGCCAATACAGTAAGGTTGCGTAGACCCAAGAAGTCCATCTTGAGCAAGCCGAGTAGCTCGAGTGGCTTCATCGCATACTGAGTCACCACACCCTCTTCTTTGCCGGCAGTGTTTTTCTGGAGTGGGGTATGTTCTACAAGAGGCTCTCCAGCAATAACTACTGCTGATGCATGGGTGGATGCATGACGGACTACTCCTTCAAGTTTGCTAGCCAGCTGCCAGATCTGTTGATGCGCGGCATTGGTAGCTAGGGTTTCTTTGAGTTGAGGTTCCTGTTCCAATGCATCCTTGAGTTTGGTACCTGGCTTCATGGGAATCAGTTTTGCCAAACTGTCGACATCTTTGTAGCCAAAGCCAAGTACTCTACCGACATCACGAATCGCGGCCTTGGCACCCATCGTACCAAAGGTAATAATCTGGGCGACACTGTCACGTCCGTACTTCTCGACGACATAGTTAATTACTTTTTCCCGGCTATCGTCGGCAAAATCGATATCGATATCAGGAGGGGAGACACGTTCAGGATTGAGGAAGCGTTCGAACACCAAGTCGTGTTCGAGTGGGTCGATGTCGGTGATCCCAAGGCAGTAAGTAATAATGGCACCAGCAGCGGATCCACGACCTGGCCCAACAGGAACTCCGTTGGTTTTGGCCCAGTTTACAAAATCCCACACAATCAGGAAGTAACTAGGAAAGCCGGTTTTGTTGATGATGCCGAGCTCGTAGTCAATACGTTTGAGGATCTCATCAGTTAGCACTTCACCATAACGATTTTTGGCCCCTTCAATACATAATTGGTAAAGGTATTGGGGAACATCAAGTCCTGGTGGACATTGGAATGGTGGTAGTAGATTTTTGCCGAGGCTGAGCTGTACATCGCAGCGCTCTGCAATCTGGTTGGTGATGTCACATGCCTCAGGTATATCCGCAAATAAAGTTCGCATCTCTTCCTCACTACGGATTGAATAGTCTCCTTTGAGTTGCGGTCGATTTTGGTCACTGATCAGTTTCTGATTTTTGACACAAATTAAGGCGTCATGAGCATCTCGGTCGGTGGTATTAGGGTAGTGACTATCATTGGTAGCCACCAATGGGATGCCGGTTTCTTGGCTCAAGGCGATGAGGAGAGGAGAGAGCTGCTCTTCTTGTTCTAAGCCGTGACGTTCGATCTCAATAAAATAGTTGTTTTTACCAAAGAGTTCTTGATACTTTAGTGCGAGCTTCTTACCTTCCTCTAGGCCTTTTTGTAAAAGTATTGTGCCTAGTTCTGAACTCCAGTTACCACTGAGAGCAATCAGGCCAGTATGGTATTCTGCTAGCAAATCCCAGTCAATCATTGGCTTCTCGTGGACGCCTTCTAGCTGTGCTTTGGTAATCAAATTCATCAGGTTCTGATAGCCCTGATTATTCTCAGCTAATAGTACTAGTTGAAATGGATGCTTCGCTTCTTCGCTACGGTCGAAGTGTGAGTGGGGGGCCACATAGACTTCTGCGCCAAGAACCGGTCGTAGTTTGTATCCTTGTGCAGCCTGATAAATATCCACGGCACCATACATCACCGCATTGTCAGTAAGTGCGATCGCTTCCATGTGCAGTTCCTTGACACGATTGATAATGGCGTAAGGCGAACCTAGCGCATCCAAAAGGCTAAAGTGACTATGTACATGGAGGTGAACAAAACTCATCAGCAATGAAAATAACTATATGCTCAAGATAACAAAGAATAAGGCTGGCTCAAAATTACAAATTATAAATTACAAATTACAAATTGGGGAAGGGCTCGAGAATAAATTAGTAATGAGGAATTGAGGCCACTCACATGACGTTAACCACCATTAGGCTTTCCATTCACCCTTACTTTCACTTTTACCTTTATGGTCCCATCCTTATTCCTCATTCTCTCCCTCCATTATCCTGAGCGTTGCGAAGGGTCCTGCTGAGTATCTCGGCAAGCACCATTAACATGCAATTCTCACCATTCCCTTCTCCTGAGCCAAATTTGTAATTTATAATCTGTAATTTGTAATTTCTGTTGTTGCACTTCTCCCTCTCTTCTACTAGAGTGTCTTCGCTTAAATTTTTGAAAGGAGGTGCTATATGACATATGTTTTACGACAAAATAACGAATCAGTAGAGAAGATGCTTGGCCGTTTTCGTCGCAAAGTAATGGGCGATGGTGTCTTGGCACGTGTGCGTTCTCGCAAGTTCCACAGTTCTAAGCTGAACAAGCGTCAGCTTAAAATTCGCGCCCAATATCGTACTCAGAAACAAGCTGAAGAAGCTACTGAATAGTCGAGCTCATGAAAGGTACTGTACAATTCGTACCCAAATCAAAGTGGACACCTCGTCTCTGCACCGTAATCAAATACTGGTGGCAGGAGGTGTCCTTTTTGTGTGGGCCAGTTGCTAGGGCTACCCTGGAAATTGTCTTTGTGTCCAAGGTGAAGATTCGTCAGCTCAATAAACAATATCGTGAAATTGACAAGGTGACTGATGTAATATCACTGGACTTCGGTATCGATCGACTAGGTGAAAAGATGGGGGTGATCTACATTGCTCCTGCGGTTTTGAAGTCGGTAGCTAGCCAGATGGGGCACTCTTATGAGCAAGAGTTGATGTTCATTGTTTTGCATGGACTGCTTCATGTGTGGGGCTATGACCATCTGCTTGCTGCTGATGAAAAAAGCATGCTTGAGATGAAAGAAATGTTATTACAAAACTTTCCCGAGTATTCACCATTATTAAGCACATATAGAAGCCGATCTTTGATTGACTATTAAGCTCAGTGTCATATACTGGGGATGCATTTTTCAGTGCTTTTTCCTATACTTTATTTTCTTGGCATGGCCAAAGAACGAGTTATTACTGCGATAGATGTCGGCAGCACCCGAATCAGGGTGGTCTTGGGCGTTATCAATGGTGAGGGGGCTCGAGTTCCTCAAATTGTCGGCGTTGGTGATGTGCCTAGTCATGGAATTCGTAAGGGACAGATTATCGATATTGAAGAGACTATTAATTCAATTACCCAAGCAGTAAGTGAGGCAGAGCGGATGGCTGGTACTCCAGTTGATCATGCTGTTGTTAATATGGCTGGTGTGGGTTTGACCACTATCAATAGCCGTGGGTTTATTTCGATTGGTCGTCAGGATGGTGAGATCTCAGCTGATGATATTCATCGTGTGCTTGATGCGTCTCAGGCTGTTTCTATTCCACAGACTCAAAAGGTGATTAAGGTAATCCCTAGAACTTTTACAGTAGACGATCAGGTTGGTATCAAGGACCCTGTTGGTATGATGGGTGTTCGTTTGGAGGTGGATGCCTTGATTATGACTGCGCCTCAGACCAGCATGCGCAATATCATGAAATGTATTCACCAGGCTGGTATTGATGTAGATGATTTTGTGCCGTCGATGTTGGCTGCTTCAGAGGCTGTGTTGTCACGTCGTGAAAAAGAATTGGGTGTGGCTGTTGTTGATATCGGTGGCGGGTCAGTAAATTTAGCTGTTTTTGAAGAGGGGGCCCTGCTGCATACTGCAGTGCTGGGTGTTGGTGCTGGACATGTGACCAATGATATTGCGATTGGCTTACGAACTTCTGTAGATACTGCAGAGAAGATTAAATTAGAGTACGGAACTTGTCTTCCCCAGGAAGTTCGTCCAAATGATATTATCGACCTTTCACTGCTTAGTCATGTAGATACCCAGCAGGTTTCTCGTCACTTGTTGGCTGAGATTGCTGAGGCTCGCATGCAAGAAATTTTTGATGTGGTAGCGAAAGAATTGCGCAAAATTAATCGTGATGGCTTGTTGCCTGCCGGTGTGGTATTGACTGGTGGTGGTGTGAAAATTGCTGGTTGTGTTGAAGTGGCAAAACAGATGCTCAACTTGCCTGTGCAGGTCGGGTATCCTGTAGAAGTAGAAGGAATTGTCGATAATATTGATGATCCAGCTTATGCTACTGTAATTGGCTTGCTACTATGGGGAATGCGCAATGAGCCTCAAGTGAAATTGCACAAAAGTTCCCTGCTCACTACTGTCAAAGGTTGGTTCAAAAGTTTTATTCGCTAACATATAAGAGAATACTAATTTTTCTTGTCAATATTGAGGTTTTATATTAAGATCACAACTTGAAAGCCAATTATCGATTCTCCTCCTAATTTTCATTAATCTCACTCTATGACTTCAAGCAAATCATCAGCACCAATGGGTCAAGCAAAAATCATTGTTGTTGGTACTGGTGGCGGTGGCAACAATGCCCTCGATAGCATGATCAAGGCTCGTGTTGTTGATGTACAGTTTATTGCTGTCAACACTGATGCTCAGGCATTGGAGTCTTCACAAGCTGACGTCAAGATTCATATTGGTGTCCAGAAAACAAAAGGATTGGGAGCAGGTGCTAATCCTGATATTGGCAAAAAGGCTGCAGATGAAAATATCAATGAGCTCAAGACAGCACTCCAAGGTGCCGACATGGTATTCATTACTTGTGGTCTTGGTGGTGGTACGGGAACTGGTTCT